>JAQVQY010000052.1 GCA_028701335.1 Eubacteriales bacterium
CCCTTGACATGCGCATGGACAAGTCACAAAGCATGACGGCGGCGGATTGGCTCAACCGGGAGGAGGAAGACAACATCCGGGACGCCCTCTTCCGGTACGCCGATGAACGCTGGGCCGCCAGGATCGCCAAAATTATTGCGGAAACGCGGCTGGAGCGTCCCTTTGAAACCACCAGCGATCTGGTGCGGGCCGTGGACCGGGCCATTCCCAGGGCTGTGCGGCAAAAGGACGAGGGGCATCCGGCCAGGCGCACGTTCCAGGCGGTGCGCATCGCGGTGAATGACGAGATCGCGCCCCTGGCCCAGGCACTGGAGGACTGGATCAGCCTGCTGAAGCCAGGCGGGAGGCTTGCCGTCATCAGCTTTCACTCCATTGAGGACCGGGTGGTAAAGCAGACCTTCAAACGCCTGGAGCACGGCTGCGTCTGCCCGCCAAAATTGCCGGTGTGCGTGTGTGGGAAGAAACCCCAGGTGCATTTGCCCAAAGGCTACCCCAAAGCTGCCTCCGCTCATGAGGAGGAGCAGAACCCCAGGGCCCGCAGCGCCAGGTTGCGGGTGGCGGAAAAGCTGTGATGAACGTGTTGTATGTGGTAGCCACACCCATTGGCAACCTGGGGGACCTTAGTCCCCGGGCACTCCAGACGCTTAGGGACGCTACACTTATATTGGCTGAGGACACCCGGGTCACCAGGAAGCTCCTGAGCGCCGCCGATATCAGAACACCAGTGGAAAGCTGCCATGAACACAATGAGGCGGCCAAAGCCCGGCAAATCGCGGAGCGCATGGCGGCGGAGGAGATGACCATCGCCCTGGTTACCGACGCCGGCACCCCGGCAGTCTCCGACCCCGGCGCCAGGGTGGTCCAGGCGGTATCAGAGGCCGGTTTCTCCGTTCTTGCCGTCCCCGGCCCTTGCGCCTTCGCGGCGGCCCTGTCCGTCAGCGGCTTTGATGAAAAAGAATTCACCTTCTTTGGCTTCCTGCCCCGCAAAAAGGGAGAGCTTAGGGAAAAACTCAAGGGCCTCAAGGGGCAGGCTAAACTGGCGGTATTTTATGAAGCGCCGCACCGCATTATGGATTTGTTAAGCGCGATCGCCCAGGAATATCCCCGGGCGTCGCTTTCTGTCAGCCGGGAGCTGAGCAAAATACATGAGCAGACCCTGCGCGGCACAGCCCGTGAGGTAGCCGAGCGTTTTGAGCATGATGAGAGTATCCGGCGCGGAGAATTCTGTTTGGTGCTGAAGCTCCCGGACGGGGAGGAAACGGAGCCTTCAGCAAAAACAGGCGTTGGGCTGGAAGCGCGTCTGGTGGACCTGATGGCGGGGGGGATGTCCCTGCGGGAGGCCATGGACACGCTGACAGGGCTGGGAGAGAAGAAGAACGCGGTGTATGCTGCCTCCCTTAAGCTTAAGCGTTTGGCGGGAAAGTTCTGAGCGCACCAGCCATAAAGCCAAGCCGCGCTTGACGGCAAGGCAAGCGGGGTATATTATCCAGGTCCTGTGGAAGAACCAATGCAACAATGCCGGTATCGTCAATGAGCCGGACAGCAACTGTTACTATACGCTATCGTCAGGTATCCCAAGCGAACTTGAACGGAGGAATACGTCATGAAACCAAATCAGAACCGGCGTTTGGCGCTCACTGGGCTCCTGGTCGCGTTTGTCTTCCTTCTGGGTCTGACACCGCTGGGGCTTATCCCCCTGGGATTCATCAACGTCACCATCCTGGCTGTGCCGGTCATCATCGGAACCCTGACGCTGGGCCTTGGCACCGGGTTGCTGCTGGGCTTTTTCTTTGGCCTTGTCAGCCTGATGAGTGTGTTGGGTCTGTCCATGACGCCGCCCAGCCTCCTGGCTGGCACCCTGTTGGGGGCAAGCCCTGTGCTGGCTGTCATCATGTGCTTTGCGCCCAGGCTCTTGGTGCCCACTTTTACGCATCTGACTTTCCGTGGGCTGTCGGCGTCCAGGGCCAAGAAGCTGGCGCTTCCCGTTTCCGCGGCGGTGGGATCGCTCACCAATACCATTTTTTACCTGGGGATGATGTACCTGTTTTACCGCTTTTCAGCGCTTGACACCACCACCATCGTCAACCTGATCCTGGGCACCGCAGTCATCGCGGGGCTTTCGGAGGCGGCGGTGGCGGCGCTGGTCAGCCCGCCTATTTATATCGCGATTCAAAAATCAAGCCTTCAGAAGGGAATTGACGCATGATCCTTGTCATGGACATCGGCAACACCAATATCAAAACGGCGCTTTTTAAGGGCACTGAGCTCATCCAGTCCTGGCGCATCGCCACCAACCTGGCCAGCACCTCGGACGAGTACGGCATCATCATGGAGGGGATGTTCCAGCACGCGGGCCTTAATACCGGGGATGTCAGGGGTGTGATGATCTCCTCCGTTGTGCCCACGGTCAACTTTACCATCGAGCACATGTGCCGGGACTTTTTTAATCAGGAGCCATCCTTTGTGGTGCCGGGAATCAAGACAGGGATCAATATCCTCTACGACAACCCCAGGGAGCTGGGCAGCGACCGCATCTGCAACGCCGTGGCAGCAAGCGCTATATACGGCACGCCCTGCATCTACATTGACTTTGGTTCGGCCACCAGCTTTGGCGCCATCTCCCGAAAGGGTGATTTCCTGGGCGGCTGCATCTGCACAGGCGTCAGGCTGTCCCAGGACGCGGTGGTCAAGGGAACCTCCCGCCTGCCGCACTTTGAGCTGATTATCCCTGACAAAATCATCGCCCGCACCACCATCACCAACCTCCAGTCAGGCCTCCTGTATGGTTATGTGGGCCAGGTTAACTACATCGTGGCGCGGATGCGGGAGGAGATGGGGGAGCCGCACGCCAAGGTGGTGGCCACCGGAGGCTTTGCCCACCTGATCGCCCAGCAGTCGGAAGTGATTGACCACATCGACGGCCTGTTGACTCTCAAGGGCATCCGGATGTTATATGAAAAAAACCGCGATCCCCTGGGGCAGGAGGCATCGCGGGCGGTTTAGCCGAAATTTTCTTTGTTTTTTCGTGGGGCTGCCGTAGAATACGGCGGCTTTTTTTACCGGTAATACCGGCTTTTGTACGTCAGCTTCTGCTTCACCCTGGGCTTGCGCTTGCGGGTGAGCAGGCGGAAAATGATCTGGGATAGCAGGATCACTGCAAAGACCGGGATCAGGACGATGGTCAGGAACTCCAGGGAAAAGCGGGGGAACGGGTTGGGATCGGCGTCGGAATAAGCGTAGATCTCCTCTACAGAAGGGGCCAGGGATGCCCGCCGCACGATTGTCCGGGCTGCCACCAGCTCATATTCCACCGGCGCCGCCTGCCCGCCCGGGGGCGTATAGGTCATGATGCCCACCACTTCCCCTGCTCCGATGGGGGCGTCCAGGGTGCGGGTGAAGTCGATCTGGGTGCGCTCATTGTAAAGCCGCAGCTGCTCATCCGCGCTGCTTCTGCGCGTCACCAGGGAGTCGTCCGCCGCCGGGTCCATCTTCCGGATGTCCAACTCCAGCCGCCCCATGTCCGCGTCATCCAGGGAGTAGCTGGAGATAGAGATAATTTTGGGGTTTCCCTGGTAAACCTCCTGCACGCTGGTGGATATGTACTGGGAGAAGCCGTATTCCATCAACTTCCTTGTGTCAGTCCAGCGCCCGGCGGAGTTGGTGCCCAGCACCACCGTGACCAGGGAGACCCCCTGCCTGCTGGCGGAGCCCACAAAGCAATAGCCGGCCGGGTTGGTGAAGCCGGTCTTGATGCCGGTGGCATATTCATAATAATACTGGCTGCCCTCGGTGTTGTTCAGGAGATTGCGCGCCTGGCTGGAGAGCCTCCGGGCCTGAGACAGGTTGGTTTCGGGCAGGGTATAGCTGGTCATCAGCGCTATTTTCCGGAACTCATCATTTGACATTGCTTCCTGTGCGATGATGGCCAAATCCCGGGCGGTGGTGAGGTGATAGTCATCGTGGAAGCCATGGGAGTTGACAAAATGGGTGCGTGTGCAGCCATAGCGGTAGGCCGCCTCATTCATCAGGGCCACAAAAGCCGGCTCGGAGCCCGAAATATGCTCAGCGATCGCGATGGCGCCGTCATTGCCCGAGGCCACCATGGTGGCGCGTATGAGCGCCCCCATGGGAAGCTGTTCCCCGGCTTGAAGGCCGATGACTGAGTGCTGATCCTTGTCCAGTGAAGCGGCGTTGGCTGATACGGTGACGATATCCTCCGGGTTTGACATGGTGAGCGCCAGAAGAACGGTCAAGACCTTGGTGGTTGAGGCAGGCGGGCGAAGTTCGTCAGCACTTTTCTCAAACAGCACTTCGCCGGTATTGGCTTCCATCACGATGGCAGCCTCGCCCCGGATATCCCGGGTTGCCAACTCCTCAGGCACAAGGGGATCGTATTCGCCCGAGGCCAGGCTAATAACCGGCAGAAAGTTGAGCAAAAAAACCAAGCAGAGCAAGGCCGGAATAACGCTTCTAATGCCTTTCCTCAGCATGGCTGCCCCCCTTTCATTGGTGGGCTTATGCTATCACAAATCAGTTTTTCTGTACAGTTGAGGGCCCTGTTGGTAGAGGTCGTTTCCCTGGCTGTCAATGACCACAACCGCCGGAAAATCCTTGATGGTAAAGCGGTGGATGGCCTCCGGTCCCAGGTCAGGGTAGGCCAGGACCTCGCTTGTTTCAATGCTTCTGGAGATGAGCACCGCCGAGCCGCCTACAGCGCCAAAGTATACGGCTCCGTATTCTTTCATGGCTTCAATCACCTCAGCTCCCCGCTCACCTTTGCCGATCATGCCCTTAAGCCCCAGCGCAAGCAGCCTGGGGGTATAGGCGTCCATGCGGTAGCTGCTGGTGGGTCCGGCGGGGCCAACCGCCTGGCCTGGCCGGGCGGGAGCGGGGCCAACATAGTAGATGGTTTCCCCCAGGAGGTTAACGGGCAGGGGCTTCCCTTCTTCAAGCAGGGCGATCAGGCGCTTGTGGGCCGCGTCCCGGCCGGTGATGACGGAGCCGGTAAGCAGCACACGGTCTCCTGCCTGAAGATCCCGCACCGTTTCCTCGGTCAGAGGCAGCTGGATATGCTTTTCCATATTATTCTCCTTTAGAGGGTGGCTTCCGCGTGGCGCGCCACGTGGCAGCAGATATTGACAGCCACTGGCAGCCCCGCGATGTGGGTGGGAGCCGTGATGATGTGCACCTTCAGCGCCGTGGTGGCACCGCCGTAGCCTGCCGGCCCGATGCCAAGGGCGTTAATGCGCTTAAGCAGTTCATCTTCCAGCGCCGCGTACCGGGGGTCTTTGTGTTTGCGCGTCAGCGGCAGGCTGGTGGCGCGCTTGGCCATGAGTGCAGCCAACTCAAAGCTGCCGCCCAATCCAACGCCCACCACCAGCGGCGGGCAGGCGTTGGGTCCCGAGAGGCGCACCGTCTCCACGATGAAATCTGTAACACCCTCAACCCCCGCCGCCGGTACCAACATGGTCAGCCGGCTCATGTTCTCTGAGCCGAATCCCTTGGCGATGGCCAGGATGTGCACCTTGTCCCCCGGTACAATGCGCACATGCTGCACGCACGGCGTGTTGTCTCCGGTGTTTTTGCGGTGAAACAAGGGGTCAATGACCACGGACTTGCGCAGGTAGCCTTCGGTATACGCCTTTCTGACACCGGCGTTCACCGCATCTTCCAGGCTACCGCCTGTCAGGTGCACCTCCTGGCCGATGGTGAGGAACAGCACCGACAGGCCCGTGTCCTGGCAGACACAGAGGCTTTCATCAGCCCCCGCACGGTTGTTCTCCATGAGCTGCTCAAGCACATGCTTCCCAAGGGGCGAGGGCTCCTGGTTGGCGGCAGACTGAAGGGCGTCCATCACATCCTCACCAATGACATAGTTGGCCTGTAAAAAAAGGTCCGCTACGGTCTGTGTGATGTCTGATACGTTGATTTCCCGCATAGCTTATCCTCCTAATCGATCACAATCATGGGATACCGCCAGGCGCTGGCCGCCGGTTTGCCGGCGCCCAGGGCCCACAGTTCCTCGGCGCGCATATCTTCCTCAAATCCCGGGGGATTGTTCCGGCCCGGCCGGTCGATCAGCGTAACTGCGGCACCCTTTATACGCTTGAGAAGCGGCGCCGCTGTGTGCCTGAAACCCAAAAGCCTCGCATAAACCGGCGTGTCAGGGAATAGGGTCAAGCCCAACAGGGCGTGGGTGAGCGCCCGGCTGACCCGGGCCCGGGTGTAGCGCCGGGTACTGAGAAGATCCAGCAGTTCCTCCCGGCTGGCGGCTTGCCGCGCCCTGGCCAGGATGCGCCGCTCAAGCCCTTCTGACATTTCGGGGGAGGAGAGGAGGCTGGCCTCGCCCCGCACATTCAGCGTGCCCATGAGCCAGGCGCCAAGCGCCTGCGGTTGGTGAATTCTGTTGTTTTCCGCAGCGTCCCGAATAATAGACAGACTCTCTCCAGGCACCGACGCCTTCACCCCCGGCCAGCTGCCTTGCGTGAGCGCCAGGCGTACCGCCGAGGCGGAGGAAAGAGGGGAAAGGCCCTGTGCATGGTAATTTCCCTCCCGGGCTACCGGCAGAGGGAGTATGGGGCTGCCCAGGCGCTTGAGTTCCATAATGTAGCTGATCCCCAGGATGAAGTTCGGGTTCGCGAACACCTCCGGCGGCACGTCAGGCAGACCGGCGCTCAACGCTTCTCCCTGGGACCGGGCGAAGGATTTTCCGGATTTGAGGGATGCCCTTAACGCCTGGGTGAAGGCGGCGGGCGGGTGACTGAGCAGTTCGGCCGTTCGGGCCAGGTATTCCTCGCTGCCCGGCTCACAGCCAAAACTTAGGTGGGTGACCGCCCCCAGGCCGTTCAGGATACTGGCGCCGCCCCGGGCGAAGCGGTTTGCCTGGGCGCAGGAGAAACTGACGGGCATTCCCAGCACCAGGTCGGCCCCGGACAAAAGCGCCATGCGCGCCCGGTCGTGGGTCTCAAACAGCATCGCTTCCCCCCGCTGAGAAAAAGCGCAGCCCAGGGCAATGACCACATAGTCCGCCCCGGCCAGTTCCCGGGCCTTTTCCAGCTGAAACCGGTGGCCCAGGTGGAAAGGGTCATATTCCGCGATGATGCCGCAAACTCGCATACTGCCTCCGGGCAAAATATAGCATAACGCAAGCTAAAAGGGAAGTTGACAAGCCCGGCCGTGGAGACATATAATTCCAATGGAATCAAGACAAGGAGGTGGCGGAATATGGACGACGGCGTCCGGTGCCAGGTTACGGAAGACGTACCGCGAAGTCAGCGCGTCCTGTTCGCGCTGCCTGAATAGACTTTCGTTCCCGCATCACCCAGCCGCCGGCACTTGCGATCCTTGGCAAAGTGCTTTTTTATCTTGCGCCATCCAGCAACAACGGAGGTGATTGAAAGATGGACTGGGAAAAGATTCAGGAAACCCTCGACAACTTAATGGAGCAGAAGCGCCACGGCCAGCTGAGGGGCGCATTGATGATGATAAACCCGGTGGATATTGCCGAATATATGAAGAAGCTGGATCGGGAAAACCTACTGCTCCTCTTCCGTATCCTGCCCAAGGATATATCGGCGGAAGTGTTCAGCTACATGGATTCGGGCCAGCGGGAGACGCTGGTGGAGTCCATTGGGGACAAGGAAATCACCGCGCTCATCAATGAGATGTTCGTGGATGACGCGGTGGACTTCCTGGAGGAGTTGCCGGCCAACGCGGTCAGGCGGGTCCTTCAGAATACGGAACCCCAAACCAGGGCCATCATTAACCAGTTCCTGCAGTATCCGGAGAACTCAGCGGGGTCATTGATGACCATCGAGTACTGCGAGTTCAGCCCTGAGATGAATGTGCGGGACGCGCTGAGGACCATCAAGGAGACAGGTGTGGACAAGGAAACCGTCTACACGCTGTATTTGGTGGACCAGCGCCGCAAACTGTTGGGCACCGTTCCCCTGCACAAAGCCTTGGTGGCGCAGGAAGACACGCCGCTTATCAAGCTGGTGGACCCCTCGCTCATTGCCGTCACCACCCTGGATGACCAGGAGGTGGTGGCCGACACCGTGCGCAGGTACCATATGCTCTCCATCCCCGTAGTGGATGGTGAGGGGCGGATGGTGGGCATTATCACCAGCGACGATGTCATGGACGTCATTGAAGAGGAAAACACAGAGGACTTTGAGAAGATGTCAGGCCTTGCTCCCGCTGAGGAACCCTATTTCAAGACCGGGATTTTCAAGCTGGCCGGCAACCGCCTGCCCTGGCTATTAATCCTGATGCTGACTTCCATCATCTCGGGCGGCATCATGACCCGTTATGAGAATGTGTTGGCGGTGAACATCCTTTTGGCCGCCTCCATCCCCATGCTGATGGACAGCGGCGGCAACTGCGGCCAGCAGGCGTCCACGCTGATGATCCGCGGCCTGGCATTGGGAGAGGTGAAATATCGGGACCTCCCCCGCGTGCTGTGGACCGAGATTCGCGTGGGGGTGCTTGTGGGTGTTGTCATGGCAGTGGTCACGTTTATTCGTTTATTGCTGCTAAATAAGGCGGCGGTTGACCTGTCTCTGGTGATATCCTTCAGCCTGTTTGCCACTGTGGTGCTGGCCAAAAGCATTGGTTGCACGCTGCCGCTTTTGGCCCAGCGCATAGGATTGGACCCGGCGCTTGCCGCCTCGCCGCTAATCACCACTTTGGTTGACGCCGGCAGCCTGCTTATTTATTTCTCCATTGCCACGGAGTTTATTCTCTGAGGGCATCACTCGTGGTTTCCACTGCCAGGTCCTTCATCCCATAAAGGCCTGGGGGTTTACCCAGAATAAAGCGTGCCGCTTTGAGCGCTCCCAGGGCGAAAATCAGGCGGCTCTGGGCGGAGTGCACCAGCCTTAGTGTTTCGTGGCTGCCATAAAAGCCCACATCATGCTCTCCGGGCACGGTGCCGCCCCTTAAGGCGTGGACACCGATTTCCCCATCTTTCCGGCGGGCTTCCCGGCCTTCCCTGCCGAATACGGCGTGCTGGCCCGGACGGCGCACCGCTTCCAGAAGGCTGAGCGCCGTGCCTGAAGGGCTGTCAGCTTTTTGCCTGTGGTGTTTTTCGATGATTTCGATGTCAAAGCCCGGCAGCATTTTGGCGGCCTGTCTGGCTAATTCAGTCATCACATAAACGCCCAGGGACATGTTGCTGGCCTGAAAGATGGGTAGTTTTTTGGCCGCTTCCATGATCAGCACCAGGTCTGATTCCGTATACCCTGTGGTGCCCAGCACACTGGGGAGGGTCTGTGACTTGGCAAAGTCCAGCACCGCCGGGAGGTTAAAGGGGCTCGAAAAATCAATGATGATATCGGCTTGGGGCAAGCCTTCAAACGTTTCCTGTACCGGGAAAACGCTATAGGCTCCGCCTGCTTTGTCAACCCCCGCAAGCACCACAAATCCCGCGCTGGCAGCCTCCTGGGCAATCATCCGCCCCATCCGGCCGCAGGCGCCGGACAGAATCAACCGGCTCATCGCAGTAACTCCAGTTTGCGCATCTCGTCCGCAAGCAGCGCCCGGTTGCTGCTTGTCAATGGTACCAGGGGCAGGCGCAGCCGGTCTTCACAATACTCCAGCATGCTCATCCCGGCCTTGACAGGGATCGGGTTCACCTCTGTGAACAGCGCGTGAATCAGCGGCATCAGCTTCAGCTGGAGCGCGGCGGCCTCCCGCAGGTTCCCGGCCAGCATCTTATCCGTCAGCTCACAGGTGAGGGCAGGCGCAATGTTTGAGATGACCGATATCACGCCCAGGCCGCCCAGGGCCATCAGCGGCACGATGACCTCATCAGCGCCTGAGTAGAAATCCAAGCGGTCTTGGGAGATAAGCATCATGTCAGCCAGGCGCACCATGTCGGCGCTGGCCTCCTTCACAGCGATGATGTGCTCCTGTTCTGATAGTACGGCCAGCGTCCCGGGCTGCAAATTCAACCCTGTGCGGCTGGGAACATTGTAGATGATGATGGGAAGATCCGTGGCGCCGGCAATCGCCCGGTAGTGGGCGATGAGGCCGTCATGGCTCGCCTTATTATAGTAGGGAGTCACACAGAGCTGGGCATCGGCGCCCAATTCTTTGGCCCTTTTTGCCTGCATGATCACATGGGCGGTGTTGTTGCCTCCGGTGCCCGCAATGACCGGCACCCGGCCCTTCGCCTGGGTGACCACCGTTTCGACAACCTTTGCCCACTCATCATCCTCCAGGGTGCTGGGCTCCCCGGTGGTTCCGCAGGCCACAAGAGCGTTCACCCCCTGGCCAATCTGCCAGTCAACAATTCTTGAAAGCGCTTGGGTGTCAACACCGGTGTCCGAAAATGGCGTGATGAGCGCTGTGCAGGTTCCGGTAAACAGGGGTTTTTTCATGATGATTCCTCCTGGTGGGTCAAGTATCCCTGGCGCAGGAGCAGTTCGGCGCTGAGTATGCTGCCGCCTGCAGCCCCGCGCAGGGTGTTATGGGACAGGCAGACAAATCGCCAGTCAAATACCGGGTCCTCCCGCAGGCGGCCCAGACTGATGGCCATGCCGCGGCCCGCGTTTACATCCAGGACGGGCTGCGGACGGTCCTGCTGGTCAAGGTAGATGAGGAATTGGGGCGGGGATGAGGGCAGGCCGTACTCCGCCAGGGGATGAAAGTTGGCCCAGCGGTCAAGAATGGCTTCCCGGCCTGGATTTTTGGCGAATTTTACGCTCACCGTGGCGAGGTGCCCGTCTGATACCGGCACCCGGATACACTGGGCGCTGATGGGGGGCCCGGCCGCGGGGATGATCGCGGAGGCGTCTGCGTTCAACTGTCCCCAGATTTTCAGAGGCTCCTCCTGGCTTTTTTCTTCTTCTCCCCGGATAAAGGGAATCAGATTCCCTTCCATTTCGGGCCAGGTTTTAAGCACGCGTCCAGCCCCGCTCACCGCCTGAAAGGTTGAGACCATGATCTGCCGTGGCTCAAACGCCATAAGCGGGGTGAGGGCCGGCACATAGCTTTGGATGGAGCAGTTGCACTTCACCGCGATAAAGCCGTGCTTTATATGAAGACGCCTTCTCTGGGCCGGGATCACCGCGGTATGGTGAGAGTTGATCTCAGGGATGAGCATGGGCACATCCGGCAGCATCCGGGCTGAGGAATTGTTGCTGATGACGGGTAGCTCCGCCCGGGCATAAGCCTCCTCCAGGGCCAGGGTTTCTGCCTTCCCAAGCGACACGGCGGAAAAGACAAAGTCCACCTGCTCTGAGACTGCACTGATCTTGCTGGCGTCTTGCACCGTTATCCCAGCGGCTCTTTCCGGTATCGGGGACGCCATGTGCCAGCGGTTCGACACCGCGTCTGCGTATGTCATCCCGGCGCTTTGGGGGCTGGCGGCCAGAGCCGCCACCTCAAACCAGGGGTGGTCTTTAAGGAGCGTTACCAACCGCTGCCCCACCATGCCGGTGGCGCCCAAAATGCCCGCTTTGAGTTTTTTCATCCGCGCGTTAATCCTCTGTTTTCAAGTTGAAGTAATAAGGCTCCCCGGAGCGGGAGCTTTCATAGATCCCCTCCAATATATGGGTCACTGTCAGCGCCTGCTCAGGCAGAACACACAGCTTCCCCTCACCCCGCACGGCCTTCAGGAATGTCTGGATTTCCAGCACCGCTGGCTTGACCTGGCGCCCTTCAAGGATAGCGAAAGAGCTGGTCTCTTTGTTCAACGTTTCCACATACTGCTGGTTGTGGCGCACGCCATTGATGCGAAGCCCATCATGGAAATCTGCTCCGGCCTTGGTACCAGAGAGGGTGCAGGTTGCCTCCTCCACTTCCAGGGTGTTCAGCGCCCAGGAGGCGTTAATTGTAACGGTGGCGCCATTTTCCATCACGATGAAGCCAAAGGCGCTGTCCTCCACCGTGAACGCGTCCGGGTTCCAGTCTCCCCACATATTGCCGGTATTCCGATCCTTGTTCAACTTATGATAAGTGGTGCCCACCGCATATCTGGGCTTATAGTTGTCCATGATCCAAAGCGTCAGGTCCAGCGCGTGGGTACCGATATCAATGAGCGGGCCGCCGCCCTGCTCATTTTCATTCAGGAACACCCCCCATGTGGGCACTGCACGCCGGCGCAGGGCATTGGCCCGGGCGAAATACACCTCGCCCAGAACGCCCGCTTCGGCGGCCTTCTTCAAATATTGGCTGTCTGACCGGTATCGGTTTTGGTAGCCGACGGTCAGCAGCTTCCCGGCCTCCCTGGACGCGGCCAACATCTTCCCGGCTTCCAGGGTGTTAATGGCCATGGGCTTTTCGCACATCACATGCTTGCCGCTCTTGAGCGCGTCCACTGAAATATAGCTATGGCTGCGGTTGGGAGTGCTGACGATCACAAAGTCCAGGTCCATCGCCAGCAAATCCTGATAATCCGTAAATACTTTAGCGCCCGGCGCGCCGTACTGGGCGCTGGCGATATCCGCTTTGGCCGGCGCGGTATCGCAGAAAGCCAGCATATCCACGCCTCCAAGCGCTTTAAACGAGGGGAAGTACTTGCCTTGCGCAATGTCGCCGCAACCAATAAAACCAGCCTTCAGTTTGTCCATGTCGACCTCCCGAAATCATTTGCCCCATTATAGCAGATAGGCTGGGATTGTCATCAGTTTGGCGCCCAATCCCGGGGTGACGGATGGAGGAGAAAAAGAAAAAATATTTTGGTTGACACAAAGTTGGGGCTATGATATATTCATTCGGCACCCCTTTGGGGCTGCGGGGACCTTGAAAACGATACAGAGAAGAGAAGCGAAGAACGACAGTTGAATCTTTGAGCGAATTGGCTGGCAAAGGCCTGGGGAGGAAGCGGAC
>JAQVQY010000149.1 GCA_028701335.1 Eubacteriales bacterium
CAGGAGTTGTAGTCCTGATGACTCATTGTTCCATGCAAAGCATTATACCATTTCCACTTGAATTTCAAATATCAAGCTGTGCAGACCAATATGGACCTCCCATGTGGTATGAATCTTCAACGAATGAGATGTGAGATATAAGTAAACCCTAACCAAACAGGAAGCACTTCTTTCTATCCTGGCCCTCGGATTTCCCTGCTTTGCCGGCAGAGGCCTTCTCGCTGAGGAAGCAGACGCATTGACGTCACACACATTGCGGAATAGGCTATAATATATTCAAACCTCTGCAACAACTTCAGCATGGAGATGCGGTTCGGGACTAAGATTCTGACTCCTGGCCGCCTTGGCGCTCAGGTACCCAAACCATTCAGAAGCCGGCAGCGGTTATTTTCTCAGGAGAGGCGGATTCGTTATGGACTTGGTCATCGGGCTGGATTTTGGAACGGACTCTGTGCGCGCCGTTGTGGTCGATACCGCATCAGGCGCAATTCGTGGGGAAGGCGTTTCGAACTACGCCCGATGGGCACGGCGGGAATTCTGCGACGCGGACGAGCAGGTTTTCCGGCACCACCCGCTGGACTATATTGAAGCGATGACCTCAGCGGTGCGCATGTCAACTGCCGGATTAACGGAAACCGAGCAGCAGTCAGTGCGCGCGATCGGGTTTGACACGACAGGCTCCACAGTCAGCCCTGTCGACCGTTTGGGCGTACCCCTGGCTTTGCGAACGGAGTTCGAACGGAACCCCGACGCGATGTTCCACCTGTGGAAGGACCACTCGGCGGTGGAGGAGGCGGCGGAGCTCGATGCGGCGCTGCGCGTCTGGCCCGGTGAGGACTATCGCCAGTTCCAGGGTGAATACTCTGCGGAGTGGTTTTGGGCTAAGACTCTGCATGCCGTTCGCCGGGACAAGGCGGTTCGGGGAGCCGCATACGCATGGGTGGAACTCACCGACTGGGTCCCTGCGCTGCTGAGCGGACGGACAAACCCTGATACGATGTATCGCTGCTTCAGTTCGGCTGGTCATAAAGCCCTGTGGCATGGCCGGTTCGGCGGACTACCCTCGGCTGCCTGCCTGGATACGGTCGACCCTTACCTGGCCAAAGTGTCGCGCCGTTATGCGCCCCGTCCAGGCTTGTCAACGGACATGGTGGGCACGCTGACCGAAGAGTGGGGGAAAAGGCTCGGGTTGCCCGGTGAAATCGTGGTGGGAGGCAGTTCGCTGGACGCGCATGCAGGCGCTGTCGGAGCGGGAATCCGGCCGGGCGTGTTGGTTAAGGTGCTCGGGACTTCCTCGGTAGATCTTGCGGTTGTGCGTGAGGAAGAGATAAAAGGCGAAAGCCTGAGTTCTCTGTTCGGCCTCGCGCAGAATGCAGTACTCCCTGGTTTCCTGGGGCTTGAGTCCGGACAAAGCGCCTTTGGGGACATCTTCGCGTGGTTCAAGCACCTTTTGATGTGGTCCGTGATTGGCCACGACGGGATATCGTCACGCACAAGAGATGAAATTGAGCATGGGTTGCTGGCGCGGCTGGAGGCTGCCGCGACAGCGTTGGAAGGTTCGCCCGATGGCCTGGCTGCGCTCGACTGGCTCAACGGCCGTCGTTATCCGGAGGTCGACTACGGCTTAAAGGGCGCGTTCATGGGCCTCACGCTGGGCACAGACGCACCGAAGATGTACCGTGCGCTCGTGCTTGCGGCGGCCTTTGGCTCCAAAGTCATTTTCAATGGGATCACAAGCGCTGGGGTGGAGCTGCAGGAAATTATCGCAGTGGGCGGGATCGCCCAGAAGTCGCCATACATCATGCAGACGCTGGCTGATGTTCTGGAGCACCCGATTTCTGTGTCAGCCGCCGCGCAGGCCTGTGCGCTGGGCGCCGCGATGTACGCGGCCGTAGCCGCCGGCGTCTATGCGGACCTGCCCGCAGCGCAGCGGCAGATGGGTGCGGGTTTCGCCCGGATTTATTTGCCGGATCCCGCGCGTGCAGAGAGTCTTAAGCCCCTTTTCCGCGATTACCATCGCCTGGCCGCCTTCGCGCAGGAGTGGTCGCGGGTATGATGCCATTCCTCCGGGCAACTCCCTATGGGTTAATGGACAAAATTGATATCGAAGTATGCACCCACGAATGCTTACTTTATCTCTCTTAAAAACACTGCGCTCCTGATCCGCCTTGGCCTGCAGTTGTTGCGTTCCCGGATAGGGGGTGCGGACGAAAAGTGGGAGAAAGAGGAAATTCTTGAAACACTTTTCTGAGCCAGAGAAAGAACGCGCAATTGACCTATTTTTCAATGAGAAACTGACCACTCAACAAGTGGTGGACCGCCTTGGGTACCCTACCCGGCAAAACCTGGAGCGATGGCTGAGAAAAGATAAACGATACGCAGAGCGGATAGCAATTAATTACTACCCGGCAGATGTGAAGATCAAGGCCGTTGAGATGTTCCTGACAAGGCGGTATACTCTCAATGGAATCGCTGCATCTTTAAACCTCCCATCTTCAGGCGTTATCTATTATTGGGCAAACAAGGTGCGGGATTATGGATACGAAGCGCTCATATCAAAGACCAAGAGGGCCAATATGCCAAGAATGAAGAAAACCATTACCTCCGATGACTTTGACACCTTAATGAAAAGATGTGAAGAGTTGGAATTGGACAATGCCGCCCTGTTTAGCAATCCCCGGGAGGGCAAGCCGGCCAAGTCCGCCCGGATGGCGATCGGTGCCTTGATCATCAAGAAGCGCTATGGGCTATCAGATGAGGACGTGGTGGAAGAGATTCGGGAAAACCCGTATCTTCAATACTTCCTGGGTTTTGCGGAGTATACCAGCGTCCGTCCCTTTGACCCCAGTGTAATGACCTGGTTCCGTGAACGGATTACACCACAAATGCTGGCCGAGGTGAATGATTACATCATTGGCCATAAGAAAGTGGATGAGGATGAAGCGCCACCTTCGGATGATGATGATACAGGCGATGGTGAAGGCACCGGCAACCGAGGAACACTGATTTTGGATGCCACCTGTGTGCCGCAGAACATCCGCTTTCCCACCGATGTTTCCTTACTCAACGAAGGCCGCGAGCTGCTGGAGAAGATGATAGACACCGCACACGAAGCCGGGGCTGCTGATGGGAAGAAACCCAGAACCTACCGGAACCTTGCCCGCCGGGACTGGCTGAGGTTTGCCCGCG
>JAQVQY010000053.1 GCA_028701335.1 Eubacteriales bacterium
GGAGGGGCCGTTGTAGGCTTCCGCCTCAGTGAAGGCCTTGAGTGTCTGGTTGTAATTGGCGCTCATGCCCACTTGGGCCACATAGACATAGCCGTAGGACATGGCCATCATGCCCAGGTCCTTTTTCTTGGTGCGCTTTCCGGCGGAGGCGAACTTGGCCACTGAGCCGGTGGGGGTGGCCTTGGAGGCCTGGCCGCCGGTGTTGGAGTAGACCTCGGTGTCCAGCACCAGGATGTTTACGTCCTGATTCTGGGCCAGCACATGGTCCAGCCCGCCGTAGCCGATGTCATAGGCCCAGCCGTCGCCGCCGATGATCCAGATGGATTTTTTGACCAGAATATCCGCGTTGGCCAGTACTTCCCGCGCGCCGGCGCAGGCCTCGCAGTCACAGCGTTTGTTGTTTTTCAGCCACTCGGCTTCATACTCGGTGCCGGTCATGTCAAGGCCGCACTCGCAGGCCTGCCTGAGCTTGGCTGCCGCGGCCTTGGAGCCTGCAGCGCTGTGCATGTTCTCCAGCCATTCCTTGGCGGCATCCTTGATGGGCTGATCGCACCATTCAACGGCAATCAGCTTTTCAACGGTATCCGCCAGTTTGGCACGGCGCTGGTTCATGGCCAGGTTCATCCCGAAGCCGAACTCAGCGTTGTCTTCAAAAAGGCTGTTGGCCCAGGCGGGACCGTGTCCGTCCTTGTTGACCGCGTAAGGTGTGGTGGGACTGGAGCCGCCGTAGATGGAGGAGCAGCCGGTGGCGTTGGCCACGATCATCCGGTCGCCAAACAGCTGGGTGGCCAGCTTGATGTAGGGCGTTTCGCCGCAGCCGGCGCAGGCGCCTGAGAACTCAAACAGCGGCCGCTGGAACTGGCTGCCTTTGACGGTGCTGAGGTTGTGGTTGACATCGGCCAGAGGCAGCTCGTTGGCGAACTCCCAGTACTTTTCCTGGTGGCGCTGGCTATCCAGCGGCTTCATCTCCAGGGCCTTGGTTTTGGCGGGGCATACTTCATAGCAGTTGCCGCAGCCGGTGCAGTCCAGCGGGCTGATCTGGATGCGGAAACCATATCCGGCATACTCCTTGCCCAGAGCCTTCTTGGTTTCAAATCCTTCAGGCCGCTCATCCCCATCCTTGATCAGGAAGGGGCGGATGACCGCATGGGGGCAGACCATGGAGCACTGGTTGCACTGGATGCAGTGCTCAATCTGCCACTCGGGCACGTTGATGGCGATGCCGCGCTTCTCATACTGGGAGGTGGCGGTGGGCACAACGCCCGCCGGGTCAAAGGCGGACACCGGCAGCGATTCACCGGCCTGGCCCAGGATGGGCTTGGCGACGGCGTCAAAATAGTCCGTGGCCACAACGCGCACCGGATCAGCGCCTGTGGTGGCGCTGGCCCACTCCTGGGGCACCTCCACCCTCCTAAGGCCGCTGATGGCGGAGTCGATGGCGGCCCAGTTGGCCTTGACCACCTTGTCGCCCTTGCGGCCATAGGTCTTCTGGGCATAGTCCTTCATTTGTTTTTCCGCTTCCTCGTAGGGGATCACATTCGCCAGCTTGAAGAAGGCCGCTTGCATGATGGTGTTGATATGCCCGCCCATGCCGGCCTTCTCCGCCAGGTCAATGGCGTCGATAGTGTAGAGCTTGGCGTTTTTCCGAGCCAGTGCCTGCTTCATGGAGGCGGGCAGGCGCTCATCCAGCTCTTTTTCATCCCAGGGGCAGTTGAGCAGGAAGGTGCCGCCCTGCTTGAGGGCCGAGACCATGTCATAGGCCGTCACGTAGGCGGGGTTATGGCAGGCGATGAAGTTGGCGTCATCAATCTGATAGGTGGACTGGATGGGCTTTTTACCAAAGCGCAGGTGGCTGACGGTGAGGCCCCCGGACTTCTTGGAGTCATAGGCGAAATAGGCCTGCACATACATGTCGGTGTGGTCGCCGATGATTTTAATGGAGTTCTTGTTGGCGCCTACCGTGCCGTCAGAGCCAAGGCCGTAGAACTTGCAGGCGATGGTGCCCTCAGGCGCGGCGTTGAACTGCTCGCCCAATTCCAGGGAGGAGTGGGTGACGTCGTCCACGATGCCCACGGTGAAATGGTTTTTGGGCTCCGGCTTGGCCAGGTTTTTATAGATGGCCTTAACCATCGTGGGGGTAAATTCCTTGCTGGACAGGCCATAGCGCCCGCCGTAGACGGCGATGTCATGCCGTCCGGCTTCAGCCAGGGCAGTACGTACGTCCGTGTAGAGCGGGTCGCCCAGGGCGCCGGGCTCCTTGGTGCGGTCCATCACGGCCAGTCGCTTGGCAGAGGCTGGCAGCGCTGAGAGGAAGCGGTCAGCGGCGAAGGGGCGGTAGAGGCGCACTTTCAGCACGCCGTATTTTGAGCCCTGGCTGTTAAGCGCGGTTATGGTCTCATGCACCGTTTCGGCGCCGGAGCCCATGATGATGATCACATCCTCGGCGTCCGGGGCGCCTTCGTAGTCAAACAATTTATAATTCCGGCCAGTCAGTTCGCCGACCTGCGCCATGCACTCCTCAACGATCCCTGGCACGGCGTCGTGGTATTTGTTGGCCGCTTCCCGGTTCTGGAAGAAGACATCAGGGTTCTGCGCGGTGCCGGACTGGTGGGGATGCTCGGGGTTCAGCGCCCGGGCGCGGAAGGCGGCGATCTTATCCCAGTCCACCAGCTTGGCGATATCCTCGTACTCGATGCGCTCGATCTTCTGGATCTCGTGACTGGTGCGGAAGCCGTCAAAGAAGTGCAGGAAGGGCACGGAGGACTTGATGGTGGCCAGATGGCTTACCAGGGCCATGTCCTCGGATTCCTGGACGGAGCCGGAGGCCAGCATGGCAAAGCCGGTTTGCCGGCAGGCCATCACATCGGAGTGGTCGCCGAAGATGGACAGCGCGTGGGTGGCCAGCGTCCGGGCAGACACATGGAACACCGTGGGGAGCAGTTCGCCCGCGATTTTGTACATATTGGGGATCATGAGCAAAAGGCCCTGGGAGGCTGTATAGGTGGTGGTCATGGCGCCAGCGGCCAGGCTGCCGTGGACAGCGCCCGCGGCGCCGCCTTCCGACTGCATCTCCGACACCTGCACCGTCTGGCCAAAGAGGTTCAGCCGGCCCTGGGCCGACCATTCATCCACATACTCCGCCATGGTGGAAGAGGGGGTGATAGGGTAGATGGCGGCAACATCGCTGAAAGCGTAAGCGATGTGGCTGACGGCTCCGTTTCCGTCGATGGTGAGCTTTTTCGCCATGATGGTCCTCCTGATAAAAAATTTCTTGCTAAATCGTGCCAAATAAGGCATTTTCAGACATTGTGAGTATAAGGATTTACACTACTTATGTCAAGGCGGGGCACCTCCCGCGCCCCTTGAGGGGGACAGGGGAAAACCCGCCGGCAATTGCATATTCCAGATGCGGGTGATATCATTATTGGCAGAAAATGGGAGGGTTTTTTCGTGCGTGATGTATTGCGGCGTTTTTTTACGCCTGAAGGGCTGGTAACACCGGCCAGGCGGCTGGGGCCGCTGCCTGAAACCAGGGAGGCCTACGGCATGGTGATGCACATCGCCATGCCGGCCATTGCCGAGATGGTGCTGATGAGCCTGATTGGCAGCGCAGACATGCTGATGGTGGGCCAACTGGGGAAGACGGCGCTGGCCGCCGTATCCCTGCCAACCCAGCCCCGGATGATTTTGCTTGCGATATTCTTTGCCTTAAACGTCGGCGTGACGGCAATCGTTGCCCGGCGCAAGGGCCAGGACCGCCAGGCGGACGCCAACATGACGCTGCGCAACGCCCTGGTCCTGGGCCTTGGGCTGTCCGTGGTGATCACAGTGCTGGCCGTGATCTTTGCCCGGCCCCTGATGGTCCTGGCTGGCGGCAACACCAACACGGCGGAGGACGCCCAGGTGCTGGCGGGCGCGGTAGACTATTTTACCATCATGGCGCTGTCGCTTCCGGTAAGCGCCGTGTCCATGTGCATCAACGCCGCCTTAAGGGGCGTTGGCGAAACCCGCACCCCCATGCGGGTGAACATCGTGGCCAACCTGGTAAACGTGTTTTTCAACTACCTGCTGATTTTTGGCCACCTGGGCTTTCCGAGGCTCGAGATCAAGGGCGCCGCCATCGCCAGCGTCATCGGCCTCGTGGTGGGGATGATCTTATCTATCCGGGAGGTCACCCGGGCTGACACCAGCTACCTGCGCATCCACCGGGGGGACTCCTGGCGCCTGGACCGTGTCACCATGGTCTCCATCGTCAGGGTGGGGGGGAACGCGGTGGTGGAGCAGGCCAGCATGCGGGTGGGCTTTTTCCTATACTCCCGCATCATGTATTCCCTGGGGGTGACCATGTTCGCCGCCCATAACATCGCCATGCAGTTTTTGGCGCTTACCTTCAATTTTGCCGACGGCCTGGCCGTGGCCTCCACCTCCCTGGTGGGGCAGAACCTGGGCAGGGAGCGCAAGGACATGAGCCTTATGTACGGGAAGATTACCCAGCGCATCGCCTTCGGATTAAGCCTGGCGCTGGGGCTGGGCACCATCCTTCTGCGTTTCCCGGTGAGCCAGCTTTTCATCAACCCGGACACGCCGGACGCCGGCCTTGTGGTGGCCTACGCCGCCGAAACGCTCATCGTGGTGGGGCTGATGCAGCCCATCCAGATGTCTTCCATCGTCACTGCGGGTTGCTTAAGGGGCGCCGGGGACAACCTGTATGTGGCCGGGGTGATGGCGCTGTGCGTGTCCATCATCCGCCCGGTAATGGCGCTTTTGGCCGTCCATGTGTTCAAGATGGGGCTGGCGATGACCTGGCTGTTAAGCTTAAGCGAGGTAGGCCTCCGGCTCATCCTCTTCAACTGGCGCTTCAACTCCGGGAAATGGGCGGAGAAACAGGTATAGGAAGCATCGCGCCAAAGGGTATAACCGCGGCCCATATAGCGGGGCTGAGAACAATGCGCCAACAGGCGATAAGCCTTCTCGGTGAGGACACCATGGCTGAGAAAAAGAGCGCGCCGCAAAAGAAGGACAGCGTCCCGGGCAAAGCAAGCAACGCTGCGGACGGCAAGGAAAAAGAATCGGTGAGTAAAACTTCCGCGTCCAAATCCAGCGCCAGGAAGGACAGCGCTACGCCGGGAAGCAGGAAGTCCGGCGAGGGCAGGAAATCCGCCGCCCAAAAGGAATCCAAGCCCAGCGGAGTCAGTGAGCCATCGACCGCCCGGAAGGATTCAAAATCCGCCAGCGGCGGCAGGAAGGCACAGCCGCGCCGGGAGGAGACCGTGTATGACGGTCTGGGTGAATTCGCGATGGACAAGGGCAAGGAAACCGTAAATGATCTTCTGGAGCATCTTCAGAAATTTGTTGAAAAATCAGGCGATAATTAGTCCGGGCTTTGTCTCCGGCCGGGAAGGGAACGTAGAGTCAGCATGCCAGAGAAGGACACCCGGCACTATTTCATCTTCAATCCCGCCGCCGGAAGGCGCAACACCGCTGACCGGCTAAGCCAGGCCCTGGCGGCGCTTGAGCCGGGAAGCTTTACCCTGTACACCACCAAAGCGGCGGGAGACGCTGTGGCGTTTGTCCGCGCCCAGTGTGGGGCCTCGCCGGGAGCCAAGCGTTTTTACGCCTGCGGCGGCGACGGCACCCTGGGCGAGGTGGCTACGGGGGCCCTGGGATTCCCCGAAGCCGAAATCGGCGTTTGGCCCTGCGGCAGCGGTAACGACTATGTGAAATATTTTGGCGGCGGGGCCCGTTTCCTGGACCTCGGCCGCCAGGTGGAAGCGAAAAGCGTCCCTGTGGACCTGATGCAGGCGGGGGACCGCTGCGCCATCAACGCCATAAACCTGGGCCTTGAGGCCGAAGCGGCGGCCACCATGGTGCACATCCGCCACCATCCACTTTTCAATGGAAAAAACGGCTATATCCTGGGCGTCCTAAATGCGGTCGCACGTTATATGCGCACGGATTGTGAAGTCACGGCGGAGGGGGAGAAACTGCATTCCGGGGCCATGCTCACCCTTTCTCTGGCTTGTGGCAAGTATATCGGCGGAGGCTTCATGTGCGCTCCCCGGTCACAAAATGATGACGGCTTCATGGAGCTGGCGCTGGTTCAGCCCATGAGCCGCCTGCGCCTGGCCCGCCTGATCGGCGCCTACAAAAAAGGGGAACACCTTGGCGATCCCCGCATGCGCCCCTTCATCACCTACCGACGGGTGAAGGAAGCTATGTTGGAGAGCGATAGAGACATTCGGTTGTGCCTGGACGGGGAGATCATCACCGGCCGGCGCTTTGAGGTGAAGCTTCTGCCCGCCGCCGCGCGGTTTATCGTGCCGGAGGCTGTGTAGGCGTCAGCCATAATCATCCGGGCAAGCACTCGGATGCGCTCCAATAAGAATGTCCTGGGGTAGCGATGTCCCGGGGGTTTTTGATGGGATTGATTGGGCTTGGGCCAAAGGCCAGCTCAAGGTTCGACCGGCATGAAACCTCTCCAATTTCCAGCGCCGCAAAGCGCGGTCTCACATCGGTGAGGTGTCCGCGCCTAAGGAGGTTGCGGGCTCTATTGTTGCTATCCCTGGGATTGAGGAGGGCTTTTTGCGCCCGGAGACCGCAGTGCTGGAGCCGGGAATGGGCAAGAGCGTTTTCCTGGTCAGCATATTATCCGGCAAGCCACATTATTTTCACAACGGTGATTTGATATTGTATGGAACAGAGGCAAGCGGTAATGCCAGGGTTGGTATTGGCGTATAAGCCGTTCATTCAGGGATACGGGAAGAGGCCCGGGACACCGGCCCAAGCCTATAAAAAATGCGTATGCCTTCCCAATAAAGCATGGATTTTGAATGGGAAAACAAGGCCCGCCTCTTAACGAAGCGGGTCTGTCCATATCAACTATCGGTGATGATGAAGCAATAGTCCTACTTTCTTTTTGGTAAGGATCATTTGCGCAAACAGCAGGGCCTTCACAACAGCGATTTCATGAACTGCTTTGCTGCGCTTTACAAAATTCAGCAGGCCGGCACTCGGCTTGCACTGGTTTGCGCAGAACCTGAAGTACTCCTCTTGGACTTTTTCCGTATGGCAGAATTTCGTGGCTCCGTCACGGATTTTTTTGTCAAGCAGATTGGGAAACAAATATTTATCGGGCATGGTAACCCTCCACCTTATCTGCAAACAAGAACAGGGATGGCAGTTGTCCTGAACCGCAAAGCGCGGTGCCATGTCATGCGGCAGGGCCCAGGTTGATGTAATTCCTCGCCTGATACAGCAATGTTGGGATTACATGCTGTTGATGGTCGTATTGGGGATAGTTGGTTTTGTTGGATCATGCTGTTTTTATCAGGATTGCATCGGCTTTGTCCCCTGGTGGGTTTCACGCTGCATGGCCTCACGCCGATGTTGCTGCGGCCATGCGAGGCCTGGCAAGCGGTTGGGCAGGCAATGCCACAAACACATCCAAATGTCATAAAAGGCGACAATACAACCAATTAACACGTTAAGTATAATCAGGCCAAATGGGTTTGTCAAGCCCGGGATGGGCAGCCTCCGGGGGCAAGGGTTGGCAGTGCCGGGAATAGCGCGCAGCGCCATGAGAAAACACATCCAGGAATAAACGCAAACACCGGCGTGCCGCGTTTCTTCCGCGCAGACCCGTTGACAAAGGCTGTTGCCCGGCAGAAGCCGCCAGGCGTTTGCAGGCGGAGGGTTCCAAAGGGGTTTCGGAGAGGAAGAAAAGCCCGATTCCGGCATTCTTTATAAGTTCCGGGGTATATCCGCCTGGATACTTCAGATAATCATGCTCCTCTCCGCCGTGCTGGACCCCCCTGCAAACAGTGCATATAAGCCCCTCTATGCCTGAAAAAGCGAATGAACTCAACTAAAAACAGGCCATAGCTTGTTTGCATGGGAAGATGCAAACAACTCGCCAAAACCTGCAAACAAGTATCCTTCGGGACGTAGCAAGGACCATCGTATCAGCATCCTGTAAGGACGCGCCTGCCCTATCCCACCCGCAGGCGATTGATTATCGCCCGCGGGCGGGCCGGACCATGACGGGCGATCAACACCGTCACCGCATGTGTGTAATGATTTCCAATATCGCGTTTTTGTTGGTTTGTTCCACATCATCTTTGGCTGTATCTGAAAGGTATTTCATCCGATTATTGGGCTCTTCGCTTGTGCGCCCTGGCCTTATCCGGTATGATGCTTTCAGCAGCGAAACCGATAAGCAATGCCAATGGCATGGAGGAGGCGCACCATGGAAGCAGTGACCAAGACATATCAGATGGAGCTCCTGGAGATTGTGATGGCGCAGGAGGAAACCCTGCGGCTGGAGCGCTTTGACGCGGCGGATGCCTGGCAGCTGGGCCTGATCCTGCGGGAAAAGGGCCTTGAAACGGGCGCGGACCTGGGGCTTCATATCAGCCTGCTGGGCACGCAGGTGTTTCACTGCAGCCTGGGCCAGCCCAAGCCCAACTTTGACCATTGGATCGCCCGTAAGGAGAAGGGTGTACTGGAGTGCTGGAAAAGCTCCCTCAGGCTGAAGCTGGAGGCTTTGACCGGCGGCGACCAGCTGGAGGACCACGGCTTTACGGATCAGGAAGTGGTGTTCTGCGGGGGATGCTTCCCCATCCGGCTCAAAGGCCTGGGCGTGGTGGGCGCCGTCACGGTATCGGGCCTGAATGATTTGCAGGACCATCAGCTGGCGGTGGACGCGTTGGCCAAATTTATGAAGGAGAATGTGGAGCGGCTGCCGCTGGAGTAGCGAGGGCTGTTTTACTGTAAGTGAAGCTGAGGGGCGTTAAAGCTCTCAGCTTCTCAATATTTTTTCCATGGGCCTGCCTTTGGCCAGTTCGTCCACCAGCTTGTCCAGCCACCTAATTTTTTGCATGAGCGGGTCCTCAATCTCCTCAACACGCACGCCGCAGACCACGCCGGTAATCTTGTGGGCGTTGGGGTTCATTTCCGGGGCTTGCGCAAAGAAGGCCTCCAGGCTCACTCCTTTATCGATTTGGGCCTTAAGGCCTCCTGAATCATAGCCGGTCAGCCAGAGGATGGCGGCATCCACCTCTTCCCTGGCGCGGCCTTTTTTCTCCGCTTTTTGGACGAGCAGGGGGTAGACCCTGGAAAAGGCCATTGCGTATACCCTTGCTGCCTTCGCCTTCTCTTTCGTGTCCATTTTAGTTTGTTCCTTTACAATCAAGGCCAGCGCGATTTTCAGCGCGGCGATCCTCTTCTCAAGCATCGTTCTCTGCGGCTTGCCCAGCATTTGCAGGTCAATCCGCTCGCACTTGTTCAGCGTGGACAAAAGGGAGCGGCGCGCTTCGCCCAGTTTCTCCGGGGTAAAAGCCGCCCCGCTCATCCCTTTGCCTGTTCCACGCGCCAGCGGGTGATGTCAGCGATCAGCTCATAGTCTATTGGCTCGCCCAGGGGCAGCTGGATCGCGCCCTTGGAGGTCTTGTAACTTTTAAGGCGGTCGGCGAACGCCGTGGTGGCCTCCCCGCCGGGGTAGATGCCGATGTGGTTCTTAAACGCCGCGAAGTGGATGAGGTTTTCCCCCTGCCAGAACGTGGGCATCATATAAGCGATTTTCTCGGTGGCCTCCGGCGCCTGTGCCCGGATGGTCTCCCGTATTTTCTGGAGCAGGGGCCGAAGCCCTTCCGCCTGCTGAGCGATGTAGGCGTCGATGCTGCCCAGTTTGTTATCCGATTTCATGTGTGGCTGTCCTCCAAATTTTTTCGCGGTTGGCCGAAACACAAACAGTATACCCGCATCACAATGAAAAAGGGCTGACGCTTTATCGCGGCAGCCCCCAAAACGCCTTGGGATGATGGAATCAGTCTTCTTCTTCCTCGTCCTTCCTGGCGCTGTCGATGATCTTCTTGGCAGCGTCGGAAGGCATTTCCTCATAGCGCTCAAACGCCATAGTGAAAGAGCCGCGCGCCTGGGTCATGGAGCGCAGGTCGGTGGCGTATTTTGCCATCTCGGACAGGGGCACCTCGGCCACCACCTGCTGCTGGCCATCCACCTGGTTCATGCCCATGATGCGTCCGCGGCGCTTGTTCACGTCGCCCATGATGTCGCCCATGTACTCGTCCGGCACCAGAATCTCCACATGCATCACCGGCTCCAGCAGCACTGGGTTTGCTTCCATGCAGCCCTTTTTATAGGCGATGCGCGCGGCGGTTTTGAACGCCATTTCAGAAGAGTCCACCGCGTGGTAGGAGCCGTCATAAAGCTTGGCACGCAGGCCCACCATGGGGTAGCCGGCCAGCACGCCCTTTGTGATATTCTCCCTTAAACCCTTTTCCACCGAGGGGATGAAGTTCCGGGGCACCACGCCGCCCACCACCGCGTCCACAAATTCAAACTCGATGTTGGTGTCGCCAATGGGGGAGAACTCGATCCACACGTCGCCGAACTGGCCGTGGCCGCCGGACTGCTTCTTGTGGCGGCCCTGGGCGGAGACGGTCTTGCGGATGGTTTCCCGGTAGGGGATGCGCGGGTCTTCCAGGTTGGCATCTGCGCCGAACTTGGTCTTCAGCTTGGAGCGCACCACGTCAAGGTGCAGGTCGCCCTGGCCGGAGAGGATGGTCTCCGTGGTTTCGGTGTTCTTCTCCACCTTAAGCGACGGGTCTTCTTCCTGAAGCCTCGCCAGGCCTGTGAACACCTTGTCTTCCTCGCCTTGCTTGGCGGCGAAGACAGCCTTGGAGAAGCTGGGGGTTGGATACTCAAGCTCCAGGAACTTCACCGGGTTGTTGGGGTCGCATAGGGTGTCCCCCGTGACAGTGGCGTTCAACTTGCTAAGGGCGCCGATGTCCCCGGCGTAGAGCGTCTGGACCGCAGTCTGCTTTTTGCCCCGCATGACAAAGAGGCCGCCGGCCTTCTCTGTTTTCTCCTGGCTGGCGTTATAAAGAGGGGTGGAGGCAGAAAGCGTGCCTGAAGTGATCCTGAACAGGGAGAGCTTGCCCACAAAGGGGTCCGCTACGGTCTTGAACACAAAGGCAGAGAAGGGCTCGCCGCTTAAACACTTGCGGACGGCTTCTTCCCCGGTCTTGGGGTTGAGGCCCTCCATCTGGGTGCCCTCGGGGGAGGCCAGGTAGTCCTTCATCATGTCAAGCAGAGGCACAACGCCCACGCCTGTGACAGCGGAAACGCACACCACCGGCACGATCTTGCCGGACTGCATGCCCTTCCTGAAGCCCACCAAAATTTCCTCATGGGAGAGGGCGCCTTCCTCAAAATATTTTTCCAGCAGCGCGTCATCTGCCTCGGCGGCCGCTTCGGTGATCTCCTCAATAAACTCGGCCACGCGGCCAGCCAGGCCGTCCGGCACAGGCATTTCCCTGGTGGCTTTGCCGGCGCCCTCAAAGGCCTTGTTCTCAAGCAGGTTGACCACGCCCTTGAAATCCGCGCCGTCGCCCGTGGGCACGATCAGGGGCACCACGGAGTTGCCATATTTTTCCCTGAGGGCTCCCAGCACCTTGGAAAAATCAGCATGCTCACGGTCCATCTGGTTGACGATGAACATGCGGCCGTCTCCCTGCTTAACCGCTGTGTTCCAGGCCTTCTCTGCGCCCACGGTCATCCCGCCGGCGGCCGACACCACGATGCCCACCGTGCGCACCACGCGCAAAGGGCCCACGGCCTCACCCACAAAGTCAAAGTAGCCGGGCACGTCGATTACGTTGATCTTGGTGTTCTTCCACTCAACGGGCGCCAAGGCGGCGGAGATGGATATGCCTCGTTTGGTTTCCTCGGCGTCAAAGTCTGTGGTGGTGGAGCCGTCCTCCACCCTGCCCTGGCGTTCAATATTCCCGGCAGCAAAGAGCATTGCCTCCGTCAGCGTCGTCTTGCCCTCGCTGCCATGTCCCATCAGCGCGATGTTGCGGATGTCCCCGGTCTGATATTCAGCCATGCCTGTTCCCCCTAATATAGCTTGATTGCGCCCGAAATGCGCTTGCGTACAACGGAAAGTATTCTACCATATCATCCACCGGATGACAAGCAAACGGCGGGATGGGTTGGCTCTTTCAGGCTTTGTCAGGGATTATTGCCGCGCTCAAGCCAGGCGCCGCGGGTGAGGGCGTAGAGCCCCACGTCGGCGTAGCGGCCCTTATAGCGAAGCCGTTGGCGCAGCACCCCTTCGCTTATCATGCCGGCTTTTTCCATCACCCGGCCGGAAGCGGGGTTCAACAGGTCATACTGGCCCTCCACCCGGTTGAGCCCCAGATCCAAAAAGGCGTAACGTAAAAAGGCCTCCAGCGCCTCTGTCATCAGGCCACGGCCCCAATATGGCCTGGCCATAGAGAAACCCACCTCGCAGGCGAGGTTTCCCCAGTCCAGCCATACGGGGCCGATGGTGCCGATCAAGTGGCCGGTGCCCTTGGGACAGATGGCATAGGTTTCCGCCCCCTGAGCCCTGGCACGTGCCAGGATGGCCCTCAGAGCCCTGCGGGAGTCACCGATATGGGTGTGCACATCCCACAGAACGTAGCGCGCCACCTCTTCTTCCTGCGCGTAGGTGAAAAAATCCGCCGCGTCCTTCATCCGTGGCCGGCGCAGCGTCAGGCGCGGGGTGTCAATTTTCCCAGCCGTTTCAGGGCCAATAAGACGCGCGAGGCGCTGGGACAACCGATGTTCCGGGGTCATGACACCAGCCTGATCTGTCGCGCTGCCAAGGGCACTTCCGGCACGCGGAAGGTATTCTGCTCAATGCTGTATATCACGG
>JAQVQY010000150.1 GCA_028701335.1 Eubacteriales bacterium
GGACTGGATGCTGACCGGCGCTCCCCCGCCGATGGTTACAACTCCCGCACGAACTGCCCATGTCTTCTTCATGCTAGAATAACCGCACAATGTCCCGGAAGGTGATCCAGATCATCAGGCCAAAGAGCAGTATCATGCCAATTGCGTGGACATAGCCCTCTTTTTCAATGGGTTTTCCGCGTATGGCCTCCACTGCCAGGAACAGCATCCGGCTGCCGTCAAGGCCTGGGAATATGAGCAGGTTGATGAGCCCCAGGTTGATGGAGATGACAGCCATCAGATACAGGTAGCCCTGCAGCTGGGATTGGCGGGTTTCCTCCACTATGAGCTGTGTGATGCCCACAATGCCGGAGAGTTCGTTGATGCCCTGGCCTCGGGTCACCAGGTTTTTAAGCGCGGTGATAATGGAGGCCCCGGCGCTATAGCACAGGACAGCGGAAGACTTGATCACATCCACCACGCTGCCCGGCGCCCATGCGGCAGGGGTGCTGGAGAGGGCGTTCACACCAATCATATAGCGCTTTTCCGCACTATCATAAAGCGGCTTCACCTGAAGGATGACTTCCTCCTGCGCGCCTTCTTCCCCGCGCAGCACGCTGAAATCAAGCGTTTCATCGTCAGGGCCGGACTCCTGGGCAATCAGCGGGATCAGGTTATCTGTCACCGCATGGCCGTTTACCGCGATAAGCTGATCCCCAGGCAACATGCCGGCGGCCTCTGCCGGGCTGTCCTGATTGACAGATTGCACAATCGTCACGGTGGGACCCGTTGGCGTGGGGATGCCGCTGATGGCATAAAACATCACCGCGACTAAAAAAGCCAGGAGGAAATTCATCACCGGGCCCATCAGGATGGTCAGCAGCCGTTTGATGACGCTGTGCTTGCCAAAAGCCCTGGGATCGCTCTTGCTCTCCCCGGTTACATCGTCCTCCCCGTAGAAGGCGCAGTAGCCGCCCAAAGGGATGGCCCTAAGAAAAAACAGGGTATCATACTTTTTGCGCTTCCATTTTAGCAGTTGCGGACCAAAGCCGATAGAAAACTCCCTGACTGGAATTTTGAACAGCCTGGCGGCAAAAAAATGCCCTGCCTCGTGGACTGTTATCATTATCCCGAACATCAGCACGGCGGCCAATATATAAAATGCGGTCATATATCCTCCCTGGAGATCTGATTGATGATTTCCCGGCTCTTTTCCCTGGCAAGCTGGTCCGCGTCAAGTACCGCTTCAAGGGTATCCGCGGAAAGCGGCCCCAGTGATGCCAGCGTTTCCTCCACCACCTGGGCGATCTGTCCAAAGCGAATGGCATGATGAAGATACCCGTTTACCGCTGTTTCATTGGCAGCATTCAGCACACAGCAGGCGGCGCCGCCGGCTTCAAGCGCTTCATACGCAAGACGCAGGGCAGGAAAGCGTTCATGGTCCGGCTGCTCAAACCGCAGGTTATAATAATCCTCCGGTGCCATGGGCTTTACACCAGTTGCGACGCGTTCAGGATACGCCATGGCAAAGGCAATGGGCACCCGCATATCCGGAAGGCCCATTTGGGCCAGGACGGCGCCGTCTTCAAATTCCACCATGGAATGCACAATGCTCTCCGGGTGCACCACCACCTGGATTTGACCGGGGGCCGCGCCAAAGAGCCACTTCGCCTCGATGATCTCCAGCGCCTTGTTGAACATGGAGGCGCTGTCAATGGTAATCTTTACCCCCATACGCCAGGTGGGATGGCTGAGCGCATCTTTAGGAGAGGCATTTGCGATACGGCCTTTTTGCCATGTCCTGAAAGGTCCGCCGGATGCTGTCAGGATAAGGCGGCGGAAGGTGTTGCCTTTGGCTCCCATCAGGCACTGGAAGATGGCGCTGTGCTCGCTGTCAACCGGCAGGAGGGTGGGATTTTCCGAGTCCTCCGGACAAAGGTCTTTTACCAGCTGTCCGCCTGCCACCAGGGCTTCCTTGTTGGCCAACAACACCCGCTTGCCGGTCTTCCTGGCGCCTAATACGCTGCTCAGCCCAATCATTCCCACTACCGACACCAGCACGTCATCAGAGGGAACCTGGCTGGCAGCGACCTCAAGAGCCGAAGGCCCAAAATGCCACTGGCAGAAACCGGTATCACTGGGCGGCGTGATGTTTTTGCCCGTAAGCCCTGCCATTAAGGGACGATATTTCCTTACCTGCTCAATAATTAACTGATCGTTGCTGTGCGCAGTGAGACCCAAAACTCGGAAGCGGCCAGGATGCCTGTCCACAATATCAAGCGCCTGCCGCCCTATGGAGCCGGTAGAACCGAGGATAACAATGTCCCGCACGCCCGTCCTCACAAAAACGCCTGATAGAGATAAACCTGCACCGCCACAAATAAAATGCTGTCAAGCCGGTCCATCATGCCGCCGTGCCCCGGGAAGATATGGCCGAAGTCTTTGATCCTGCAATAACGCTTGACTATGGAAGCGAACAAATCACCAATCTGGCCCGCGATACCGCCCAAAAAGCCCAACAAGAGGAAATGGTAAAAAGGGATTATATTGCTCGAAAAAGCGGATGCCAACAGATAAACCCCCACTGCCGCAAGCACGCTGCCAATAAGGCCGGCCGCGGCGCCCTCCACCGTCTTCTTGGGGCTTACCTCGGGCACCAGTTTGACCCGCCCAAACCGGACTCCGGCAAAGTAAGCAAAAGAATCTCCAACAACCGGAACAAAGAAGGCAAGGCTCAGGAAGGTGCGCTGCTGTGCCATCGGCGTCACCCGAACCAGGGCCAGCATACAAAGGCCAGGAACAACTATGGAAAAAAGCGGCAGCAGGGACATCAGCAGGTCTTCAAGCTTTGGACCGCTTCTAAAGATAACCACCACACTTACGGTCATCATTGTCAGCATCGTCAGGAATATCAGCAACAAAAGCCCTCCCAGCTCGGTTAAAAGCAAAAAGCCGGGAACCGCAATGATAAGCGCTATCCAGCTGGGAAAGGCTACAGGGCGCACGCCGGTTTGGGAGAGAGCATGGAACTCTTCATACATGGCCAGACAAACGGCGGCCACCCACAGCAGGGAAAAAACCCAGCCGCCGAAGTAAAGCGCCACAAAAAGCAGGGCCAGAAGGCCGATCCCGGTCACAATCCTTGTGGTCATGAGCCTACCTCCCGCCAAACCGGCG
>JAQVQY010000004.1:0-11936 GCA_028701335.1 Eubacteriales bacterium
GGCGCACACCGCCATCAGCGGCAGGAAGGCTCTCACAAACCCAAGGCTGACCGGGTCAAACGCCGGGCCCGACACCAGCCCCTGAAGGTATGCCTGCATCCCGCCAAAATCAGTAAAGGCAAACACGCACCAGCCCACCAGCACCATCAAAAGGGTAAGAAGCCTGGGCAGCCAGCCAAGCGTCACCGGCAGCCGGGCGTAAACTCTGTAGAGTAGGCTTTTTTCCAGGATCAGCAGCACCGCGTAATAAAGCCCCCAGATCACGAAATTCAGGCTGGCGCCGTGCCACAGCCCGGTCAGCCCCCAGACGACGAGGAGATTTACCATCTGGCGCCCAATGCCCCGGCGGCTGCCGCCCAGGGGGATATACACATAATCCCGGAACCAGCCCGACAGGGTGACGTGCCATCTGCGCCAGAAATCGGTGACGGTGCGGGCGGCATAGGGATAGAGGAAGTTCTTCCTGAAACGGATGCCGATCATTCTTCCCAGGCCCCGGGCCATGTCGGAATAGCCGGAAAAATCGAAATAAATCTGGAAGGCAAAGGCCAATAGCCCTGCCCAGTTGCCCAGCCAGCCGTTGAGCCCGGGCGTGTCCTTAAGCCCCTCCCACATCTGCCCGGCGGCGTTCGCCAGAAGCAGCTTTTTTGAAAGCCCGATCACAAACAGCCGGGTGCCCGCGGCAAAATTCGGCCAGGAAATTTGGGGCATCTCCAGCTGAGGCCGGATATCCCCATAACGCTCAATGGGCCCGGCGATCAGCTGCGGGAAGAGGGTGATGAAAGTCCCGTAGCGCAGCAGGCTGTTATCAGCCGGGATGTCCTGCCGGTACACGTCCACGGTATAGCCGATGGCCTGAAAGGTGTAAAAAGAGATGCCCGCCGGCAAAGCCGCCTCAAGCACGGGGACAAACAATCCAGCGTACTTGAAATATCCCAGAATCAACAGCTGGCTGCCAACAGACAGGATCAGCAGCGCTTTCTTCCGCCGCGGATTCGCCGCCATGCCCCGGGCGCAGGCCCAGGTGATGAGGATGCTGGCCAGCATCATTAGCACCGTGCCCGGCTCTCCCCAGCCGTAAAACAGCAGGCTCATCAGGAACAGGAAAGGCAAACGCAGCCGCCCGGGCAGCAGCGTGTTCCCGGTGAGGACCAGGGGAAGGTAGAGGAAGAGAAAACTGATGGAGGAAAACAGCATGCCCGGTTGTCAAATGCCTTTCGTTATTCGCCCTGGTAGATTTCCAGGAGGGTGTCCGCTTTGGGGGACACCAGCAGGGCCAGCTCCCGCCCGTTTTTAAGCACATGGCCGCGGCTGATCACCGCGTACTGCTCAGGGGAATAGGTCCGGGCTTCCGCCGCCTTGGCGTCCATGCGGGATTCAAGCATCCGGTGGATCTGCCCGGCGGCGTCATCGTCCCGGGCGCGGACCATCACCACTTCATCCGCCAGGAGGCTGTCGGAAGCCACCATGAACAATGCTTCTTCATACCACTCAGGCTCAATGCCGTAAAAGTCCAGCGCCAGGTCATGGGGCACCGCCACCATCTCAGGCAGCATATCGGCTTTAAGCATCCCCTGCCAGATTTCCTGAAGGTCCCGGCTTTTGGGAGCGTTCCCGCAGCCGGACAAGAGAACGATCAGGCACAGCACCAGCGCCACGGCAAGAACACGTTTCACAGGCTTCCTCCTTTTGCACCCATCCGCTCCCTGGCGTAGTCATTAACAGCGCCCGCCAGCACCTCAAGCCCCAGTGGATTCAAATGGACATACTTGTCAGAGGAATAATCCCGGTTCAGGAAGCCCTCCTCATCCTTGAGCGCCGCCGCCACATCAAGGAATGCAACTCCAAGCTCCCCGCAGAGCGACTGGAGGCGCAGGTTGAAACGGTCCAGATTTGCCTGGTTCAGGCCCTCAGTCTGCGCGGTTTTCACAACGGGGGTCATGGACAGGATGATCAGGTCCAGCCCGGGGTTGGAATCCATGGCGCGCTGAATCAAACGGCTGTAAAACCCCATTTCTTTCTCAAGCTGCGTCCCCGCGTTGTCATTGAGCCCCAGCAGGACAAAAGCGCGGCTTGCCTCCATGGTTTTGAGCCCCTCGTGCAGGCTCACCGGGATGCCGCGGTACTTGAGCGCCACTTCATCCGGATAGGCATTCTGCCTGCTGCCCAGATAGATGGTATAGCTAGCGGCGGTCAGGAAGCGGGCTTCGCCCAGCAGCGGCCGCCCCTCTGACTGGCAGATAAGCGCGTAACGGCCGAGTTGCTGGAGGATGGAGTCCCCCACGAACACCGCGCCGTCATAAAAATCAGCTGTCCCTGGCTGCCCTTCTCCCAGAGCGGGGAGCGAGGCCGCAAGCAGCGCACAAATCAAGAGAAGGGGGAAGAGGCGTCTTAAGACCATGGCTTTCCTCCGTTAAATAAATTGGCATATCAGATTCATCGCTTATCTTAACGCCGCAAGCCAAAGATATCAAGTTTTTTGCCAGGGCCGAGAACACCTTTACCCGCATATTGTTATCTTCGCCCCAAAGATTCCCTGTGCCGCCCGATAACGATTTCTGGCGCTCCCCACCAGGCTTTCCTGCAAGAAGATATCTGCGATAAAACAGACGGATCCGCGCCCGGTGCCGCCTGAATGACACCGTGTAACGGTAAAGGTCCTTGAGCATCCGGTATTTAAGGGCCGGCACCATCAGCGCATGGCCGGGCTGCCTGAAATACGAGCGCCGCCTGGCCTTTGGCTGTGAGCCGGTAGTTGTACACGGGCTCCTTCCATGGCATTGCGGTCTCCTCGCCTTCGACCACTTTTTACCCTGATGGGCTTAGCCATGCCTCGAACCTTTTTACTTAACTATGTCTTGAACCCAGACAACCCCCTGGTGCCTTTTTTACATACATGGGGAGGTTAAAGACAAAAGAGGCAATAAGTGGTTTGAGGGGTGGAATCCGGTGGTATTGCTTGGGAAACGACATGTGACATACCGCCAGGACCCACAGACAGCAGGCAGACAGAAAGGGACGATATGCCGGCGATTGAGGATATCCGGGTGTAGAAACATCATGGGTTTGGGCGGCCTGTGGGGGTCAGATTCACAATCCCTTTGGGGGGGCGTGATCCACACAATGGAATCCAGCCACTGCAGGCAGATTCAGATACATTTTTTCATATACAAACTCTTTAATTCGTGGTACCATTACCCTAAACAGGCTCTGCCGAACCACCACTATCCCAATATTCCACAAGCATTCTGGTCCTTATCATGGCAAAATAGTGCAAGCAGACCCGCGAAATCATACAAAACCCTTGTACTTCATCCAGAGCTTGACAGCATGTACCGACCACAAAGCGAACGAGTCGCGTGTCTGAGCATGAAAAACTCTTTCAGCTTTAAGGGCTGAATCCCCACAACGATTGGGTCAGGCTGTCCAAGTGCGCGGAATTAGTATGACAGCGAAAGAAAAAGCTGAACTGACGCTGTGAGTGAAAGAGTTTCAGGCATGTAGACAATACGGTGCCCATTCGTTCTACGGGGCATTGATTACCAACAGAGATTCCAGGTTGTTGATGAAAGCAGGTACCGGCTTGATTTGGGCGAAAACGAATCCGTATAAAGGCCTTTTGGAACATATGATTGACACCGGCAACACGGCTGTTGTGCTGCTGGAATCCAGTGTGGCTAAGCCTGTGCTTTCTGTTTTGTCCGCCGGTTTGAGCGGGCAGATAAGCAATACCATTGCCTGTCTGGTCGCTTTGCATGACATTGGCAAGTGCCACCCGTATTTTCAGATGAAGGCCGATAATCCGGAATTGCTTCAGCCCATGTTTGAAAACGGTCTGCTTTTCAGGAACGAGCTGAAACCGCCGGTTTTCAGGCACGAGAAGGAAAGCGAGTGCCTGATAAAAGCCCTGTTGGCAGGCCGGATGCAGAACAGGCGGGCGGTGTATTATTTCTCGCGCATTGCGGCCTTGCATCACCAGCCCCTTCATTCCAGCCATACTGAATTTGTGAACAGAAACCGGTACCGCGCCTGGGACGAACAGCAGCGTTTGCTGATGGACACGGTCTGTGATGTGTTCAAACCGGACTGGCGGATTCTGGATGACTGCGGTGATTTTGACGCCTGCTGCACTGCGGTCTGGGGCCTCATGATGCTGGCGGACTGGCTGGCGTCCGGCCAGGAGGCTTTTCAGATTCCGGAAGAAGCCGGCCATCTGCTCTATGCGGAAAAGTCGCTGGCGGCAGCCAAAGCAGCGGTGCTTGCCGCCGGGCTGGGCGAAGGCCTGGCGCTGCCGGACATCGGCTTGTACGGGCTGTTTCCTGAAATTCCAGCGGGCAGAGCGCGGCCTGTCCAGGCTGTCTGCGAATCGCTGCGCATCTCCTGGTCGCTGGCGGGGGACTACCCCCTGATGACCTTGGTTGAAGCGCCCATGGGTGAAGGGAAGACCGAAGCAGCGCTCTCCCTGGCGGCTGCCCTGATGGCCGGCTGGCAAAAAACCGGCATTTATTTCGCGCTGCCGACAGCCGCGACCAGCAACTGCATGTTTGACCGTGTATCCCAATGCCTGTCTTCCCACGGCATTGAAGGCTCAAGGCTGATGCACGGGCATGCCTGGCTTGTTGAGCAGGCGGGCATGTCCCCCGGCGCATCGGAGATGGCGCAGTCCTGGCTCGCGCCAATGCGCAGGGCGATGATTTCCCCCTATGGCGTGGGCACGGTGGATCAGGCGATGATGGCGGTGCTGCGCATCCGCTACACCATCCTGAGGCTGCTGGGCATGACGGGCAAGGTGCTCATCATCGACGAGGTGCATGCCTACGACGCCTATATGCAGCAGACCCTGTACACCCTGATGGCCTGGGCAAAAGCGCTGCGCATCCCGGTCATTCTGCTCTCAGCAACGCTTCCATCGCAGAAGCGGAGACAACTGTTTGAAGCGGCCGGTTTTTCATGGCCGGACGAGGCGCCTGACGCCTACCCCCTGGTTACCTCAGGCTTTTCAGACGGCAGGGTGGAAGCCGCGTCGGTTCAGTCCACCTATATGCGCCAGACCGCCGCGCTGGATTGCAAGCCCTGGATGGACAGCCCGCAGACCATTGCGGAGTTTGCCCTTGCCAAGGCTGCGTCCGGCGGCTGTGTCGGCGTGATTGTCAATACCGTCAGGGAAGCGCAGGATTTGTATGCGGAGATTGAAAAGCAAAACCGTTCTGAAATCCCTGTCTACCTGTTTCATGCCCGCTACCCCCTGCACCTTAGGCAGGACATTGAGAACGCCTGCGTTTCCTTGTTTGGCAAAAACGGGCAGCGGCCTGACAGCGCCATCCTGATTGCCACGCAGGTGGTGGAGCAGTCCATTGACCTGGACTTTGACTTTCTCATCAGCATGCTCTGTCCGATAGACCTGCTGCTGCAGCGCATGGGCCGCATGCACCGTCATGATCGCGCCCGCCCGCGGGGGATGGAACAGCCGGGTGTGCTGGTGCTGACGCCCCGGACGGAGGCGGACATTATTACCCAGCCGTCAGGCTTTGTGTACGCGCCGTGGATTTTGAAGAAAACCTGGCAAAACATCCGCGGCCTGGCGGAAATCCGCCTGCCGGAGGACATCCGCGTGCTGGTGGAACAGACCTACGCCGCCGCGGAGGACGGCGACAGCGACTTCGTTGACTGGGCGGAAATGACTTTCCGGGACGAGACCTTGCAAGAGCATGCGCGGAGTTATTCTTTCCCGCGGCCGGACCAGAATTCATTCTTCATGTTTGAGGGCGACACGGTGTTCCCCGGCGATGAGGAGTACGGCGCCGTTGTGCGCGGCGCCTCCACCAGGTTTGATGACGGCAGAACCGTCCAGATGGTATTTGTCTGTGAAGAAGAGCTGAATCAGGCCGCCGCTTTGTCTGTCAGTCAGGAGAAGGAATTGCTGCGCAAAAGCGCGTCCGTCCCGCGCTCCTGGCTCAAGGATGAGAGCATCCGCCGCGCGGAGGGGCAGGGGCGCCTGAGGGGCGTCACCCTGGTTTTATCAGATGGGAATGTCTGTGAAGGATTGAAGCACAGACTGAGGATGGACAGCAAACTTGGATTCATAAAGGAGGATGTGAATGGTCTATGATGTCTTGACACAAGCCTGGATTCCCCTTGTAACACCCTCGGGTGACACGGTCTACGCGGGCATCGCGGAGGCGCTTGCCAAGGCCCATGAGTACGCCGCCATCCGGGGTGACAACCCCCTGGTAACCTACGGCATTCACCGGCTGTTGCTGGCCTTTCTGCAGGACGCCTTACAGCCTGAGGATTCCTTTGACATCGCGGAGTTGGTTTCCCGGGGGCATTTTGACGCGGACAGGCTGGCGGACTACTGCGATGCCTGCCGCGAAGGCGGGGAATGCTTTGACCTGTTTGATGAACAGCGCCCCTTTCTGCAGCATGCCTTCCAGCCGGAGGACCCCGCGAAGCCTTCGCCCGTGAGCGCGCTCTTCCTTCAAAACTCCAGCGGCAACAACCATATCCACTTTAACCACCTGCTGGAGCAGCATTCCGCCGCAACGCCGGAGGAATGCCTGCGCGCCCTGTGTACCTACGCGCCTTTCCAGCTCAGCCACAGCCGTTCCATGCATCCCTCCATCAACGGAAAACCGCCCAGGTACTTCCTGTTCGCCGGTGAAAACCTCTTTGAAACCCTGGTTTGCAGCATGGTCAGCAAAGCGCAGATGGGGAACATTACCTATGATGAGCCCGCTGTCGCATGGCGGGACAAAACACCCGTTCCTGGCAAAGCGGACATCGCGGCGGTATCCCTGCTGCATGGGCTGACCGCGCGGCCTCTGCGGATACAGCTGCTGCCCCAGGAAGACGGCTCCGTCAGCCAGGTCATCATGGCCTATGGCTACCGCTATAAGGACCTGCGGAATTGGACAGACCCCCACACCGCGTACTCGCTGAACTACAGACAGGAGCGGGTTCCGCTCCGCGTTGTGGAGGGGAGGGCGGTCTGGCGTGACATCGGCACCATCCTGAAGGCAGAAAACCGTCCGATGTTCCTGAAACACGCGGAACTGCTGCTGGACAGCCTGCCCGGGGAGCGGACGAGCGCGGACTGCCAGGTGTTTGGGCTGCTGTCTGAACAAAAAACGGCGCTGCTGATGCCGGTCGCCTGGGAAGAGGAACTGCTGCCCCTTCACCGTTCTTTGCTGCACTCAGAAGAGCAGGCCGCGCTGCTGGACCTGTGCCTGACCTGCCTGCAGGATGTGGGATACGCGCTGACAAGGCTGATGGGAAGAACCATCAGGCAGCTTGAGGAGCCGGGGGGCAGAAGCAGATTGAAGGGACCTTACCAGAAACTGGGTCCGCAGACTGAAGCCGCCTTCCTGGAACTGGCGCATCAATACCTGTTAAATGAGTTTATCCCCTTCGTGGATGAGCGCTCCGGAACATCGGATGACTGGGACATTGACTGCATGCTGGAATGGGGCAGGAAGATGCGGGCGTTCGCGGTCAGCGCTTTTCAATCCGTACTGTCGCAGATGGGGCAAAGCGCCGCCCTGCTCAAATGGCGTTCACTGGCTGAGTACCGTCTCAACGGTTCAATATCAGGCATTTTAAGGAAGGGAGGATTTATCAGGGATGACTGAAACGAAAACATCAACTTGGGTGGATTCCTTTGTCGCGCGGCTGAAGACCCTGCCCGTAGCGGACAGAACCGCGCTGAAACGCTCGCTGGGCCTGCCGCTGCAGGAGGCGGACGCCAAGGCGGCCGCAGCTTTCTACAAGGTGTACCAGCGAAACAGCGCCTGGGATGAGGATGTGTGCTTCATCACGGCCTGCGCCGCAGCGGCTTTTCACAACTGCGGCGGCCCGGAGAAGGAATTTGCCCTGCGCCTGCGCGAGATGGGCGCACAATCCACCGGGGTGGAAAACAAGCTGCTGCAGCTGCTGGACATTCCCAGGAAACCGGAGAACTACTTCGCGGTCAAACTGGGCCGCCTGCTGCGCCAGACGCTGTCCAAAGGCCTGAATGTGGATTTTGCCCAGCTGCTCAGGGACCTGCTGCAATGGGAACACCCTTCGCGCTTTGTGCAGCTGAAATGGGCCAGGGACTTCTATGTGAAAGCGGGCGGCCAGCCGGATGAAAGCATGGAATCCAATGATGCTGATGAAAATAATGAAAACAATGAAAACGACGAAATAGAGGAGACGGAATAAAATGATGATTGAACTGCATATGCTGAAAAGTTTCCCCCCGGTGAACCTCAACCGGGACGAGTCCGGCAGCCCCAAGAGCTGCTTCTTCGGCGGCAGCCAGCGCGGCCGGATTTCCAGCCAGAGCCTCAAACATAGCTGGCGCAGCGACAGCGAGATCCAGAAACTGCCACTGGGCGTGCGCACGCGCCGCCTGGCGGACCTTATCTCCGACCGCCTGGCCAAAGACGGCATCAGCAAGGAAGCCATCGCGGCCATCGCGCCAAGGCTGAGCGGCTTTGGCAACAAGGATGCCAAGGAAAGCGAGGACGGTCTCACCAGCCAAATCATGTTCTTCTCCCAAGCCGATCTGGACGCCATCACCGACATTCTGAAGAACCTTGTCAGCGGGAAAGAGATTGCCGAAATCAAAAAAATCAAGGTGGGCGACCTGAAGGACGCGCTCTCTTCATTCACCCGCCCCATCACCGCGGACATGGCGCTCTTTGGCCGCATGATCACCGACGCGGCCTTCAAGGATGTGGAGGCCTCCCTGCAGGTGGCGCACGCCATCTCCACCCATGTGGTCAACATGGAGTCGGATTTCTTTACCGCTGTGGATGATTTGCAGAAACTGTACGGCGCCGACGGCGGCTCCGCCATGATGGGGGATACCGATTTCAACTCCTGCACCTATTATTTCTACGCCTCTCTGGATGTGGACCAGCTGCTGCTGAACCTGGACGGCATGGAGAACCGGGAGGAAGTCGTCCTGAAGCTGCTTCCCGGCCTGATTTCCGCGATGGTCTTCTCCAACCCCTCCGGCAAGCAGAACACCTTCGCCGGCCACTCGCTGCCCGGTCTGGTCTGCGCCCAGCTGAAAGAGCGTAAGGTGCCCGTCAGCCACGCCAACGCCTTTGAAAAGCCCGTCCGCGGCCGCGAAGGTTTCATGGCGCCCAGCATCAGGGCGCTCAAGGAACACATGGATGTAACCGACAAATCCTTCGGGCTGCCGGTCGTCAGCCGCCTGTGGTTCGCCCCCGGCTGTGAGGCCGCTCCGCAGCACAGCAAGGTGATGGACACCCTGCCACAGCTGATGGACGAAGTGAAAACCTGGCTGAAAGAGGGGTGAGAGCATGCCCCGCATTCTGATTTTGCGCCTGGAAGGCGTGCTGCAGTCCTGGGGGCTGCGCTCCCGCTGGAGCAGCAGGGACAGCGGCCTCTTCCCGACCAAGTCCGGCATCGTCGGGCTGCTGGGCTGCGCTTTGGGGTATGAGCGGGGGGATGAGCGCGTCCCCGCCCTGCAATCATCCCTCCGCCTGGCTGTGCGCGCGGACAAACCCGGCAGACTGCTCTGGGACTATCAGACCGTCACTCGCTACGGCGCCAACCTGGTGGCAGCGACCGGCAAACCGCGCACCATGCCCGGCACCAAAAGAGATGTCTACCACCTGGATGTGCTGGAAAAGCAAGGAGAAAAACCGGCCGGTCGCATCCAGGACACCATCATTTCCCGGCGGCAGTACCTGCAGGATGCCTCCTTCACCGCCTTCCTGGTTGGGCCGGAGGAGGTGCTGGATGAATGCGCCCAGGCGCTTCAGTCACCCCGCTGGCAAATCTACCTGGGCCGAAAATCCTGTCCGCCCTGCCTTCCGGTGTTTGAAAACCTGACAGAGGAGTACGCCTCGCTGGAAGAGGCGCTGCGCCGATACCCGCTTCGCCCCGGCGCGCAATTCCCCGTTCTGTGCGAGGTGGATTCACCGGGGGGCGGCATCCTGCGGCAGGACCTGCTCAAAGCCGGCGGCACCGGCTATGCCTACCGCCGCCTGGACACCCTCAGCCTGAAGGGAGGGGCTTAAGATGTATCTGTCAAGCATCCACCTGCGCCTGGACATGCCCTCCGTCCGCCAGTGCCTGGCCGACGCGCAGGACATGCACCGCAACATCATGAACCTGTTCGGGCAGGAGTTTGAAAGCCAGGCGCGCAAGCGCCTGGGCATTGTCTACCGTATGTACAAGACGCCGGGGGGCATAAGGCTCTACCTGCTCAGCGCGGACAGGCCCGATGAATCCAGGCTGCCCCCCGGGTTTGATATGCCCGAGCCGTCCAAAGACCTGGCCGGGGTCGTGAAAAATTTCGCGGCGGGTCAGTCCTACCGCTTCGACCTGCTGGCTTCCCCCGTCAAAAAAGTCGCGGCGGAGGGCAAAAACAGCAAACGCGTCTTCCTGACCGACCCGAAGCAGCGCCTGGACTGGCTCAACCGCAAGGCCGCGGTGGCCGGCTTCCGCGTTGACTGGGTGCGGGAGCAGGGCACGGAAACCGTCCGCGCGGCGCTGAAGAAAAAGGACGCGGCCATCACCTGCATGGGCGTCCAGTTTGTCGGCCTGCTGACCGTAACGGACGAGAAAGCCTTCACCAAGGCCTATTCGGAGGGCATTGGTGTGCAGAAGGCGTACGGCTTCGGCCTGCTGCTGCTGGCGCCGGCACACGATGGCGCGTGATTTGCGTGAGCTGTCCAAACTGCGGGACAGCCTCAGCTACCTCTATTTTGAAAAAGCTGTCATTGAGCGTGACCAGAATGCCATTGTCGTGATGCGCGGTGATGAGAGAATACCGGTTCCAGTGTCCTCCCTCACCGTATTGATGCTTGGGCCTGGTACGAGCATCACACATGCGGCAGTGCGGGTCATCTGTGACAGCGGTTGCACGGTGTTGTGGTGCGGTGAGCACGCGATGCGGTTTTATGGCTTTGGCCTTGGTGAAACCAGAAAAGCAGCGCAGCTGATGAAGCAGGCTCGTTTGTTCAGCAGCCCTGATGCGCACCTGGAAGTCGCAAGGAGGATGTATCTGCTTCGTTTTCCCGAGAAGCTCCAAGGCGCAATGAGTATTCGTCAATTGAGGGGATTGGAGGGGGTCAGGGTTAGGGAAAGTTACAAACTTTATTCAAAAATGTACGGCATACCCTGGAACAAGCGCAATTACAACAGGAATGACTGGAATCAGGCTGATGTCATCAACATTGCGCTATCAAGCGCGAATGCAGCCTTGTACGGCTTGTGTCACGCGGCAATTGTCTCTTTGGGGTATTCACCTGGCCTGGGTTTCATTCACACCGGAAAACAGTTGTCATTCGTGTATGACATTGCCGATTTGTATAAACTGGAAACCTCCGTTCCTGCCGCGTTCGAAGCCGCGTCAAAACCATCGGACGATATCGGAAGGTCAGCAAGGGTCATCATGCGCAGGCTGTTGCGGGAAAAGAAAGTGCTTAAGCGGATTCCGGATGACCTGGCGTTTTTGTTTGACATCAAAACGGACGAGGATGTCAACATGGATGAGGCGGGCGATTTATGGGACGAAGAAGGAACTGTTGCCGGCGGCATCAATTATTCTGAGGATGCGAAAACAGATGATGACATTGATTTGTGATAACCTGAAGCCAGGTTACCGGGGCGAGTTGACGAAATGGCTTCTGGAAGTGAAGCCGGGTATCTTTGTCGGGAATGTTAGCGCGCTGATACGCGACATCCTGTGGGAAAAGGTAAGCGCGGATTTTGAGTGCTCTTCCGTCCTGATACACACCGCGGAAACCGAACAGGGGTTTGAAATGAGGATGTCCGGAAGCCCGGACAGGAGCGTTGTTGACATCGAGGGGATTTCGCTGATCAAAACGACGGCTGTCACGGCGTAAACCATTGATTTCATTCACTTTCTTGTTTTTTCGCTTAAGTATGCTCCCCACGCGCGTGGGGGTGAACCG
>JAQVQY010000004.1:12036-46668 GCA_028701335.1 Eubacteriales bacterium
GAGCGTTGTTGACATCGAGGGGATTTCGCTGATCAAAACGACGGCTGTCACGGCGTAAACCATTGATTTCATTCACTTTCTTGTTTTTTCGCTTAAGTATGCTCCCCACGCGCGTGGGGGTGAACCGCAATCACCATTTACACACCGCCTGCGGCAGCCCATGCTCCCCACGCGCGTGGGGGTGAACCGTGTTGCTGACACTCATGAATTAAAGATACTTACATGCTCCCCACGCGCGTGGGGGTGAACCGTTTACGGTTGGTATTATGGCAGATGGTGTGACATGCTCCCCACGCGCGTGGGGGTGAACCGGACTACATCACCGCTACGCCCTGGGACGGGGTAAATGCTCCCCACGCGCGTGGGGGTGAACCGAAATACCTGGTTATCCTGATGCTCGTCCTGGTATGCTCCCCACGCGCGTGGGGGTGAACCGTTGCAACATCATGCAACACCATGCAACATTCACATGCTCCCCACGCGCGTGGGGGTGAACCGGATGACCATGCCCATGGGGCAGGAACTGGTCACATGCTCCCCACGCGCGTGGGGGTGAACCGCTTCCTCTGGCCGGAAGCAGTAGATGATCGACATGCTCCCCACGCGCGTGGGGGTGAACCGTACGCGGGCGCTCTACAATGCGATTGCGCCAAACATGCTCCCCACGCGCGTGGGGGTGAACCGGCTGCCCAGCAGGGCCTTGCCTTTATGGCTGAATGCTCCCCACGCGCGTGGGGGTGAACCGGACTGAACGCCACCGTGGGCATGAAGCGCACATATGCTCCCCACGCGCGTGGGGGTGAACCGGGCCTGATGGGCGACAAGTTCGCCGCCAACCTTCATGCTCCCCACGCGCGTGGGGGTGAACCGAGGAGGACAACATGAAAAGGACCGAAGCCTACAATGCTCCCCACGCGCGTGGGGGTGAACCGCAAGACGCAGAGTAGCAATCACCGCCGGGTCAATGCTCCCCACGCGCGTGGGGGTGAACCGACCTGTCAACCACATCGGAGCAGCTGGTCAAATCATGCTCCCCACGCGCGTGGGGGTGAACCGCACAACAATCTTGCGCACCTTAACAACGCTCACATGCTCCCCACGCGCGTGGGGGTGAACCGCAAGCCGGTCATGTGGGAAATCCGGCCCATCACATGCTCCCCACGCGCGTGGGGGTGAACCGGAGCTTGGCCTTTTCCCGATTTCAGGCGACACAATGCTCCCCACGCGCGTGGGGGTGAACCGGCTGTTTCTGCGCAGCCAACCGCTGCCAGTGACATGCTCCCCACGCGCGTGGGGGTGAACCGTCCAATCTGCGCCCCCGCACGCTTGACCAGACATGCTCCCCACGCGCGTGGGGGTGAACCGCGAATGGGACGCATTTTCTAAAAAGATTGAACATGCTCCCCACGCGCGTGGGGGTGAACCGCTGAACAGCGCAGAAACCGGTGTGGCTGCCAATGCTCCCCACGCGCGTGGGGGTGAACCGCGCAAAATACCAGCGCCGCTGTTCAGATGGGATATGCTCCCCACGCGCGTGGGGGTGAACCGCGCTGGAGCCACAGGTGAGCCAGGCCATCAACGGATGCTCCCCACGCGCGTGGGGGTGAACCGTCAGACACATGCGTGTCCGGCCTTTTTGCGTTATGCTCCCCACGCGCGTGGGGGTGAACCGGAAGCCACCAAGGCCTATACCAATAAGCTGGTATGCTCCCCACGCGCGTGGGGGTGAACCGAGATACGGATATTGGTCCGACTCCGGGCCTATATGCTCCCCACGCGCGTGGGGGTGAACCGCGCTCTCCATATCCAGCGCCTTGACCGCCGCATGCTCCCCACGCGCGTGGGGGTGAACCGCGCCCATCCTCATAGCCGGGCACTTGATCCCCATGCTCCCCACGCGCGTGGGGGTGAACCAGACGGGCTTGCGGTAGCCGTCCTGCACGCCAAACATGCTCCCCACGCGCGTGGGGGTGAACCGGTGCTGATTGTGCGCCGGACGTACAAGGAGCTGATGCTCCCCACGCGCGTGGGGGTGAACCGAATATGGGATAACCCTGATGGCTTGCCGCGCCTATGCTCCCCACGCGCGTGGGGGTGAACCTTGCTTCGGGTTTCTTCTCGACTGCCATAAAGTCATGCTCCCCACGCGCGTGGGGGTGAACCGGGTGCTCACGCTCGACCTTGGCGATCTCAGCAATGCTCCCCACGCGCGTGGGGGTGAACCGGGTTTTAGCGGCTGGAAAATGGGTATGTCGCGATGCTCCCCACGCGCGTGGGGGTGAACCGCACGATGTCCATCTGCTTTTCTGTCAAATCTTATGCTCCCCACGCGCGTGGGGGTGAACCGAAATGGAGCTACGACAAAGGGGACCTCGGGGCGATGCTCCCCACGCGCGTGGGGGTGAACCGCGGGCAACAAAGCCACCGACTGGTCACCTGCCCATGCTCCCCACGCGCGTGGGGGTGAACCGACGGTCCAGGACTGGCTGCTGGTGACGGTACGCATGCTCCCCACGCGCGTGGGGGTGAACCGAGCAGGCTCTCTCGACAACTCTCCCGGCGACCATGCTCCCCACGCGCGTGGGGGTGAACCGACAAACGGCGCTTGGGTCAGGCTGACAGGCGCAATGCTCCCCACGCGCGTGGGGGTGAACCGACCGAACGGGAGTGAGTGAAACGGAGGCGGTCATGCTCCCCACGCGCGTGGGGGTGAACCGGCCTTCCAGGCGGTTGTTAACGCCATTGATACCATGCTCCCCACGCGCGTGGGGGTGAACCGGGCATCCTGTTTGAAAACATAAACGAATCCAGCATGCTCCCCACGCGCGTGGGGGTGAACCGTCTGTCGGGGGCCAATATTTGTCGAGCGGCACATGCTCCCCACGCGCGTGGGGGTGAACCGTATTTCACGGTAGCCAACTCCGATACCGGCGGCATGCTCCCCACGCGCGTGGGGGTGAACCGCATCCCGGCATCTATCCTCCGTTGACGGGCAACATGCTCCCCACGCGCGTGGGGGTGAACCGCTTCATACTCGGGAGCGGGTTCAGGCGTAGGCATGCTCCCCACGCGCGTGGGGGTGAACCGAGCTGGGATGATTGCGAACCTGGAACGGATGAATGCTCCCCACGCGCGTGGGGGTGAACCGTCTGGTAGACTGGTTCAGGCGGGAGCTTAAATCATGCTCCCCACGCGCGTGGGGGTGAACCGGTTAACCCGGACATCATCGACCGGGTGAAGTACATGCTCCCCACGCGCGTGGGGGTGAACCGTTGAAGGTCGGCATGCGGTGGTTTGCGAGGCCATGCTCCCCACGCGCGTGGGGGTGAACCGAACCTTCTCATGACAAGGCAGGGCGAGGTACCATGCTCCCCACGCGCGTGGGGGTGAACCGCGCTACAGTGAGGATACACCGATAAGGTGAATAATGCTCCCCACGCGCGTGGGGGTGAACCGGCAATAGGATCGGCATCAAGAAGTACAATATCATGCTCCCCACGCGCGTGGGGGTGAACCGGCGTCACCACCTGCCATCCCTGCGGGTACTGAATGCTCCCCACGCGCGTGGGGGTGAACCGGATAGTTATGTTGAGCTGTCCAGCAACGATACTCATGCTCCCCACGCGCGTGGGGGTGAACCGCTCAAATCACAGCGCTGGCAAGGCAGCGCAGACATGCTCCCCACGCGCGTGGGGGTGAACCGTGTCAAGCCCGCTCCCCCCGGCCCTGTATCTGCATGCTCCCCACGCGCGTGGGGGTGAACCGCACTTATAGCGGAATCTGTGTCCGCGCGTACAAATGCTCCCCACGCGCGTGGGGGTGAACCGCACAATTCTATTGCGTCAGGGGTCGCAAGGAACATGCTCCCCACGCGCGTGGGGGTGAACCTGCTGGACGAGAACTTCATGACCGTGCCCTGGCATGCTCCCCACGCGCGTGGGGGTGAACCGACTACCTCAGCCAGCACCCTGGCGTCAAAACGGATGCTCCCCACGCGCGTGGGGGTGAACCGTGCAGTCCGCCAGGAGGTAGGTATGCAACCATACATGCTCCCCACGCGCGTGGGGGTGAACCGATGGCCCTGACAGACGCCATTTCCGTGGCCTGCATGCTCCCCACGCGCGTGGGGGTGAACCGAAAGGAGGCCCGCATGAGCGAAAGAACACAAGCAATGCTCCCCACGCGCGTGGGGGTGAACCGCAGGGGATCGCCTGGATATTGGAGGTAGAAGACATGCTCCCCACGCGCGTGGGGGTGAACCGCGTCTGAGCGCTACAAAGCCGCGATGATCGGGCATGCTCCCCACGCGCGTGGGGGTGAACCGCCACCCGCCGTACCAAAGGTGCGCCAGATCCACATGCTCCCCACGCGCGTGGGGGTGAACCCCCTGCGGCCTTCTCATATGACTTCAGCGCTGCATGCTCCCCACGCGCGTGGGGGTGAACCGCTATGAGCAACATGCGTATCTACGATGCTTTCATGCTCCCCACGCGCGTGGGGGTGAACCGAGGCGTGAGCAAGTACGGCAACCGCAAGACCGATGCTCCCCACGCGCGTGGGGGTGAACCGTACAATATCAATGTACGAAAGTGGGCAAAGAGATGCTCCCCACGCGCGTGGGGGTGAACCGTCCGCCCTTTGGTTAGAGAAAGTAGGACATCGATGCTCCCCACGCGCGTGGGGGTGAACCGCCTCACCTCCCAGTGGTCGGTTCCGCCATACATGCTCCCCACGCGCGTGGGGGTGAACCGACTGACGCGTACCTGTTTGAGGACAAGCAGGCATGCTCCCCACGCGCGTGGGGGTGAACCGAAGAAAGGCACGGTGATAGGTGATGTATGGGAATGCTCCCCACGCGCGTGGGGGTGAACCGATGAGGCTGCCATGGAAAAGCAAGCCACCTGCCATGCTCCCCACGCGCGTGGGGGTGAACCGTCTGTCGCCTGGGGCGAGCTGAAGAAGGCCAATGCTCCCCACGCGCGTGGGGGTGAACCGGCTTGATTAGGTTCGGCGATGGCAGCATAATAATGCTCCCCACGCGCGTGGGGGTGAACCGGTGGACGTAGGCACCCTGGAATCCGCCCTGACCATGCTCCCCACGCGCGTGGGGGTGAACCGGGAGATGACGCCAGCTACTCAAACGGGTATCGCATGCTCCCCACGCGCGTGGGGGTGAACCGCATCGTCGTCCTGAACGACCAGGGCGGCTCGCATGCTCCCCACGCGCGTGGGGGTGAACCGGTCAGGGAAGGCCAGATCGCTGGGGGACAGGTCATGCTCCCCACGCGCGTGGGGGTGAACCGCACCCCGATCCGGATGATACGACCGTCAACGACATGCTCCCCACGCGCGTGGGGGTGAACCGCGCGGCTTGAATCCAATCCAATCCAATCCAATCCATGCTCCCCACGCGCGTGGGGGTGAACCGAGCGCGTAGAAAGCGCCTGTAATGCGCTCAGGAATGCTCCCCACGCGCGTGGGGGTGAACCGCTTTTGGTAAAAAGAATTTTGCGTAACCTATTGCATGCTCCCCACGCGCGTGGGGGTGAACCTCGTGAAAGAAGTTGTTTCTTCTGCACCCCCGTCATGCTCCCCACGCGCGTGGGGGTGAACCGATGTACGTTTCCGGTCCGGTGGGCGTGAGTGCCATGCTCCCCACGCGCGTGGGGGTGAACCGGCGGATGAGGATGAAAACGGGGACGTGGACTAATGCTCCCCACGCGCGTGGGGGTGAACCGATGCACGAGATCGCGGCCTGGGCGCTATCCGGATGCTCCCCACGCGCGTGGGGGTGAAGTCCAGCGTATGCGCTCAACCGCCGCCGTGTAAGGATGCTCCCCACGCGCGTGGGGGTGAACCGTAATACGGCGCCACCATGTCCAGCGATTCCTGGATGCTCCCCACACGCGTGGGGGTGAACCGGAATTCAACGCATATGATCGCATTATTGCGGGAAATGCTCCCCACACGCGTGGGGGTGAACCTAAGTGGATCAAGCTCATGGTGGACATGTTTAACATGCTCCCCACACACGTAGGGGTGAACCGGCAAATGGTGGGGACCCCTACGGGACCGTGGTCATGCTCCCCACACACGTGGGGGTAATCCGACGCATTCGTTTCCTAATGCGTCGTAAAACGGTTGGTCCCAGATGCGTGGGAGTGATCCTGGAAAGCACTTCGCACCTGATTCAACCAGGCCTGCTTCCTGAACAAGAAGGGGAAATTCGTGTCGCACTGGCAGCAAATTGCGTCACAGAGGATACTCCCCATTCATGCGAGGTTGGCAACTTCGAAAAGCGTTAGACAGCACCTTCCCAAATATTTTTCTCGTGCTCATACGGTCCAAAACAGCAGTTTACCTACCCCCGCAGAACCCTGTTCCTCACCCGCCCCCACAGCACCTTCATCCCCTGCCTCAGATACCCGTCCAAGTGGCCTGACAGCCTTTCCAATCGCCGGGCGTGCCTTGCGCCAGGGCTTGAGCGCCTGCCAAGTGGCGCGGTACCGGATGCGAGCCAGGGTGCCCCTATCGCTTGGGGCCGCCGACAGCAAAAAAGCCTGCCGCCAAAAGAAAAAACCAGGGCAAATGGTACCACCCTGGTTTTGCCTGTGTGTTGAAGGTTATTTTTTGCTGATGGCGTTCTTGATGGCGCCGACAATGGCCGTGAGCAAAGCGCCGCCAGCGCCGCCGCCCAGAATGCTGGCGATGATGCTGGTGATGTCCAGGCCCCCTGCCGAAACTGCCGGGGCGGCTGTTGCCGTGGCGGCCGCGGTGGCCGCGCCGATGCCCAGCAGGCGCAGCAGCTGGCCGCCGCCCAGGCCGCCAAGAAGGCCGGCAATGATGTTGCCGATGTTGCCCAAGGATACCTTGGGCGCGGCTTTGCCTGTGGCAGTTCCCCCAATAACACCGGATACGAGCTGGATGATGATCTGCACAATACCTGACATGCTGTTCTCCTTTCGCCAAATCCCTTGTTATTTTTTGCCGAGCAAACAATACGATGGTATCGTACCCGTTATTTTTGAATTGAATTGGGCAGGAGCGGAAGGTTTCAGGCATTTTGCGCGAAATTTTTGGCCGCGCTGTGACGCAACTGGGGAAAAGCCCTGGCGATGCCTTTATGGGCAGGCGGAGAAGCGCGGCCAGGGCGGGCAACCGGTGCGCCGTCTTGCCTGACAGCTCCGTTGCGCCGTCCCAGCATGGCCCGCTCCCTTTAAACCTCAGCCCGTGCGGGTCCGCTCCGGATGGAGCGCCGGGCTTAGCCCCGCCTCACCTTCCGGCGGACGCGCCCCCACAAGCCCTTCACCCCCCGCCTGAGATACCCGCCCAGTGGCCTGACAGCCCTGCTGATCGCCAGGCGCGCCTTGTGCCAGGGCTTGAGCGTCTGCCAGGCAGCGCGGTACTGGATGCGGGCGAGGGCGAGGCTGTCGCGATCGGGGGTGACCCGGCCATATTTGAGCGCGCTGTGGGCGCGGGCCAGGGCCATGAGGCCGGCGTCATCCGGATCGGTCCTGGACACATAGGAGATGGCGGTCTCCTGGGGCAGGATGCCCCGGCCCTGGGCTTTTAGCGTTGTGAGCAGCGCCTGCCAGAGGATGGCGAAGGCTCCGCCGGGGTCTTTAAGTTTTGCAGCGCGGCGTTCCGGCTCCTCTTCCTTCACGCGCCAGATAAGGAGGCCCAGCAGCAGAAGCACAAGCAGCAGCCACCAAGGGAAGGGGTCATTCTCGTCATCCTGATCACCCTGCTGGGAGGTCTCCCCGGGGGCCGGAGTGGTGGTGGGCTCGGGCTCGCCCGGGGCGGGGGAGGGGCTGGGGCTCTCCTCGGGGCCTTCTTCCGGGCCCGGGGTGGGCTCAGGGGAAGGGGAGGGGCTGGGTGAGGGTTCGGGGCTTGGGGGCGGGCTTTGGGGCGGGGACTCGCCATCGCCATCGCCGTCCGAGGCGGTGGCGTCAAAGGTGACCCAGCCCAGGCCCTGGATGTAAATCTCCGTCCAGGCGTGGGCGTTGCGTGCGGTAAGCGTGATGGACTCCGCCCCCTGGGGATCGGCCAGGAAGCCCTCAACATACCTGGCGGGCAGGCCCAGGGAGCGGCTTAGCACCGTCATGGCGGTGGCGAAATAGGTGCAGTAGCCCTCCCTTATGTCAAAGAGGAAGTGGGAGGCGAAGTCCAGGGTGGGCGGTGCGTCCGGCACGTCCAGGGTGTAACGGAAGTTGGACTTCAGGTAGTTCATCAGCGCCACGCCCTGCTGGTAGGGGTCATGGATACTGCCCGCCACCTCCCGGGCCAGGGCATCGATGATGCCGCCGGGCTCCAGGTGGTCGGGTAGCCTGGTGTAGTCCTCCAGGATGTCCCCATAATCCGGGTCAGCATAGCCCCGGAAGCGCTCGGCCAGCCCGTCCATATAGGCTGTGCCCGCCACATAACTTTCAAAGCCCGCGGTGTAGCTGTCCCCCTGCCTTAGGTCCCGGGTGATGAACAGCTCGGATGAGGCGTTGAAATAGGGCACCATCCCCTCTCCGGGTGCCAAGGCCCTTAAGCGCTGGGGCACAAAGAGGGTGGAGGGCATGGTGTCCAGGATCTCAACGGCAACTTCCAGCGGCTGCCCGCGCTCGCCGGCGGGCAGGTCCTCATCAAGCAGCGCGGATTTCAGCCCCGCAAAGCGCACCGACTGGAAGCCGTAGCGCTCGTTGGACAGGGTGTCAAACCAGGCCCGGCCGTTATAAAAGTCAAGGGCGGTACCCCGTAGGTAGGTCTTCTCCGGGGCATGCACGGCCATCAGCGGGCTGTCGGGGATCAGGGGCTTGCCGCCCAGACCTTCGTCCCCCATGGGCTGGTAGCCCTGGGAGGAAAGGGAGAACATGCGCCTGGAATCGGTGAAGAAGAAATAGTCCTCAACGGCCTGCCTCAAGCGGTCCGCCATCTGTTCCAACTGGGGCACTGTCTGCCGGGCGGCGGGGGTGAGCCAGGAGGCCAGCAGCGCCAGTATCAGCGCCAGGGCCAGGGCCTTCATTCCCCGGATTCTTTTGGGTTTGTTCTCCGGCACCGTAAGGGCGGCCTTGGCCTCCGCCGGATGCCCGTGGGCATACAGGAGCGGCAGGGACAGCACCGCCGGGAAATACAGCGACAGGTCCTCCCTTGCGCCCGCGAACCAGAACATGAGCAGCGGCGCTGTGACCAGCGGCAGGGAAAAGGCCGGGTCCCCGTCCATAAGCAGCCGGGCGTAGAGCGCCAGAAGCAATAGCGTCATCGGGATCAGCGCGTCCAGATACCAGCGGGAGGCCTCCAGGGGCGCGGCGCCCGAGGCCAGCGTCCAGATGAAGTTAACGGCCCGGGCCGCAAGCGAGCCCGGAAAAAAGAAGGCGGGCAGAATAAGCGCGGCCAGAAGGCCCCCTGCCGCCAGCAGCCGCGCCGGCGGCCTAAGCCTTGAGAACAGCGCCAGCACCAGCGCCCAGACAAGGGCACACAGCAGGGCCCAGAGGTCCTCCGGCATCGCGTCCAGCAGCGCCAGCACCGGCCTTGAGAGCGCCCAGGCAATCAGCGCCGTCAGCAAAAAGCGCCCCAGCTCAGCCCTTATGAACTCACGCAGGCGTGACATAGCACACCTCCACCAGGTTCTGCTGGAGCAGGGCGATATAGGGGCTGTATTCCGGGGCGTTGATGGTGAATGTGATTAAATAAAAGCGTACGTTGGGGCCGGAGGCACGGATGTTTTTGACCCCTTCGGCCACCGCGGCGTCAAGGCGTGTGGTGATAACGATGGTGGCCCCGGTGCGGCGCATGCGGCGCAGCTCCAGGTTTAATACCCTTTCAAACGCCACCCCGCCGCTGAAGGACTGGCCGGCCAGCTCTTCCTTGAGCATATTCAGAGCGCCCTGCCGGTCGGCGTGGAACTCGCTCTGCCGCTCCCCATACAGGGGCACCCGTACGGGCTGGCCAGATGACATCTGCATGGCGGCCACCGACAGCGCCGTTTCCGCCAGCGTGTCGACCAGGCGGGCGCGGCCGTCCACCTTGCCTTCCCCGCCCTGGGGGGCTGTGCAGTCAAGCAGAATCAGGGTGTCCGGCGGCTCCGGGATCTCAAAGCGGCGCACGATCAGCTCCCGGCTGCGGGCGGACAGTTTCCAGTGGATGCGCTTGAAGGGGTCGCCCAGCCGGTAGTTGCGGGTGTCCTCGGGGGAGGTCACATCCTCTCCGCTCCTGCCCGGCAGCGCCCGGCCGTCGTCCATGCGGGCAAAATCCAGGGGCAGCACGTCAAAGCGCCGGGGCAGCACCAGGGCCTCCGGCAGGGGCTCCCTGACCTTTACCTTAAGCCTCAGGAGGCCGAAAAAATCCTGCAGGAACACCTTCCCCGCCCCCACGGGCCAGACGCCCACATGGGGGAAGCGCAGGGAAAAGGCGGCGCTCTCTTCCCTCATAAACCCCGCCTGCATCACGGCGTCCGCCTGGCCCTCAGGCAGCCTGAGCGGCAGGCGCACGGGGCCGATGGGCAGGGGGCTTTTCAGTTGAATGGTCACATGGAGCTTGCCGCCGTCCCCCCGCTCCAGCGTCTGGCTGTCCAGGCGCTGGGCAAAAGTGAGGGTATATCTGGCGGCGAAAAGGCTGATGACGGCATAGGCAAGCATCATGATCAGCGCCCAGGACACAAAATAAAAAACAGGCCCGCCCAGGGACAGGGCGGACAGGCCGGTGACCCCCAGCACGCTTAAAACCGCCAGCAGGCGCCCGGTCATCCCTTGGCGCCCGGCACCGGCAAGGTGTCGATGATGTGCTTGAGCACTTCCTCCGCCGACACGCCTTTCATTCGCGCTTCCGAGGTGAGGATAAGCCGGTGGGAGAGCACCGGCAAAGCCATCTGCCTGACATCGTCCGGCAGGATATACTCCCGGCCAAAGAGCATCGCCACAGCCTGGGCTGCGCGGATCAATGCAATGGCGCCCCTGGGGGACACGCCCAATTGAAGGGCAGGGTGGCTCCTGGTGGCGGCGGCGATGGTGGCCACGTAGCTGCGCACTTCCCGGCTGCAGTACACCGTGCCCACAGCGCCCTGAAGGGCGATGATCTCATCCGTGCCGCACACGGACTGGAGGGTTTTCAGTGGCGACTCGGTGCCGGAAAAGCGGTCCAGCACGTCCATCTCCTCCTCAATGGAGGGGTAGCCGATGCGCACACGCAGGAAAAACCGGTCCATCTGCGCTTCCGGCAGGGGATAGGTGCCCACAAAGTCGATGGGGTTCTGCGTGGCCAAAACCATAAAGGGCTGGGGCAGCTGGCGGGTCACGCCGTCCACCGTCACCTGGGCCTCCTCCATCACCTCAAGCAAACTGGACTGGGTCTTGGGGGAGGTGCGGTTGATCTCGTCGGCCAGGAGGATCTGGGTCATCACCACGCCGGGCTTGAACTCCATATCCCCCGTCTGCATGTTGTACATGGTAAAGCCCGTCACGTCAGAGGGCGTTACATCGGGTGTAAACTGGATGCGCTTGAACGAACAGTCCAGCGAGCGGGCCAGGGCCGCGGCCAGCGTGGTTTTGCCCACGCCGGGCACGTCTTCAATCAGCACATGGCCCTTGCAGATGAGCGCGATGAGCGCCTGCTCAATGGCCTCGTCCTTGCCCACGATGACGCGGCGCACGTTGTTCTTCAGCGCGAATACCAGGTTTCGGGGGTCTATTGTCATGGGGATTCCTTTCGCTTTTCGGCCAGGCTTTTCCCGGCGCGGCGTCCCCATTATACGGGGCGATAGGAAGATTTGCAATTGTTTCGTAAAGAATGCGAAACAAATGGGGCCATTCTGCATGCCCCCAAACATGGTTCCTGTATCGCTTGCCCAATCAGAAGGGCTGGGTCAACGCTTTTGAGCCCGTTCCCTGGCCTTGAAATTCTGGCGGATATAGCCCGCGGCCAGGAAGAGGATGATCAATGTCATCACCACGGAGGCGGCCGAGGCGTAGCCCACTTTGAACATGTTCACGCCGTTATGGTAGATGTATTGGGTGATGGTGGCGGTGGTGTTGGCCGGGCCGCCTTTGGTGAGGATGTTCACCTTGTCAAAGAGGCGGAAGGTGTCGATGACCCGCAGCAGCGTCACCATCACCACGTTGTGGAAAATATTGGGCATGGTGACATAGTGGAACTGCGCCCATTTGCCCGCGCCGTCGATGGACGCGGCCTCATACTGCCCCTGGGGGATGCCCTGCATGGCGGCATAAAGCAAAAGGAAGGCAAAAGGCGTGTACTGCCAGATATCGATCACCAGGATGGCGTAAAAGGCGGTGTTCACATCTGTCAGCCAGCTGACCGGCCCAAGGCCAAACAGCCCCAGAAGGCTGTTGATGAGGCCATAGTTGTTGGACAGCATGATCTGCCAGATGAGCGCCACCGTAACCGGCGGCAGGAGGGTGGGCAGAAGCGTCACGGTGCGCAGCACTTCCTGCCCGCGCTTAAAGCTCTTCACCAGCACCGCCACCATCAGGCCCAGCGTTACCTCAAAGAGCACCGCCAGGGCGGTGAAGCGCAGGGTGTTGCCCAGGGCCTGCATGAAATACCGGTCCTTGAAAAGCTTGATGTAGTTGTCAAACAGGACAAACTGGGGCGGCCTGGTGGAGAGGTAATAATAGTCCGTCAGGCTGTACCAGAGGATAAAGAGCAGCGGAAACACGCTCAGCACCGTCAGGACCAGCATGGCGGGCGAGCTCATCAGGTAGGCGTAAAGGGTGTTGTTCTTTTTCAAGCTGATTCTCCGGAATCGGGGCGCCGGGCCCTTCATTGAAAAGGGCGCCGGCATCCCCCGGGCAAATTATTTTACGATGTCTTCAATGGCGGCCTTGGCGTCTGCCAGCGCGTCATCCACGGACTTGATGCCGGAGATGGCGTTGGAGAGCTCGATGCCAAAGACGTTCTCAATGTCTCCCCACAGGGGCGTGCGCGGCCGCTCGCGGGAGGCCTCGGTGGCCGCCAGCAGGGTGGCGTAGAAGGGATACTCCTTGGAGAGGTCCGGGTCGGTAAACACGCTGGTGCGGGTGGGGACGGCGCCTGAGGGCGCCGCGGCCCGCTGGGTTTCAGCGCTGGTAAGGAAGGTGAGCAGCTTCACGGCAAGCTCCGGGTTCCGGGTGTTTTTGGGCACGCCCATGAGCCAGTTGCCGATCATGCCGGCGGGGTTCTCAGGAGAGTCGGCGTTCACCTTGCCGGGGATCTTGGCGTAGCCGGCGGTGGAGGCTTTGCCCGAAATGTACCAGCTGGGCCAGCCCAGGCTCATGGCGGCTTTGCCATCGGCCACGGAGGAGACGATGTCGTTTTTCTCGTAGTTGGCGCCGTTCTCCAGCAGCTGGATGTAGAGGTTCAGGGCGTCTTTGGCTTCCTGGGAGTCCACGATGACGTTCCAATCGGCGTCAAACACATCGCCGCCATAGGCCCACAAGACGGGCATGAAGTCCCCCACGATGGGGTTGCCCTGCTGGCCGCGGATGACGTAGCCCACCTTGCCGTCCTTGCCGTTGACGGCCTTGGCGATGTCCAGCGCGCCCTGCCAGGAATCAGGCACCTGGGCGTCAACAGACGCCAGCACATCGGCGTTGTAGAAAAGCAGCGTCACGTTGCCGGAAAAGGGTAGGGCGAAGGTGTCGCCGGCGCCGTAGGGGGCCTTGCCCAGCGCCAGGGAGGTGGGGACAAAGTCCGCGTCATCCGCGTAGCCCTGCTCCGTGAGGTTCAAGAGCATGCCGGCTTCGGTCACCTCCGGCATCCAGGGGTCGTCCAGCATCACGATGTCATAGGCGCCGGCCGCGTTGCGGCTGTCCAGGGCGATTTTCTGCTTCAGGTCTGGGTTTTCAAGGCCAAGCACTTCAATGACGCAGTTGTTTTCCTGCTCGAACTGGGCTTTCACGGCGTTGATCACGTCTACATGGCTGCCGCCGCGGGCGGCGATAACCAGCTTGGCGGGTTGTTCAGCCAGGGCGGCGGAGGCCAGAGCGCCCACCATCACCAGGGCCAGGAGAAGGGACAAAGCTTTCTTCATGGTTTAATCCTTTCTGTGTCGTTTATTCCTTTACCGCACCGCCGGAAAGCCCGGCGATGAGAAAGTTCTGGGCGAAGATGACAAAAATAGCGATGGGCACCAGGGACAGGACACCCCCCGCGGCCACGTTGCCCCACTGGGTGAGCTCCTGCTCGGAGTTCAGCGTGGAAAGCGTCAGGGGGATGGTGAACTGGCTGGGGCTCTGGACAAAGATGGCGCTGAAGAGATATTCGTTCCAGCTGGTCATGAAGGACAATATGGCCACAGCCGTTAGCCCCGGCAGCACCTGGGGCAGCACGATCCGGACAAACAGCTGCTGCTCGCTGGCGCCGTCCACCGCCGCGCTCTCTTCCACCTCCTCCGGCAGCGCCTCAAAAAAGGTGATCATAAACCAGATGATAAAGGGGATGTTGATAAGCAGGTGCGAGAGGATCAGCGGGATCTTGGTGGACAGCAGGCCCGCGTCAGAAAACAGGATGTACAGCGGCAGGGCAAAAGCGATGGGCGGCAGGATACGCAGCAGAAGCACCCAGAACAGCATGGCCCCCTTCAATTTGAAGCGGAAACGCGCCCGGGCCAGGATGTAGGCGCAGGCGAGGCCAAAGGCCAGGGACAGCGCTAGGGCCGAAAAAGTGACCGTCAGGCTGTTGATGATGGACTGGCCAAAGGCCTTTGTGGCAAACAGGTCCACAAAATGCTCAAAGGAGAAGCTTTTGGGGAAGAGGCTCAGCGCGCCAAAAAGCTCCCCCTTTTCCCTTATGGCCAGGGAGAACATCCAATAGATGGGAAAAAGCGTCCATATCAGGAACAGGGCCAGGGCCAGGCGCTTAACTGCCCGCCCGGGAAGGGAAAAACGCAAACGATTACCTCCAGCACTCAATATGAAAAACGACGCTATTCGCGCCGTCAGTCGGGTACGTAGCTTACCTTGATCAGGTTGGTGCTGACCGCCTGGGCCAAGGGGATTCCTGCCGTTAAGACCACCAGGTTGCCCGCCTTCACCAGCCCCGCCTGCTTGGCGGTGTTGATGGCCTGGTCAAAGAGCACCTCCATCACCTTTTCCTCGCCCACCATCAGGCTGGTAACGCCCCAGGAGTTGCTCAGCACCCGCCACACGGTGGCGTCCGGGGTGCAGGCGATGATGGGGATGTCCGGGCGGAAGCGGCTGAGCATATAGGCGGTGGCGCCTGTTTTGGTGACGGTGATGATGGCGTCGGCGTGCAGGTTGTAGGCCACCAGGCAGCTGGCGTGGGAGATGGCGTCGGTGACGTCGTGGGCGTCCTCATACATGTTGTCGATGAAGAAGCGCTTTTTATAGTTGATGTCCCGCTCGGTGCGCTCGGCGATCCTGGCCATGGTGCGCACCGCCTCCACGGGGTATTTGCCGCTGGCGGTCTCCCCTGAGAGCATGATGACGCTGGTTCCGTCATAGATGGCGTTGGCCACGTCGGTAATCTCGGCCCGGGTGGGCCGGGAGTTGAACACCATGCTCTCCAGCATCTGGGTGGCGGTCACCACCTGCTTGCCGGCCATGGAAGCCACCTTGATGATGCGCTTCTGGATGACCGGGATCTCCTCAAAGGGGATCTCCACTCCCAAATCGCCCCTGGCGATCATCACCGAGTCGCAGACCTGGATGATCTCGCTTAGGTTGCTGACCCCCTCGGCGTTCTCGATCTTGGCCATGACGCGCACGTGCCCCCCGCCGTTCTCATCCAGGAAGTCCCGCATCATCTGCACGTCATCCCGGGTGCGGACAAAGCTGGCCGCCACGATGTCAAAGCCCGTGCGGATGCCAAAGCGGATGTCCTCCTTGTCCCGTTCGGACATATAGGGGATGGACAGATGCGCCCCGGGGATGTTGATGCCCTTGCGGTTGGAAAGCGCCCCGCCTATCACCACCCGGGTCCTGATGCGGTCCTCGTTTACCTCAAATACTTCCAGTTCAATGAGCCCGTCATCCAGGAGGATCCTCCGGCTGCCCCCCAGCTCCTGGGGGAGATGGGGGTAGGAGATGGATACCTGGCCCTGGTCCCCTTCCACATCATAGGTCACCAGGTCGAACTCATCGCCTTCCCTGAGGGTAATCCCCCCGTCCCGGAACACGCCCACGCGCACCTCGGGGCCCTTGGTATCCAGGATCGCGGCCACCGGCACGCCCAGCTCATTGCGGACCTTGTTAAGCCCCATAAAGGTGGCCAGGTGGGTCTCCTGGGTGCCGTGGGAAAAGTTGAACCGGGCCACGTTCATGCCGGCTTCTATCATCGCCCGGATGGTTTCCCGGGTGTTGGAGGCCGGGCCCAGGGTGCAGATAATCTTGGTTTTGCGCATTGGCCTCTCCTTTATAGCTTATCTCGGGTTCCCAAAAGAGTATAGACCATAGGACAGGGCAAATCAAGAAAGGGTTTGTTGCCGCCCTTCATTCAACACTGCTGGAAATTGCCATAACATGGGGCATAGGAGCCGCCGCTGGCCGGATGCTGACGCTGGCTGCATCCCATAGCGATGAGCAGCATGAGCGGCTGGTTGCGGCTTTCAGGGCACTGAGGGCAGGCGAAAATGCGGAGGAAGTCAAGGCGCTTCTCTCGCGCTTGGGCGGCTGAAGCGCAGCCGCCGCGGGGCTGGCCAAAAGCTTCATGCATTTCCGGGAACCAACGAGCACAAAAACGCCTGAAATCGTGATGAAATCAGGCGTTTTGCTGGCGTTCCCGTCGGGATTCGAACCCAAGGCCTTTCGCTTAGGAGGCGAACGCTCTATCCAGCTGAGCTACGGGAACAAGGCCGCGGGGAACGCGGCAAGGCGCATTTTAGCACAACGCGTGGACAGGCGCAAGGCGGCCCATGGGGATGGCAGTGAGGTCCGACGCCTCAAACTCATCAAGGAAATCCTCATAGGGGACGGGGGTGATGTGGCGCTCCCAGTAGAGGGGCGGAGCGTCCTTCAGGCTTTCATAACGCTCCCTCAAAATGGCGCAAAGGTACTGGGCTTTACGCATGATGTGAGGGGAATTGAAAGCCTCCGGCAGTTCGTCCCCGGCCAGGAAGAGGGATTCAAAGATGCGCGCCCGGTCCTCCAGCGGAAAGGTGCGGGAATAGGCGTCGATGAACCAGGCATCCTCCGGATTTTCCCAGGCTTCCGGGTCATCAAAGGTATAGCGGGTGTCCGACAGCTCCAAGCCGTCTTCATCATGGTAATCATAGTAGAAACCGGAATTTTCAGCCCCGGGCGGGCAGAGGAAAATCCAGTCAGACAGCAGGTCCCGCCCGACCGTTTCCGCGGGCATCGCCAGCCGGTCCTCAAAGAGGTGCATCAGCTCATGGGCCAGGCTTCTGGCGCCGCCCAGGGCGATGTAGCGCTCGTTCCCATGCATGGAGGCGAAGCCGCCCGGGGCAATGAGGCCATCCACCCCCCTGGTGCCGATGGGGCCTGAAAGGTAGACGGCCAGATGATCATAACCCGGCGTCAGCGTTTCCTGAAGCATCCCCGGCGGCAGGCGGTCCAGCTGCTCCTTGATGCTCATCAAGGAGACGGCCAGCGCCGGCTCCTCATCCAGAACCTGCCCATAATAAGTATCGTTCACAAAGCGCGCGCCTGCCTGGCGGATGTTGACCCGGATGCCATACTCCTCTATCAGGCTGGCCAGCGCGTCATTTTCCTCCCTGAGCCCTGATATGGTGGTCTGCGCCATCCCGGCCGGTGCGCTGTGGGGCGACTGGCGATAGTCCCAGAGGTAGAGGCCAAAGCGGTTCAGTTCATACTGGTTGTCCGAAAGCACCGCGTAGCCCTGGTCAGAGAGCGCCACGCGGTCAAAGGTAATGGGCGTATCCCCTTGAGGCGCCTCAAGCTGCGCCACGACATTTCCTTTTTCCAGGTCAATGAGCCTCAGCGCCGGGCCCTCACCCCAGGCTTCGGTGATCAGGAGGCCCTGCTGGAAGCCCGCGACATACTCATCCTCCCGCCACGAGGAGAGGCGTATCACGCGCTCTTCGCCGGGAGCGGGCATAAAGAGGGCATCCCCGGGCCTGGTGGCATAGGCCAGGCCGCCGGTGGTCCCGATGAATCCTGCCATGACCGGGGTAAGCCGCGCTTGCCCCGAAGGGCCGACCGAAAAGAAGACCTCGTTACCCATACTGTTGGAAAACAGGGACAGCGCCTCACCCGATGGCTGAACGCCCAAAAAGCGGGAAAAATACCAGCCTGCCGGAAGCCCCGTGGGGTAAACGGCCGATTCCCCGGCCGCAAGATCAAAGCGGGTAAGGCCGGTACCCTCAAAACCGGCGCACCAGAGCGCCTGCCCTTTGGTGTCGGGGATAGCCAAATCAAAGCCGTCGGGCGGGGTAAATCGCAGGATTTCCTTCAAATCCTGGCCATAAACCGTGAGCCTCAGGTTCTCCTCGTGCAGGGTGTAGGGCTGCCCCGGCGCCCAGAAACCGATCTGCCAGATGTCGCCCCAGCCGGTGGTTTCAAGGGATATGGATTTAAGCGCCCGGGCGGAGCTTAAGTCATACAGGGTGAGGCTGCTTTCGGGCTGGTCCGGGCTGTTGCTGCGGATAAAGGCCAGCAGGTTCCCCTGCGCGGCCAGGGCCGCGTAATCCCCAAAGCCCCCGCCGGGAGAGAGTTCGTACACGTCCTCCTGAAAGGCCGGCCAGAACAGCCCCTGGAAGCGGGGCGCTGCGCCTGCGCGGGCCACGGGCAGGATAAAAAGCACCGCCATCAGCGCAAAAAGCCACGCCTTAACCCGCCTTGCCATACCGCACCCCCTTGTTTTGAGCCAACGTATCACGTGGGCCGGGTTTGCGTCAAGCAACGCGGTTGTCACCCTTGCGTCCACGCCTTATAATGAAAGGACAACGGAAGGGAGGCGGAAGCATGTCAGAAGAAGAACGCCTGGACATCATTGAGGGCATGGATGAGGACGGCAACCGGGTGATGTTGGTGGTAGAGAAATATTTCTATTACAACGGGGACGAGTATGTGCTCTTAAGGCCCCAGGATGAGGAGGAAATGCCTGCGGACAAGGCCACCCGATACGTGATGCGGGTGAGGGTGACCGAGGAGGATGGCGAGGAAATCGAGGAGTTTGAGCCGGTAGACGAGGCGCTGGCCCAGCGGCTTTTCCCCGTAATCAAGGCCCAGTGGCAGGGCGGCCAGGATGATTGACCCGGGGAACCCATTTTATTAATGACTGATGAGCTGAAAACCAAGCTGGCGCTCCTGCCCGCTTCTCCCGGCTGCTACCTGTTCAAGCAGGGGGAGCAGATCCTCTATGTGGGCAAGGCTGTGAACCTGCAAAACCGGGTGCGCAGCTATTTCGCCGCCAATATCCCCTCCCCCAAGGTGCGGGCGCTGATGGCCCGGGTGGACGACCTGGAGGTGATCCTGGCGGCCAGTGAGCTGGAAGCGCTGATGCTGGAGAGCAACCTCATCAAGCTGCACCGCCCCTATTACAACATCAAACTGACCGATGACAAAAACTACCCCTATATCCGCATCACCCTGAACGAGCCTTACCCCAGGCTGGGCGTGGCGCGCAAGGTGGAGGATGACGGGGCGAAGTACTTTGGCCCCTACATCGGCACCGGGGCCATCCGGCAGGTGATGGGGCTTTTGCGAAAAGTCTTCCCCATGCGCACCTGCCACTTGAATCTCCCCCTGCCCCGGCCACAGAGGCCCTGCCTGAGCTATGAACTGGGGCAGTGCCTGGGCCCGTGCGGGGAGAAATGCACGCTGGAGGAATACCGCCAGGTGGCCGAGGAGACGGTGGCGTTCCTGAAGGGGCGCTATAAGCCTGTGGTGGATAAGCTGACCCGGATGATGGAGCAGGCGGCGTTGGAACTGCAGTTTGAGCGGGCGGCGGAACTCAGGGATGCCATTAAGGATGTGGAGGGCCTCATGGCACGCCAGAACGCCCAGCAGGTGGTGGGCGTGGACCAGGATGTGATCGCCGCGGCCCAGGACGGGCTGGACGCCATGGCCCAGGTGCTCCTGGTGCGCGGCGGCAAGATGATCTCCGCTGAGTCCTTCGCCCTGCCCCGGGAGGGGGCCGAGCCGCTGGAAGAGGTGGTTTCCGCCTTTATCCAGCAGTATTACGAAGGCCGCCAGCCCCCCCGGGAAGTGGTGGCCCAGGCAGCGGACGACGCGCAGGTCCTGGAGGCGTGGCTCAAGGACAAGCGCGGGGACGCCTTTACCCTCACCATCCCCCAGCGCGGGGGCAAGCGGCAGCTGGTGGAAAACGCCCTGGAAAACGCCCGGGACGCGTTGACCCGCCGGAACGCCCGGGACCAGGTGGTCTTTGAGCGCACCATCGGCGCCAGCCGGGAGCTGGCCGCCGCGCTCATCCTGCCGGAAGTGCCACGGCGCATCGAGGGCTTTGACATCTCCAACACCCAGGGCGCCCAGTCAGTGGCCAGCATGGTGGTGTTTATCGACGGGGAACCGGCGAAGAAGGAATACCGCCACTTCCGCATCAGGACGGTGGAGGGCATTGATGACTTCGCCAGCATGAACGAGGTGCTGGAGCGCAGATTGAAGCGTTCTTTGCCAGGCCTGGAGAAACTCTGGCCGAAGCCTGATTTGATATTGGTGGACGGGGGGCCGGAGCAACTGGCCTCTGCCCTCAGGGCCCGGGACGGCCTGGGGCTGGATATCCCCATATTCGGCCTGGCCAAGCGGATGGAGGAGATCTATCTGCCAAACGAGAGCGAGCCCATCCTGTTGGATCGGCACTCCCCGGCCCTGCACCTGATCCAGCGCATCCGGGATGAGGCGCACCGCTTTGCCATCACCCACCACCGCAGCCTCCGCAGCAAAGCCACGGTGCGCTCGCGCCTGGAGGAGGTGCCGGGCATCGGCCCGGCCCGCAGGCGCGCGCTGCTGGCGGCCTTCCGCAGCATCAGGGGCGTATCTGAGCAAAGCGCGGAGGAGCTGGCAAAGGTCAAGGGCATGACCCGGGAGGCGGCGCAGAGGCTGTATGGCGCGCTGCACGAAAAGCCAGGGCAGGGAGATATACAGGATGCATGAAAAACAAAGGACCAATCGTTTGATTGATAAGCGGCGCCGCTGGCGGGCTGTGTTGGCGGGGTTCCTGGCGGGGGTGTTCCTGCTTTCCCCGGTGTTGGCGGAGACCGGCGGCCTGGCGGGGGAAGCCAGCCTGGAGATCGCCGCCTGGCCGGACCTGGCCCAGGAATCCTTTTTGGCCATGCAGGAGTGGCTGAGCGGCTTAAGCCTTAAGCTGTATGCCGGGGAGGGCCGGAGCGCCTTCACCCTGCTTGACTCAGGGCGGGAGGTGCTGAGGGCTGACAGCCGGCAGGCAGGCGGGGAGCACAGCCTCCTGCTCACGGTGCCGGGGGCGCTTGCCCCCACGGAATACCTGGGGACCCTGGACGCGCAGCCCCTGGAGACGCTTTTTGGTGCGCCGGCGCTGCCGGATTTTACCGGCATCCCCGAAGCCCTGCCGGGCCTCACCCAGGCGCTGCTGGAAGGGCTAAAGCCTTTTGAGGTGAGCCAGGCCACCAGGACCACCATTAAAAGGGTGGGCCGCGCGGAAAGCCGGCTGAACCATGCCCTGAGCGCAGATGAGGCCAACGCTTGGTGGCAGGCGGCCCTGCCCAATGTGCGGGTGATTGTTCAGGAGGGCATGGCAGGCCTTCCCCGCGCCTGGCGGGAAAAAGCGGACCAGGCCCTGTCCACCTTCCGGTTTACGGGTAAACTCACCTTACGGCGCCTGCTGGACGAGGCAGAAGGCGATCTGGGATTTCAGGTGACGGCCGGGATCGAGGTTTTTGGCGAGGCCAGGAAATTGGACCTCACCGCGGGTTACCGGGCGGAAACGGGCTTGTACATCAGCTTTAAACTCCCCGCGGCCCGGGGGCGGGACAAGCTGGAAGCGCTGGTTTCCCTGGCTTTCACCCAAAAGGAGGATGTGTCACACATCAAAGGGGATTACAGCCTGAGCGAAGTGCTGGAAGGGGACAAGCGTGTCCTGAGCGGCAAGATCGACCTGGCCCGGACCCCTGAGCCAGGGGGCGGGCGCCTGACGGGTACGCTGACAGTCCTGGCCCGCTATGCCGGCAGCGTGACGCTCAAGCGGGATCACCTCCTGAAGCCTGATGTTATGCTGCTGGCGGATGGGATAGCCGGGACGCTCAACTGGACGGAAGCCGAGGGGAAAACGGCGCTGAGGGATTTGACGCTCAGCCTTCGTTTGAGCCCGGGGGCGGCGCCGGAGGAGACAGCGCCCCAGGCCCGGGTGGACTTAAGGGAAGCGCCCCAGGCGGCACGGGAACACGCCGCCCGGCAGGCGGCTGAGGCGCTGGTACCTTATCTTCAGGAGAGGACGCTCCAGATGCCACAGGATACCCGGCTATTGGTTTTACACGATTGGGGGCGTGTGCGCCGCGCCTTGATGGAGAGCAGCACACAGCTGCTCCCGGGCAGCGGACCAGGCGCCTACACCGTGACGGAAGACACGGACACTCTACCCTAAGCAAGGAGGAAACACCATGAAAAAAGCGCTGTCGCTTCTGCTGTCGGCCCTTATGCTACTGGCAGCCCTGCCCGCCCTGGCCCAGGAATATACCCTGGACGAAAAGCTCATCAAGCAGGTACAGGATGGCTCGGGCCTCAGGGCGGCCATCACCTTTGAAAAAACCGGCGGAGCCCTCTCGCTGCTTGACGCCGCCGCCAACGCGGCGCTTAATGTTCTGGCCCAGGGCAGCGTGCTGGAAATCCGTTACCTAAGCGGTGTGGGCACGCTCAAGGGCAAGGAAGACCTGGAGATCACCCTGAGCCGCGGCACCCAGCCGCTGGCCGACTTGAGATATCTGAAAGACACCCAGCTGGAGGCCCTCACCTCCACGCTGCTTTCCGGCGTCGGCTATGCCGATGTGCGGGACGGCGGTGTGCTTCTGGCCCTGATGACGGGGCAGGATGTAGTGTGGCCGCCGGTTGAGGGTGTCCTTATCAAATTAAACACCGCCGAGTCCACCTGGCAGGCGGCGGCGGGCAGGAAGCTGGACGCCTACACAGCCAAGATGTCGCTGTGGCTGCAGGGCTACACCCAGACCAGCACCCAGCGGGATGAGGCCAACAACCTGCTAACCAGAATCGATATCTCCATCCCCCCGGAGCCCCTGAAGAGCCAGATCAAGCAGCTGATGCTGGACGTCTACAATGACGCCGAGCTACTGGCCCTCCTGGCCCAGGAGCTGGACGGGCGCCAGGCAGCGGCCTACCTGCAGCCCGGCATGATGAACAGCTTCTTCACCTCCCTTGACCAGCTTAAGCTTTCAGGCAATGTGGAGTCCTCCCGGGTCTTTGACCGGGAGGCCCGGCTGGTGGAAAGCCGGCTGGCGCTGCCCCTGGGCGGCGCGCGGGGAATCACGCGGTTGACGCATGAGTACAGTCTTGACGCGGACGCGGCTGAGACCAACACCTGGCGGCTTGACATGCGGCCGGAAAATGAGGAAAACACCACCGGCGCCGTCCACCTGCTGACATACGCCGGCGGCAGCCTGGCCGACGCGCCGGAGAGCCAGGCCTACACCGGCAGCTACAGCTTCACCCCGGAGGCGGGGCAGGCGGGCTTCACCGTGGATGAAGGCCAGACGCCGGCCGTGGCTTTAGCTTACAACTTCAACCTGTTTATCAGCCCCGGCGAGGAGGTCATGGACCCGGCTACCCGGAGAAGCATCCGTGAGGATGAGATCACCCTGGTGCTGACCCCCCAGGGGGAGGACGCCCCAGCTGCCCAGTCCTTCCAGCTGAAAATGCGCCTGGAAAGCGGCGAGCGGACCAACTCCGCCACCTCCTTCAAGGGCACCCTCACCTGGCAGGACCAGGAAACCGAGGGCCTGCTCACTGCCGCCATCAACGGCACTTCCGCCCCGCCCTGGCAGATCCCCGATGTGGCTCTGACCGGCCTCACCCGGGTGGACACCATGACGCAGACCCAATTGGATGCCCTGGGAGAGCAGGTGCAGCAGACGCTTGAAAGCGCCCTCACCCAGTTGCTCTTAAGGCTCACCGCGCCGCTTCCCACCGCGGCGCCTTAAGGCGCCAGGACAAGCCCGGGAAGGCAGGCGTTAAAGCCCGCCTTCCCGTTTTTAACCCTTGACATTTACGCCCAGGCCCGGAACATGGTATATTGTGCCCGGACTGGAGGATTTTTATGGCATCGTTTGTGGACAGGGCGCCGATTGAGCTTAAGGCCGGTGACGGCGGCGACGGCGCGGTCTCCTTTCACCGGGAGAAATATGTGCAAAAAGGCGGGCCCGACGGCGGGGACGGCGGCAAGGGCGGGGATGTGGTGCTCCTGGCCGACCACAACCTGCATACGCTCCTGGACTTCCGCTACAAGCGCAAGCACCAGGCGGCAAACGGGATGCAGGGCAGCTCGGCCCGTAAATCCGGCAAGGGCGGGGAAGACCTGGTGATCAGGGTGCCTGTTGGGACCCTGGTGAAGCTGAAAGACACGGACGCCGTGGTGGCGGATATGTTTGAGCCGGGCCAAAAGCGGGTGCTGCTTCAGGGCGGCCGGGGCGGCTGGGGCAACGCACACTTTGCCACCCCCACCCGGCAGGCGCCCTCCTTTGCCAAGCCAGGCATCAAAACGCGCTGGCACGATTTTGTGCTGGAGCTGCGCACCATTGCGGACGTGGGGCTGGTGGGCTACCCCAACGCGGGGAAGAGCAGCCTCCTGGCCCGCATCACCGCCGCGCGCCCCAAGATCGCGAACTATCCCTTCACCACGCTCACGCCAAACCTGGGCATCGCCAGCCACAAGGGTGTGGATTTCGCCATCGCGGATATCCCCGGGCTTATCGAGGGAGCCAGCGAGGGAGCCGGCCTGGGCTTTGCTTTTCTAAGGCATGTGGAAAGGACCAGGCTGCTGCTCCAGGTGGTGGACGCCTCAGGCCAGGAGGGGCGGGAACCAAAGGATGACCTTAAGGCCATTGACAACGAGCTGGCCCGCTACGGTGATCTGGCCGCCAGGGAACGCATCGTGGTGGCCAACAAGATGGACCTGCCGGAGAGTAATAAGCACCTGGAGGCGGTCAGGGAAGCGGCGGGCGGGCGGCCGGTGTTCCCGGTGAGCGCCGCCACAGGGGAGGGCCTTGAAGCGATGCTGGACGCTGTGACAGCCGAACTGGCCAAGCTGCCCCCGGCGGCGCCGGTGCAGGAGGAGCCTTTCCTGGAGGAAGAGCGCCTGAGGGGCTGGGAGGTCAGCCGGGATACAGACGGGGCCTTCCTTGTCAGCGGCAACTCCATGGACAGCCTGCTATTGGCGGTCAACTTTGATGACTTTGAGAGCATGCGCTGGTTCCACAGGACGCTGAGAGCTTCGGGTGTCATCGACCGCCTGAGGGAAATGGGCGCCCAGGAAGGCGACACCGTGCGCATGGGGGATACGGAGTTTGACTTTGTCGAGTGAATTGGGGCTTGCCCTCATCCCGCCCAGCCTGGACTATGAAGCGCAGATCCTGGCCTACCGGGAAGAGTTGTGGCAGGCGGATGGGCATCATCTTCAGGGAGTGGGCGGCCTGGATGAGTTGACGGTACCCGGATGGCTGGATCTGCTTGAAAGGAAGAGCAAGCCGGAAACCTGCCCTGAGGGGCTGGTGCCCGACAGCGTGTTCCTGTGCGTAAGGGTAAAGGATAACCGACTGGTGGGCATCATCAACATCCGGCATACCTTGAACGACTATTTAAGCCGCTTCGGCGGGCACATCGGCTACGCCATCAGGCCTGATGAGCGGCGCAAGGGCTACGCTGAGGAGCAATTGCGCCTGGGCCTGGTGGAATGCCAAAAACTGGGAATCGACCCCGTGCTGCTCACCTGCCTTACAGACAACGCCGCTTCCCGCCGCACCATCATTAAAAACGGCGGCGTTTATGAGGGCATCGCGGCACGGGACGACGGCAGCCGCTTTGAGCGCTACTGGATAGACCTGAGCGGAAGGAAGGATTAACATGACAGAAATCACACCCAAACAGCGCGCTGCGCTTCGCGCCATGGCCAACGGCCTGGACACCATCCTTTATGTGGGCGTGCAGGGCATCACCCCCCAGACGGTGAAAGAAGCCTATGACGCCCTGAAGGCCCGGGAGCTGATCAAGTGCGCTGTGCAGCAAAACGCCCCCCTGACGGCAAGGGAAGCCAGCCATGAGCTGTGCGAGAAGACCGGGGCCGCCCCCGTGCAGGTGATCGGCCGGCGCTTTGTGATCTACCGCCCAAACGACAAGGAGCCCAGGATTATCCTGTAAAGCCCGGGGCATAGCCTGCCCCTGGCATCCGCTTTACCGCGCCGGGAGAAAACCCCTTGCTCCCGGCTTTTTTTGTGCTACCATGCTGGTGGTAAAGATTCCTACTTTGTAATGGTTACATCCGAGAGGAAGCAGATGAAACTTTCGTTTGATGCGCTGAAGCAGCAGCTGAAGGACAGGGAGATCAGCCTGTCCCATCAGCGCCTGAAGGTACTGGCGTTTTTATGCCGCAGCCGCGGCCATCCCACAGCCGATGAAATTTATCTGGCGCTCCGGGAAGAGATTGCCACCCTGTCAAAAACCACCGTGTACAACACCCTTCGGGTCCTGGAGGAGTCCGGCATGGTCCAGGCCATTGGGATCGAGGACCATGAAACGCGCTTTGACTTAAGCCCGCCGGACCACGGGCATTTCAAGTGCCTTTCCTGCGGGACGGTGTCCGATGTGCCCATGGACATACAGGCCCTGTTCCCAGAGGCCATGAATCACTGGCGGGTGGATGAGACCCAGGTCAATTTCAAAGGCATTTGCCCTGACTGCCTTTCAGGCGAAGAAGAAAGTAAATAAAGGAGGATGTGACATGGTGAAATATGTTTGTGCTGTTTGCGGCTTTATTTATGACCCGGCTGTGGGCAGCCCGGAATCGGGCATCCCAGCTTTAACGGCGTGGGAGGATGTACCGGAGGACTGGGTCTGCCCGGTATGCGGCGCCGGGAAGGGCGAGTTTGAAGCCCAGGCCGCGCCTGGCAAGGAAAAACGTGAACCCGTCCTGGCAGCGCCTGAGGCGGCCGGGGAGCTCAACGCGGTGGAGAAAAGCGCGCTGTGCCTGAACCTGTCCCGGGGCTGTGAGAAGCAGTATAAGCCCCAGGAGGCGGCGCTGTTTCGGGAGCTGGCGGACTACTACAAGGCCAGCGCCCGGCCGGCCGAGTCCCCGGACTTTGGCCAGCTTTTGACGATGGTGGAAGAGGACCTGGAGGTTATCTTCCCGGACGTTAACGCCGTTGCCAGGGAGACCGCGGACCGTGGGGCGCTGCGCGCCCTGGTCTGGAGCGAGAAGGTCACCCGCATGCTCAAGTCGCTTTTAAGCCGGGAGAAGCAGGAAGCCGGCAGCTTTGAGGACACCAACGTCTATGTCTGCACTATCTGCGGTTTCATCTACACCGGGGACAGTTTGCCTGAGGTATGCCCGGTGTGCAAGGTGCCCAACTGGAAATTTGAGAAGGTTGACGGGAGGCAGTGAGAATGAACGAAAAATACGCGGTCAGGAACGTCCGCCTGTGCACCAAGGACTGTTTGTGCCTCAATGTTTGCCCCACCGGGGCCACGGACACGGAGAACAGCATCATTGACGTGACCACCTGCATCGGCTGCGGCGACTGTGCCGATGCCTGCCCCTCCGGCGCCATCTCCATGGTGCCCAAGGTGTACCCGCCCCAGCAGGTGAAAACCGATGCCGTGGTTGGGGCGATGCGCAAACTCCTAAACAGCAAGGCACGCCAGGAGAACACCGCGGCGGGAATCCCTGGGAAACTGGCCTGGGCGATCGAAAAGTCCAACCAGATCATGGCGGAGGATCTCCTCAGGGAATCCGGCTACATGCTGCCCCAGAGCGGCAATGCCCGGGATTTCCTGCAATCGCTTCTCAGCCAGAGCCAACCCGAAGGGTTCCCCAGGGAGGCTGTGGAGAAATTATTAAAAGCATTTGAAAAGAAAGAGGAGGACACACACATGGCAGGCAACAAGACCCATGACAACCTGATGGCGGGATTCGCGGGAGAATCCCAGGCTAACCGGAAGTACCTGGCTTACGCCAAAAAGGCGGAGAAGGACGGAAAACTGAACGCCGCAAAGCTTTTTAAGGCGGCGTCCGACGCGGAGACCATCCACGCGCTCAAGCACTTTGAGGTGGCTGGCATGGTGGGCAGCACCGAAGACAACCTCAAGGATGCCGTGGCAGGGGAAACCTACGAGTACAAGGAGATGTACCCCGATTTCATCCCCCACGCGGAGGCTGAGGGCAACAAGGCGGCGATCCAGTCCTTCACCTATGCGATGAAGGCCGAGGAAGTGCACGCCCGGCTCTACCAGGAGGCGCTGGAGAACCTGGACGCGACTGAAGAGGTTTTCTACTACCTCTGTCCCGTCTGCGGCAACATCGAGAAATTCCGCCCGGAGAAGTGCTCCATCTGCAATATCCCGGGGGAGCGCTTCACCAAATACTGAGCCTGGCATAAGGCATTTTCGCCAGGGGCACGCGCGTTTCAGGCCGCGTGCCCTTTTTGGTGGCTGTTGCATGGCTTGTGAATATCCACAACATATTGTGGATAGAAATAAAAAAAGTACAATAAATTGTGTTTATGTCCTTGACAGCCTATACTGCCGATGCTATTATGAGCAAGCCACTTTAATATGTTACCAAATTATTACACAATAGAGGAGAATTCACCAATGATTTCCACCATCATCAAGCGGGACGGGCGCCAGATGCCCTTTGACCTGGAGAAGATCCAGCAGGCCATCGCCAAGGCCTTCGCTGCCGGCGGCAACCAGCAGGGACCCCAGACCGCGGGCGAGCTGGCCAGGCTGGTGCAGGAGATCCTGGAGTCCAGCGAAGAGACCGCGACCAGCCCCACCGTGGAGCAGGTGCAGGATGTGGTGGAGCGGGTGCTGATCGAAAAGGGCTTTGTGAACACCGCCAAGCGCTATATCCTCTACCGCGCCGAGCGAAGCCGCGCCCGGGAGATGAACAGCCGGCTGATGAAAACCTATGAGGAAATCGCCTACGCCGATGCCGCTGATTCTGATGTCAAGCGGGAGAACGCCAACATCAACGGCGACAGCGCCATGGGCGCCATGCTCAAGTTCGGTTCCGAGGGCGCCAAGCGCTTTTACGACATGTATGTCTTGAATCCCAAGCATGCCCAGGCGCACCGGGAGGGGGACATACACATCCATGACCTGGACTTCCTGACGCTCACCACCACCTGCTGCCAGATAGACCTGACACAGCTGTTTGACGGCGGATTTTCCACCGGACACGGGGTGCTGAGGGAGCCCAATGACATCTACTCCTATTCCGCCCTGGCCTGCATCGCCATCCAGGCCAACCAGAATGACCAGCACGGCGGGCAAAGCATCGCCAACTTTGACTACGGCATGGCCCCCGGCGTGCGCAAGACCTACCGGAAGCGCTTCAGGGACAACCTCAGCCGCCTTTTGGACGCGGAATATGAGGTGGAGGACAGCGATGCCATGGCCCGGGGGATGCTGGAAGAAATAGAGGGCGAAACCGGCCTCATCCCCGAAATGGAGGAGAAGGAGGCCTTTGACACGGCGCTAAAAGCGCGCCTTGGGAAGCTGATGGCGTCCGAGGAGGCGGCAAAGCTCCTGCGCTCGGCGCGCAAGTTCTCGCTGAAGGAAATCACCAAGGCCACCTACCAGGCCATGGAGGCGCTGGTGCACAACCTGAACACGATGAACTCCCGCGCCGGCGCCCAGGTGCCCTTTTCCAGCATCAACTACGGCACAGACACAAGCCCAGAGGGCCGGCTGGTGATGGAGCAGCTACTTCTGGCTACCGAGGCCGGGCTGGGCCGGGGGGAGACGCCCATCTTTCCCATCCAGATTTTCCGGGTCAAGGAAGGCGTTAACTACAACCCCGGCGACCCCAACTATGACCTCTACCGCCTGGCCATCCGCTGCTCGGCCAAGCGCCTGTTCCCCAACTTTTCCTTTATAGACGCGCCCTATAACCTGAAATATTACGTGCCCGGCCGGCCTGAGACCGAGGTGGCATACATGGGCTGCCGCACCCGGGTGCTGGCCAACCTGCACGACCCGGAGAATGAGGTGTCCACCCGCCGGGGCAACCTGTCCTTCACCTCGGTGAACCTGCCGCGCCTGGCCATCCAGGCCAAGGGAGATACCAACCGCTTCTTCCAGGACCTGGAACGGGTGTTGGAGCTTACCTACGACCAGCTCAATGAGCGCTTTGAGATCATTGCCCGCAAGAAGGTCTACAACTTTCCCTTCCTGATGGGGCAGCATGTCTGGCGGGGGAGTGAAAACCTTAAGTGGGACGACGAGGTGCGGGAAGTCCTGAAGCACGGCACCTTCTCCGTGGGCTTTATCGGCCTGGCGGAAACCCTGGTAGCCCTCAGGGGCAAGCACCACGGGGAAAGCGGGGAGAGCCAGAACCTGGGGCTTGAGATCGTAAGCTTTATGCGCAGCTTCCTGGACAAGAAGGCCCAGGAGACCAGGCTCAACTATACGCTGATCGCCACCCCCGCCGAGGGCCTCTCCGGCCGCTTTGTGCACCTCGACCGGGAGCGCTTTGGCGTGATTCCAGGCGTCACCGACCGGGACTACTACACCAACTCTTTCCACATCCCGGTGTATTTCCCCATCAGCGCGTTTATGAAGATCAGCCTGGAGGCCCCCTACCACGCGCTGACCAACGCCGGCCACATCACCTATGTGGAGATGGACGGCGACCCGCTGGAGAACCTGGAAGCCTTTGAAAAAGTCGTGCGCCACATGCATGACACCGGCGTGGGCTACGGCTCCATCAACCACCCTGTGGACCGGGACCCGGTATGCGGCTTTAACGGCATCATCGGCGACAGTTGCCCCCAGTGCGGCAGGGCGGAGGAGGAGCACAAGTTTGAACGCATCCGCCGCATCACCGGCTACCTGGTGGGCACCACCGACCGCTTCAACAACGCCAAGCAGGCGGAGGAAAAGGACCGGGTGAAGCACGGGACGGAAGCTTAAACGCCATGGAAATCCGTATCAGCGGCACGGTGATGGACAGCATCGTGGACGGGCCGGGGCTCAGGTTCACGGTGTTCACCCAGGGCTGCCCGCATCGCTGCCCCGGATGCCACAATCCCGAAACGCACGATCCCCTGGGCGGCAGGATCGCCGATACAGAGGACCTGCTCGCCCGGATGCGGGAAAACCCCCTGCTTTCAGGGCTCACCCTCTCCGGCGGCGAGCCTTTCGCCCAACCGGAGGCCTGCCTGGCCCTGGCCCTGGCTGCCCGGGCGCTGGGGCTTGATGTGTGGGTTTATTCGGGCTACACTTATGAGGAACTGTTAAAGCGGGGGGGAGCGGCGCGGGAGCTGCTGACGGCCTGTGACGTGCTGGTGGACGGCCCTTTTATCATGGATCAGCGCAGCCTGGAACTCTCATTCCGGGGCAGCCGGAACCAGCGCTTGATTGACCTGGCAAAGACCCGGGAGGCGGGGGAAGTGAGGCTGTGGGCGCCGCCCGTGTGGTGAGCGTCCGGGAAGGAGGCGGTGATGGAAGAAATTCGGGTGGCGATGCGCTTTGGCAACAGGTTCCGGGGGGAACTGATATCCGATGACCGCCAGATCTCCATTGGCAAGGGCGCCGGGGGCATGACGCCCTATGAACTGCTCCTGGGCTCGCTTGGCAGCTGCTATTATTCCACGTTTATAGACATCGCCCGGAAAATGCGCCTGGAATACACCGGGGCTGACATCTTAATCCGCGGTGTCAAGCGGGACGAGGTCCCCACGATGCTGAAGACGGCGGAGATGATGGTCACCATCCGGGGCGCCAAAAGCCACAAGGGCTTCGCGAGGGCCAGCGAGCTGGCCGCCAAGTATTGCTCCATCCATGCCACCCTGTCGCATGTGGCCGACATCACGCTGACACTCCTGTTTGAAGACAGCTGAAAACCAATAGCCTGACATATAAAAACCGGCCGGGAAGTATCATAACCCCGGCCGGTTTTGTTCAGGTGGTTTACGCCCAGTACATCTCCCCGGCACTTTCTTTGATCAGCACGTCCTTGAGGAAGTGGATGGCCTTGGTCAGGCCTTCCTTGCCGCTCATCAGCGCGTCCTCATGCTCAATGGAGATGGGGCCGTCATAGCCCGCCTGCCTGAGGGCGGAGATAATCCGGTTCCAGGTGAGCTGGTCATGGCCGTAGCCCACCGTGCGGAACACCCAGGAGCGCCCGGGGTGGCCGTAGTGCTTGTAATCCAGCACCCCGTTGACGGGGTTATTGGTGGGGTCAAAGCTGGTGTCCTTGGCGTGGAAGAAGTGGATGGCCTTCCCCAGGGCGCGGATGGCGCGGGTGGTGTCAATCCCCTGCCAGAAGAGGTGGGAGGGGTCCAGGTTGGCGCCGATGACCTCCCCCGCGGCATCCCTGAGCCTTAAGAGCGTCTCCGGGTTGTACACACAGAAGCCGGGGTGCATCTCCAGGGCGACCTTGTTGATGCCCTGGGACTTCACGAACTCCGCCTCCTTCTGCCAGTAGGGGATCAGCACGTCGTCCCACTGGTAGCTGAGGATTTCCTGGAAATCATCCGGCCAGGCGCAGGTGACCCAGTTGGGCATGCGGTCTTCACGGCTGCCGCCCGGGCATCCGGAGAAGGTGACCACCCGGTCCACCTGAAGTTCCGCCGCCAGGCGCACCGCGTCCTCAAAATCCTCATGGAAGGCCCGGGCCACTTTGGGGTCCGGGTGCACGGGGTTGCCGTGGCAGGAGAGCGCCGCGATGGATAGATTGTTGTCCGACAGGATGGAGAGAAACTCCTTTTTCGCCGCCTTGTTGCCAAGCAGCGCCTTGGGGTCGCAGTGCTGCTTGCCGGGGTTGCCGCCGCAGCCGATCTCCACCGCGTCCACCCCCTGGCCCGAAAGGAAGCGGCAGGCCTCCTCAAAAGGCAGGCCGCCCAGCACCACGGAAAAAACAGATAATTTCATAACAAAACCTCCCTTTTATTGTTTCTCAATCAGGATGGCCACTGGTGCTCCGGGGCCGGCGTTCAGGAAGTCATGCCTTAGGGCTGTGAAGCGTTGGGGTAAAAGGCCCTTGGCCAGCTCCGTGAGCGCGTTCAGTTCCCTTTGCCCCTCCTTATGCCCCGGGTAACAGCAGAGGCTGATGAGCCCGCCTGGAGCCAATAGTTCCATCGCCGCCTGAACAGCCAATAGCGTGGTGTCCGTCCGGGTGGTAAGTCCCTTGCTGCTCCCGGGCAGCCAGCCCAGGTTGAAGGCCGTCAACTTGACTCCTTCGGACACCGCTTCCGCCATGCGCTCATGCCCCATCAGATGAAGGCTGGCGCGCCCCAGCATCCCCTCCCGCTCAAGCAGCGCCCGGGTTTCTGTCAAGGCTGCCTCCTGCACATCAAAGGCGTATACATGGCCTGTTTCCCCCACCAGGCGGCAGAGCGCCAGGGTATCCCGGCCACGGCCCATGGTGGCGTCCACTGCCCTGTCACCGGGCACAAGCGTCTTTTCAAAAACCTCCAGGGCGATGTGCCGCGCGGACTTAAGGCTCATTTCAGCGCGTCCAGCTCCGCCTGGGTCAGTTCCCGCCAGGTCCCGCGCTCCATGTTGCCAAGGGCCACCGGCCCGTACTGCACCCGTTTAAGCCGCACTACCTCATGCCCGATGGCCTCCACCATCTTCCTGATCTGCCGGTTGCGCCCCTCATGGATGGTGATCAGGATATCAGTTGAAAAGGCGTCCTGCCGGAGTACGCTAACCTTGGCCGGGGAGGTTTTCCGCCCGTCAATCACCACGCCCTGCCTTAAAGCCCTGAGCTTCTCCTCCGGCACCTGGTTGGACACCCGGGCTATGTAGCGCTTCTCCACCTCAAAGCTGGGGTGGGTAAGCCGCTTGGTGAGTTCCCCGTCATTGGTTAAAAGCAGCAGGCCTTCCGAGTCAAAGTCCAGCCGGCCCACCGGGTAAAGCCGCACCGGGAAATCCCGGAAATGGTCCATCACTGTGGGGCGGCCCTCCGGGTCAGACACAGTGGTCACCTCGCCAATGGGCTTGTAATAGAGGATGTATCGCTTCTGCCCTTCCGGGCGCACCACCTCGCCCCTGAAGGTCACCACATCCCCCGGGCCCACCCGCGTCCCCATCTCGGTCACAGTTTGCCCGTTTACCTGCACCAGCCCCTGGGCGATGTATTCCTCCGACTGGCGGCGCGAGGCAACCCCGCAGTCAGCCAGGTATTTCTGCAGGCGCACGGTTTGCTGTTCACTCATTGTATCGATAAAGACCTTTCTCTCAATGGCCACAGTTTACCACAGGGGCGGGGGAGATGCCACAGGGGTAGCTGTTGAGATATGCGATGCTCTTGGCCTCTGAGCGTTTCCTTGTCCAAACCAATTATATGTGCTGCCATTATTTATATCATTTTTATCATACACGAATCGGAGCTGTTTATGACTGGAGTTAATCTTGTTTAAGTAGTGTCCCCTGAATAACATCGACCTCACGCTATCAACCCGCAGCCAGCTGCAGCAAGCAAACTTCCTGCCTCCAAAACCACAGTTTTACCCTCCCCCATATAAGCGCAAAAAAGAACCTCAACCGC
>JAQVQY010000054.1 GCA_028701335.1 Eubacteriales bacterium
ACGGCATAGCGCAGGTCCTCAAGGAAAGACATGGGCAGCTCATCAGCCACATCAAGCCGCCAGCCTGAGGCACCGGCGCGCAGCCAGCGCCGCGACACACCGTCCGGACCCAGGATAAAGGCACGGAAACTGGTGTTGTTTTTATCCACCTCCGGCAGTGTATGGATGCCCCACCAGCAGGCGTACTTATCCGGGTAGTCGCTGAACTGGTACCAAGGGTAGTAGGGTGAGTCCTCGCTTTGGCTGGCGCCCAGGGTTTCATACCGGCCGTAACGGTTAAAGTATATGCTGTCCTCTCCCGTGTGGCTGAAGACGCCGTCCAGCATCACGCGTATGCCCATTTCACCGGCCGTCCGGCAAAGGTTCTCAAGCGCCGCCTTGTCCCCCAGCAGAGGATCAATAGTGTGGTAGTCCCCGGTGTCATAGCGGTGGTTGGAGCGGGCCTTGAAGATGGGGTTGAGGTATAGGAGGGTAACGCCCAACTCCTTCAGATACGGCAGCTTCTGCCGGATGCCATCCAGGTCGCCTCCAAAAAAATCCGTGGCGTAATGGTCCCCGCTGCGGGGGTCCTGGCTGACCACGGGCAAATCATCCCAGTTCTCATGCAGATAGAGGTCTTTGCGATTACTGGCGGGCATTTTGCTGCGGTGGAAGCGGTCGGGGAAGATTTGGTACATGATGCCGTCTGACAGGTACCGGGGGGGCGCGAAATCAGGGTCATACACCGTGATTTGGTAGCTGGGAGGCGGGTCCTGGTAGACTGCGCCCACACCGCCCAGTTCATCCCTGGCATTGCCGTAATAGAACCTGTGGCCCCGCGCATCCTCCAGGCGAAATCCGTACCACCACAGGCAAGGCGTCTTGGGCGCCGTTACCGTGGCCTCGTACATCCCCAGGCCCTTGTGCCGCATTTCCACCAGCTTTTCGCCGCCGTTCCACAGCCGCAGCGTAACATGGGCCGCGCTTCCGCGCACATAAAGTCTTATGCGCACGCTTTGGCCGGTCTTCAGCGCGCCGCCGGGGGCGCGGCAGTCCAGGGAGCGGGAATCATGAAACATATCCATAAAAAAAGCGTCCTCACAAAAATGGTATATTTGGGCAGCAGGGAGGGCCTACAACTCCGGCTTTAGCTGCGGGTGGGCGCACAAATGAAGAAGCGCGCAGGTTGCGCAGGCTGGGTTGCGCGCCTTGCACACCCGCCGGCCATGGAAAATCAGCCAATGGTGCGCCCTGTTCCAATGGTCTTTTGGGATGACCTGCATCAGCTGCTGCTCGGTTTTCTCCACCGTGCTGGCTTCCGCCAGGCCCAGGCGGTTGGACACGCGGAAGACATGGGTGTCCACCGCTATGGCAGGCACGCCAAAGGCATTGGCCAGCACCACATTGGCGGTTTTCCGGCCCACGCCCCGAAGGCTTGTCAGCTCCTCCAGGGTGCCTGGGACTTTCCCGCCAAAGCGGTCCATGATGTCCCGAGCCGCCTGGACGATGTTGGCGGCTTTTGATTTAAATCCGCAGGATTTGACATAGGGATAGAGGATTTCAGGCGTTGTTTCCGCCATCTTATCCACTGTGGGGAAGTCATGGAACACCACTGGGGTCACCTTGTTGACCTGTACATCTGTCGACTGCGCGGAGAGCATGGTGGCCACCAGCGTCTCATAGGGGTTGGAGAAGTGAAGCTCCGGGCGGGCGTCAGGGTAGAGTTCCTCAAGAACGGCCAAAATCTCGCGGTTGCGCTGGGGACTGTTCATTTGGCCAGCCGATCAAACGTGCCGCGGTATTCGGCCATTTTGATGAGCGTGAACACCTCCACGGGGAAGAACAGCAGGTTCTTCACCACCCTTAGCGGCAGAAGCGCCCAGAAGCCCTGTCCAATGATGGTGGAAATCACCAGGGTGTTTAGCGTCAGATGGCAGAGCACCGTTACCAAAGCCTGGGACAGAATGATGCGGCCCCGGCCCACGCCCCGCTGTGAGAGGAAATACCCGTAGATAAATCCCTTGATGGCAGCGATGAGGGTAAAGCGCAGGTCAAGCGCTCCTGCCGGGAAGAGCAGCGCTCCCAGAAAATCCGCCAGCGCGCTGACAACAGCGCCGGGCAGGGGGCCAAAGAGCATGGCGGCCAGCGCCACAGGCAGATAGCCAAGGGAAACGCTGATGATCCTGTCGTTATAGCCCAAAAAGCGCTCCAGCACCACGGACAGCGCCGTGAGGAGCGACATGATCATAAGCCTCTTGAGAACCTTGCCATTGCTTGAAGCGACAGGGTTTATCATGCTTGAAAAGACTCCTTTGGTGAATTATGCCGCGGCGCCGTCAGCGCAGCGGGTCTTCCGAGACGATAAAGCTCTCGGGGAACATAAAGTCCTTGAGCAGGGCGCGGTTTTGCTCAAAGTCCATCAGCTGGCCGGCACTCCTGGCGTACTCATAAGGCTGGTAGGTGCCGTCAAAGGGCAAACGGCACTGCTCCACCTCGCTTTGCCTAAGCGAGAAGGCAACGCTGAGGGCATCCAGGACATCCGCCATGGTGATGTTGGTCTCGGACCGCTTTTTTCCGGGCCCATTGGGCATTGTACCCGCCACGAAGATGTTGTTGTTGCGGATGCCGGGGTAGGTGAACGCCTTATCGTAGGGCTCCTCCCAGATTTTTAGGATATCCGTCAGGAGATTCTGGGCGCTGTTGATGTCATAGCTGCTCAGCTTGGCCGCGATGTTGGACAGCACCAGGCGCGCGCGGTAAGTACGGCCGATGTCCTGGGTGTCCAGGTCGTTTGAGGCGCGGGTGCGACGGATACGCATATAAATGACGGCGGCAAAACCATTGAGATGGTAGGTGCCCGGGCCGTTTAGCACCGGCCGGGTGCTGCTCTCAGGCACCGACCAGTTCTTCATATAGTGGATTTCAGAGGAGGTGAGCGCCACCTCCACACCGCCCACCGCGTCCACGATTTCCACCACGTGCCGCCAGTCCATCATCACGTATTTCTCTACCTTGATTCCAAAGTGGCGGCTGATGGTGTCCAGCAATCCCTGCGCCCCGTATTCCCTGATAATACGGTTGATGCGCCCCGGGTTGCCGTCAGGCCGGATGACCAGGGTGTCCCGGATAATGGAGGTGACGATGACCCGGCCGGTTTTCTCATCCATTGTCAGAAGCACCAGGCCGTCGTTATAGCCCAGGTTGTCAATGTTGTTCTGCCACTTGTCCATACTGATGAGCAGGTAGTGGCGCACACCAAGGGGAGTGGCGGGTATCTCACTATCCTCAAGGGGCTTGATGTGGTCCAGCAGATAGAGCCGTTCATTCCGGTTGCTGGAGGCAAAACCCGGGGCCGCTGTAAACAGCAGCATCAGGGCAATGCAGGCGCAGAGCAGCCTTTTCATGCGCTCTCCTTTTCATAGCGTTCCAGAAGAACGCCGGTCTCCTCAAAGAAATGGAGAGCGAAATCGTCGGGATATCCCTGTTCATACACCACCCGGCGGATACCTGAGTTCGCGATAATCTTGGCGCATACGGAGCAGGGCTGGTGGGTGGTGTAGAGCGTGGCGCCCTGGATGGACAGCCCGATTTTGGTCGCCTGGATGATGGCGTTTTGCTCCGCGTGGATGGCGTAGCAAATTTCAGCCCGGGTACCCGAGGGGATGCCCAGCTTGCGCCGCAGGCACTCTCCCCGTTCCTTGCAGGTTTTCATGCCGGCGGGGGCGCCGTTGTAACCGGTGGTCATCACCCGCTTGTCCTTCACGATGACGGCGCCAATGGCCCGGCCTTCATTAAAACAACTGCTCCAGGATGAAACCAGGCGCGCCATGTCCATAAACCGATGATCCCATTTATCCATGTGCCCGTATGCCTCCAATTGATTTGAAAGTATACCGCCCCTGACAGGGCGTGTCAATTTGCCGTGATCGCCAGGTTCACCCGGTGGCGCAGGCCCAGCAGCCAGGCTTCATCAGTGGGATATTTGGTGAAGCTTAAGGGGCAATCCAGGCCCTGGCGGATAATATCCAGCGCCTTTCCCCGCCCGGCTTTTTTCTCCAGCGCCTGAAGCGCCCGAAGGTCCTGCAGGGCCTGGAGGAAGTGCATCATGCGGATGGATTCCTCAGGCGCTCCGCCCTGGCCGGGGTAGAGCAGATGCGCGTCCCCGGCAGGAGCCAGGCCGTCACAGTCGGTGTTGATGTAAGGGTCAATGGGATATCCCGCGCTTTGGGCGGCGTAGTAATTGAGTGCCCAGTGGCTGATGCCTCTGATTTGCTCTACATACAATTGCGCGCCCATGACCCTGGCGCGGTTGCCGGGCATGGCGATGAGCGTGTCGGGATAGGCGCCGCGCCGCCGGCAGCCCAGGCTGGCCCACCTTTCGGTCCCATTGAATCCTGCCAGTTGGTCCAGCTCCGGCACCGGGGTAAGGCCGGGCGCGTCTTCATCCGGGAAGTCCGGGCCGGGCGGGGTATCGATGACAGGCCGGCTGGACAGCAGGGGTCCGGTTAACGCAAGGAGCTTTCGGTACTGGGCCCGGTCACCTTCACCCGGCATATCCGTCAAATGGAAAAAGCACTGGTGCAGCACGTCAATATAGGACAGCTCCTGGATCAGGGCGGGGATATATGCGGACAGGAAAGCCTGGTATTCAGGATCATCAGCCGGGGTCCGGGGGCCAAAGAGCGTGGAATAGGTACCGTCCTTAACCCCCATGATGGTGGCGGCGTGATAGCCGCCCCGGGGGCTGTAGAAGTGCGCCATCTCAAAATATTTGATGCCCTCATGCCTGCACAGGCTGATAAAATCACGCAGCTTGGTAAAGCGGAAGGTGTAACCCAAAGGGGTCACAAACACATCCACCAACTGGGCCTCGGGCCGCTCCCGCCCGTCCTGTACCAGAATGGGCGGCGTGTGGATGGGGGTAAAAGCCATGTTGATACCCCGCCTGGATGCCAGATGCAAAAAACCGCGCAGCACGCGGATGTGCTCCACAGAAAACATGGGCAGGCGGTAAACTGAGGCCAAGCTGTCAGTGTGGAGCCAGCGGGAGCAAATCAGCTTCTGTTCCGGCAACCTGGCGTCAAGCAGCAAAAGCGTTATCCCGGCCTCAGCCAAAACCCCGCCGCCCTGGCTCAATATGGTTACCTTCAGAGGATACTCCCCTGCAGGCGTTTCCGGCGCGGGCTCTATGTCCACCCACAGGGAACTCCAGAAACCGGGATAAAGGCATATGTCTCGGGTGTCCGCAAGATCCCTGAGAATGTCCGGGTAGATGCCTGGCACATCACGAAGGTATGCCCCAGCGCTGTCGGCGTATTTGGGAAAGCGGACCGGCACGCCGGTCACCTGCCTGACCCTTAAGGGCAGATTACAGTCGAAATCAACACGCACCCGGGGCAAATCGCCCCACCAGGGCTGCTGAAGCGCATATGCCGCCTGGAGGGAGAATACCTCGCCGCCCAGCAGGCTGGCGGGGCATCCCTCAGGATAGCTTTCCGGTTCCTGGTCGTGAAACACCTTGCCAAGCCCGCTCACCAGCTTCAGCTTCACCCTCACGCGCCCACCCCCTGTTTATTGGCTGGGTTCATTTTAGCATAGACAGGCCGGCTTGACCAACCTGGCTTGGGGGCGCAATAAAAAAAGGGCCCGAAGGCCCTGTCGCGGGGATGGATTACTCTTCCAGGCTGAAATCTTCCTTGGGAGCGCCGCACAGCGGGCATTCCCAATCCTCAGGGACATCGTCCCACTTGGTGCCGGCCGCCACGCCGTTGTCCGGGTCGCCCAGCGCTTCATCATAAATGTAGCCACAGACATTGCATACGTACTTCTTCATTGGCTTTTCTCTCCTTGGTTTTTTATGCTTCAGCCTTCCAGAGGCCGTGCAGGTTACAGTATTCATAGGCGGCGACAGCCCGCTCCTCCTGGCCCAGAGCGAAGGTGGCCTGGGCGGCCTGGCCGGGCTTCAGGTGGCGTACCTGGTAGCCGGCGGTTGTTTCAAGAACGATAAAAGGGATGTAGTGCTTCTCCTCCATGGGGTGGGGGACGGCCCCGACTTTCACAGTCACCGCGCTGCCCAGAACCTGGATGACGGGCACATGCTTTTCTCTGGAGGCGTCAACCGTGCCGGCATCCAGAAGCTTCATTTCCTCCCCGCAGCACACAACGGGCACGCCGGAAGCAAACATATACATGACCACGTTGCCGCAATGGCTGCAATAATAGAATTTCATCGCGCTATCCTCCGTCCTGCTATAATCCGTTATATCTTATGCGCTTGAAGCGGTGCTTGTCAAGACGTTTCCTTGACTTTTCCCCATGCCAAACCTACAATATTTCCATCTATTGGCTAAGGAGGAGGAAAGGTGCGCCGCAGACAGCAAGCCGGGGGACCGCGCGGGGACCATCAGGCCCGCCGCGCCGTCTTTATGCCGGATGGCGAGGTTTTCCCCCCGCCGGAAGGCCAGGCGCAGTGGCAGCCTACCGGCGGCGCCTTTCAGGATGCTGCGGATAATGCCTGGCAGGCTGCCTTTATCCCCCGGTCCCAGGATGATTTCTTATACGGATTTCAGGAGGAGCCGGCTGAATACCCGCATGATCCGCCTTTGCCGCGTGAGGAGGTTCCCGCTCGGCGGGGACGCTGGGGGGTGTTGGCGGTGATGTCCCTGGCTCTTATCATCGGCATTGGCTATTGGGTCCTCACCGCTTCCCGCGCCGAGCAGGATTATAATAATAAAGCCGAGTCTCTGGGGTCCCAGGTGTTCTTTGACCAGATCTACGTGGACGGCTACCCCGTTGGCGGGATGACCTTCGCCCAGGCGGAAAGCGCCCTGGCCCAGCAGGCTGCCGCCGCCAGAAGCAGCCTTGCCATCACGCTGAATGTTGATGAGGCCACCTACCAGATCACCCAGCAGCAGCTGCCTTTCCAACGCAACACACGCGCGGTGCTGGAGGAGGCCTGGTCCATCGGCCGGCAGGGCTTTTCCTGGATGGTGGGGGAAGACATCACACCCTTTGAGGTGCGCTGGCGCCATGTGGCGCAGACCGCAAGGGACAAAGCCTATTTCGCCACCCAGGTCACCTATGAGGCCCAGGACTTAAGGGCGCTGTGCGAGAGCATCGCCGGCCAGATCAGCCGCGAGCCCGTCAACGCGGTGGTCGCTTCCTTTGACTTTTCCACCAAAGCGTTTACCGTCACCCGGGATGTGCCGGGGAGAAGGATTGAACCAAACGACTTGATGGCTCCCCTCGCCCAAGCTCTGGACCGGGGGGACTACCAGGCCATCATCACGCTGGATTCCACCCCAATCCTGCCCAGGGTGACCAGTGTGGATCTGCAGAATGGTTTTGCCATGCTGGCATCGTTCACCACCAAGACCACCTCGGACAATGACCGCAACAACAACATCGCCCTGGCCGCCCGGGCTTTAAACGGCAAGAGCCTCATGCCCGGGGAAGCCCTTTCTTTTAATGAATCCACCGGCAAGCGCACCATTGAGAGCGGATACAGGGGAGCGCCCGCCATTGCCGGCGGCGTGTTGATTGATGATGTAGGCGGCGGAGTCTGCCAGGTGTCCTCCACTCTCTTTAACGCCGCGGCCCTGGCGGGGATGACCATCGTGGAGCGGGAGCCCCACGCCTGGCCCAGCAGCTACGTGGACAAGGGCCTGGACGCCACGGTGAACTGGCCCAACCTGGACTTCGTGTTCAGGAACGACAAGGAAGCCCCGGTTTTTCTCATCGCCTACTATGCGGATAGAAAGGTGACCGTGGAGATTTATGGCATGCGTACGGGGCCTGGGGAGAGCCTGAAGCTGGAAACCGAGGTGACCGGCAGCACCGTGCCGCCCAATGAACCTCTCATGCAGCCTAACCCCAGCCTGCCGCCGGGTGCCCGGCAGGAACTGAAAAAGGCCCGGACCGGCTTTGTGGTGGATACTTACCGCGTTTACTTCAGGGACGGCGTGGCTTACCGCCGGGAAAAGTTGTTTACCTCCCGCTATCCCATGGTACAGCAGGTCATCGAATACAACTGAATAGAGGAAGGAGGCAGGCGTGCGAAAAGGGGATAAGCGCAGGCAGGAGCTGGTGGACACAGCCGCGGCCCTGTTTTTTGAGCGCGGGTATGAAAACACCGCGCTTAACGACATCCTGTCAAACGCTGGGGGCAGCAAGGGCAGCTTTTACCATCATTTTGACAGCAAGATGGCTTTGCTGGAGGAAATCGCCCGGCAGCGCGCGGCAAGCGGCTTTGAGGCTTACGCCGCTGATTCTGACGCGCCGCCCCTTGCGAGCTTAAACCGGCTCTTCTACTGGGCCTGCCCATTCCGATATGGGGAGGAAGGTTTCCTGACGAGCCTCATCCAGCTGATGCGCCTTAAGCAGAGCGCCAGCCTTGAGCAGGCGCTCAGCCAGGGCGTGGATGACCTGTTTTATCCAGCTTTCCTGCGCGCGGTGTCCCGCGTGGAGGACAGCCCTGGCACAGATGAAGCCGAGCGCTGCCTGATCTGGCAGAGCTTCCTGTCGGCTTGCCTGTACATTCTCCGCCAGGCGGCGGAAAATTCACCTGATGTGGGGAGAACGCGGGCGGTCAGGCTGTTAAGGGCTATGCGGCTCCAGCTGGAAAGCAGCCTCTTTCTGCCCTACGGCAGCCTGGTCATCATGGAGGCTGAGGAGATGGCGCAGGTACTTCTGAGCGCCCTGGAGCGGGCAGGCGCCCTTGCTTAAAGAAGGGCGTGTGTGTATAATCAACAAATCCGATCAAGGGAGGAGTGACATGCGGCGATTCCTCATCGCCTTAGTTTGCCTGCTGATACCCCTGACGGTGACGGGTAATGCCGAGGCTGATGTGTTTACTGACATTCCGCCAGCCCACCCCGTGCCGGAAAGCGTCCGTGCGCTGATTGAGATCGCGGTGGGCGAACTGGGTTACACGGAGGAGCGGGGCGGTGTTACCAAGTACGGCATCTGGTATGGCGACCCCGCGTCCGAGTGGTGCGCGGAGTTCCTGTGCTGGTCGGTGGCCCAGGCGGAGGAATCGTTGGGCATCACACTTCTAAACGAGATATTCCCTCTCTACGGGGCCACAAACATTGGCCGGAATTGGTTCCTCACCCAGGGCCGCTACATCGCCCGCACAGGCTTTGTCACCGGCTGGGGCAGCCAGTGGTACATCGGGGAAGACAGGCAGATGGAGCGCGGAAGCTACATTCCCCAGCCGGGGGACTGGGTTTTCTTCTCCTATACGCCCTCAGGCGACACCACCCATGTGGCCATGGTGGAGAAGGTGGTCGCCGCTTCGGATGGCACCCATTACGCCCAGGTGATTGAAGGCAACAACCCAGACAAGGTGCAGCGCGTTCGCTACAGGCTGGATGACTGGCGCATTCAGGGCTATGGCACCGTGCATGACCTGGCGGACATTGTGCTGCGCGGAGGCAAAGAGGGCAGCAAGGTGAGGGCGCTCCAGGTACAGTTGGCCGACATCGGCCTGATTGCTTACCAGGATGTGAACGGCACCTATGACCACCGTACCCAGGAGGCCGTGCGCGCGTTTCAGGCGAGGATGGATTTCCCGCAAACCGGTATCGCCAACCAGCAAACCCAGCTTAAGCTCAATGCCTACGCCCATCAGTGGGTGATGGAGCATACCGAGTTCTGGACCGTGGACGGCGCCGTCCATTAAGGGAAAGAGGATTTATGCAGGATCAGCTGATCGTTCTTAATTTTGACAGACAATACGCGGCGGCCCTGGCCAGCCGGCTTAGGGCTGAGAAAATCTATTGCCGCATCCTGCCCGGCAGCACGCTGGCCCGGGATATTCGCGCCATTGAGCCCCGGGGCCTGGTGCTGGCCGGCGGCGTGTCGGGACAGTTTTCCGGCGAGATGGACCCTGAGCTGATGCGCCTGGGCATTCCAGTGCTGGCGCTGGGAGACGCGGCGCCTGTGGCGGCGGCGCTGTTGGGCGCTGAGGCCTGGGAGAAGCGCGCGGTGAACGATGTGGGCACGGTTAGTTTCTTCCCTTCTCCCATCACGGGAGATATGGAGGAGATCGAGCGCCAGCTGGCATATGTCAGCCCCCTGCACTTGCCTGAGGAGATGGCTCCGCTGGCCCAGTGGGAGGATGCCGTCATCGGCGCCCAGCACGTGGAAAAGCGTCTGTACACGCTTCAATTTCAGCTTGAAACCAACGACATGGACATGATGGATCTGCTGCTGCGTTTTGCCACCGAAGTGTGCGGCTGCACGCCCTGGTGGGGAGAAGAAGCCTTTATCGCCCAGGCCAAGGCCGCTATCACACAGAGGGTGGGAAGCGGCAAAGCGGTGTGCATCATGTCAGGCGGGCTTAGCAGTGGCGTCAATGCTGTTCTGGCACACCGGGTGCTGGGCGAACGGCTTCAGTGCCTGTATGTGGATTCCGGGCTGCTTCGGGCCCATGAGACTGACCGGTTTGTGGAATACTACCGGGACCGCCTGGGCCTGAACCTGAAGGTTATCTACGCAGAAAGCCACTTTCTGGAAGCGCTCCAGGGACTGGATCAGCCGGAGGACAAGCAGGCGGTGATCATGCGCACGCTGCAGGAGATGCTGGAGCAGTCCATGCAAACAATGGATTACGACCTCCTGCTCCTGCCGGTGAGTGCCAGCCAGATCATGGACGGGGAGAACGCCCCCACGTCCATGCCCCGCATCAACCAGACAAAGCCTGTTATGATGCCTTTGTCCGAGCTGTTTAAGGAAGAGATTCGTTTTGTGGGGGAGGCTTTGGGGATGTCGCCTGAGATTACCCAGATGCAGCCCTTCCCCTGGACGGGGCTTGCGCTTAGGATAAGCGGTGAGTGCACGCCGGAGAGGCTTGAGTTGCTGCGCCAGGCGGACGCCATCTTCAGCGATGAAATCCGCTCGGCAGGGCTTAATAAAAAGCTGTGGCAATATTTCGCTGTGCTGCACCATGTTCCCAATTATCCGGATCAGTCTGCCGCCCTCATTGTGCTGCGCGCGGTGACTGCCAGCCACCAGGGCGGAGAGGTACACGCACTGGCGGCCAGGCTTCCCTATGACCTTTTGGAACGGTTTACTGCCCGCGTCCGCGGGGCAAGCCCTCAGGTGCGCAAAGTGGTATACGACCTGACCCCGGGCAGCAGCGGCCGTCAGGATTTCGAGTGGCAATTAATCTAAGGAGCGCACATGCGACTATCTCACCCTAGCGCCCCCTTTTCGGGCGTTCCCGCTGATGATGTTTTTTTCGCCGCCAATGACCAGTACGTCCAGATGGGCGTGGGTTATGTGGTATTGAGCTTTCAGGAGGAGGCCATCCCGGAGCGGCCGCTTCAGCTGTACCTGGACATCAAGTCCCAGCCCTCCGCCAGAAATCTGTTGCTGGGAGCGCTTTTAGGGCGCTGCGAGCAGATGCGCGCCGCCTTTCCGGGGGTGAAGGGGCGCATCTACACGGAGTTTCCCCCCACCCAGTTTGACATGCTCAATTTTTATAGCCAGAACGGCTTTTCAACGGAGGACGCCCGGGAGGAATACCTGATTCAGCTGCCCTCAGGCCCATCGCAGCCGCCCATGGGCTGTGAGTTCGCCTCGGTGCCGCTGGAAACTGTACAGGATCAGTACGCCTTCCTGCAGCGCCTCAACAAATACCGCCTGTCACCCATCACACATGACTACCTCACACTGCAGATGCAGCAGCCTTATTTCCTGGCCCTGGGTTATTACCGCGCCGGGCATCCCATTGCTGAGATCATTTTGACCGGTGCCAGCTCCGATACCGCGGCACTGGTGATGGTGTATGTGCAGCGGGACATGCGCAGGCGAGGGGTGGCGCGCTCGCTCCTGGCCGCTGGTTCAGACCTCCTGCGGCAACGGGGGGTAACCCAAGCGCTCACCCATGTGAGGACCGGCAGCGCCGCGCAGATGGGGCTTATGCGTATGATGAGCGGATCCCGCCGTAAAATCATCACCGTGCTCCCCAGCCTGCTGTTTGGCTAAGCGTCCCAACTAAAACAAACAAGCGCCCTTACGGAGCAATACCGGCGGGGCACTTATTTTTTTCCCTTTGTCAGGGGCGGCGCAAGCGGCCGTTTCCTGCACTGAGGGATTGCCTGATGATACAGCTGGACGATCTGGCCTGTAGATGGGCAAGGGAAGATCGCCCGCGAAAGAGCAAATCCGGAATGGGTGACTCCCTACTCCTCATTGAGATGCGCCAGCGCCCGCTCCGCTTCCAGCGCGTCCAGGGGTTCCCTGGCGATCAGCAGGAAGATGAAGCCCAGCAGGAAGAGCCCCAGGAGCCCCAAAGCGCCAAAGGAAGAGCGCCCGGTAAGGTTGCTGATTACGGCATATAGCAGGGGGCCGATGACGGCCGCAAATTTCCCAAAGATATCAAAGAAGCCAAAGTACTCGTTGGAGCGCTTCTTGGGCACCAGTTTGCCGAAATAGCTGCGGCTCACGGCCTGGATGCCCCCTTGCATGGTACCCACCAGGATGGCCATGGCCCAGAAGAGGATCGTGGACAAACGGATCGCCTGCTGGTAGTTGCTGACGGCTTCTTTTTCCATTTCCATAAAGGCTGTGAGGCCTGTGGCAAGCGCCGCTTCGGTTTGGGGGGCCGCCGGATCTTCCAGGTCCA
>JAQVQY010000055.1 GCA_028701335.1 Eubacteriales bacterium
CAGTTTCCTCGCCAGTGTCATACCATCACCTCTTCCCGCTTATGTGCGCCATCATATCCCTATTTCCAGTCACATTCAATTAAAAACAAATGAAGTGCGCTTTGGCGCTGGAAGAAACCGGGCGCCCGGAAGTTCCGTTTTTGCCCGTTTCTTGCTACAATGCCCTCAAAGAACACAATCTCCCGTTCGGTCGGGGAGGATGAGCCATCGACAGAGAAGGAAGGAAGGCAAATGAAGTACAGAGAATTTGGCGAAACGGGCATCCAGGTGTCGGAAATTTCCCTTGGCACCTGGCAGCTGGGCGGCAAATGGGGCGCTGATTACAATGAAGAGACCGCGCAGGCCACCCTGGAGACCGCCTTTGAGCAGGGCATCAACTTCTTTGATACGGCGGACGGATACAACAACGGGGAAAGCGAGAAGAGCATCGGCCGCTTCATCAAAGGCAAGCAGGGCAAGGTATTTGTGGCCACCAAGTGCGGCAGGCAGATCAACCCCCATGTGGCCGCGGGCTACACGCGGGAAGCGGTGGTCAAATACACCGAGGAAAGCCTGAAGCGCATGGATGTGGATAGCCTGGACCTGATCCAGCTGCACTGCCCGCCCACGGATGTCTTCTACAAGCCGGAGGTGTTTGAGGCCCTGCAGAAGCTAAAGAAGGAAGGTAAAATCAGGCATTTTGGTGTCAGCGTGGAGCGGGTGGAGGAGGGCCTGAAGGCCATGGAATATGAGGGCATGGCCTCCATCCAGGTCATCTATAACATGTTCCGCCAGCGCCCCCATGAGCTGCTCTTCCCCCAGGCCCGGAAAAAGGGTGTAGCTATCATCGTGCGCGTGCCGCTGGCCAGCGGGCTTTTGACCGGCAAATTCACCGCCGACTCGGTCTTTGGCAAGCAGGACCACCGCTTCTTCAACCGCAAAGGCGAGGAGTTCGACAAGGGAGAGACTTTCTCCGGCGTGGATTATGATCTGGGACTCAAGGCAGTAGCGGAACTGAAAGAGGTTTTTGGCGAAAACAACCTCACCCTCAACGCCCTGCGCTGGATTTTGATGCGCGATGAGGTCAGCTGCGTCATCACGGGCGCCAGCAGGCCGGAGCAAATCAAGCAAAACGTGGCAGCCTCCGATATGCCTGCGCTGACAGATGAGCAGATGGCAAAGGTGCGGGCTGTGTACGATAAATACATCCGCAACCCTGTGCATTACCTCTGGTAGGAAATGGCTTAAATAATCCGCCTGCAACCGGGCTGATCCTGTAAGTTGCTCACTCCGAAATTTGCCTCCTGACCGCGGATATAATAAGGCATGCGTTATCCTGCACCAAAAGGGAAACGGGGCAACATGCAAGGATTAGCAGTTGCAGTGGCTATTCTGCATGTAATACCCATTATCCTTGCCGTGCTGCAACTCGGGGTATTCAACAAAGGAGGACAGGAGGAGCTGGATCTGGACATCAAGGTAATTCCAGCGGGCCGGAAGGGTCCGTTGCCTGGGTACGCCAAGCCGGCTCTTGTAGCTGTACGCGCCAGAAGATAATCATCCGGCACGCGCACCAAAAGGCACAGGCAGAAACCCTGTGCCTTTTGGTTTGATTGCGTAGAGCTTATGGCGAGACGCTAATATGATGGCACAAATCTCGCGCAGGTATATATCGGTTTTTCTTCTCCCATCTTCACGGGGGCACCGCTCTGATGATCGCGGCGTTTATCTCTCTGGACTGCCCGTAAACAGCTTGGTATCTTCTGCTTCCCCGGTGACTGTGGCAGGTACCCTGCGGCAAGAAAAAACCAATCATTTATCAGGCTTCATCCAAGCCTGAGCATGGACGATCCTCTGTATTTCCTTTGATCAAAGGCCCTTCAGCGCGTTAACTAGTTCCACGGCCTTGGAAAAAGCGCGTTTCCAGCCAAGCAGGCCTGCTCAGGATATTAGTGCTGACTTCGATTTTTATGGATCACTTATATATGGAAGCATCACAGTGGTTTGCACTCCTGATATCCCACTAACGCAGCGAGCCAAATCCTTCCGGAAAGATCACTTTGGGATAACCTGCGTTACCCATTTTCTCCACCTTAAACTCGCCTTCGTAAAGCAGCGTGCCGTCCTCAGCATAGAACTTACCGCTCAGGGGATAGGTGGGGCCATAATAGTTGCCCATCCCCGGAGCACGCTTGTCATTGCATCTCCCATCGAACTTAACCTGCCCGGAAGGGTAGTACATTTTCCCCGCCAGCAGCCCGCCCAAGGTGAAAATCCCTTCAGCAGCAAGCGTGCCGTCCCTTTGGTATGCCCTGCCTGCTCCCCAGGGGCTCCCATCCGGCAGGACGTAGCCCTCGTAGCGGATGCCTTTATCCCCGTCTTCATAGTACTTCCTTTCGTAGACCGGCACCTGCTGAACAGTCAGGAGGGCAGGGACGTCTTTGGCCTTCCCTTCAGAAAACACCTTATCCAGCAGCCTGATATATTCTTCCATAGCCGGGTAACGCTTGAGCAAGAGCAAGGCTTGTCCAATGCTGCTGTAATACCACCTGTGCATGCCCTTGTCCGGCTGATTGAACCGCTCCCATACCTGATCTCCTATTCTCATCTGGTCCGAGTGAATGGCCCGAAGGTTGCTCAATTTGTCCCCCAGGGTCAGCATCTGCAGTGCCAGACTGCAGTCTGGGCTAAGCAATCGGTCGATCGTCGCCTGTTTGCGTGCCTGCCAGCTGCCTAAAGCATCTGCCTGTTTCTTTTCGCTCTCCCCCTCCACCAGTTCCGCCACGCGGTCTCCGAACATTTCACGCAATATCTCGGGTGTTACGTCCCCGCAGTCCTCCAGCGTGTCATGCAACACCGCCGCGGCCAACAGCTCCCGGTCGCTTGTCATGGAGGCGACGATGGCCGCCGCCTCCATGGGATGAACGATGTAGGGGATATTGGTTCCCTTGCGGACCTGGCCTTTATGTTTTTCCGCCGCGAAGGAGATTGCCCGGGCAAGCAGTTCATCATTGGGATCTGAAAGCGGCTCTCTGCTATCGCCAAAGAGCCGGACCTCGCAGTGAGCCAGCTTCTCCCCTGCGCTTTCCAGCGTAAGCTGGATTAACTCCAGATCGTCACCGTCTTCGTCTTCAAGCAGGGCAAATTCCGGATTGCAGTTTCCAAAACTGGTAAGCAACCCTTCGCTCTCATAATTGTTCATCTTTCTGTAACCAGGCTCAAACATCATGCCTGAGTTTAACGCGTAAATCGCGAGCTTCAATTCTTCATTCTGTTGGTACTTCTCCACGCGATAGGGGGACCCGCCTGCCAGGAACCCTTCAGCCCAGCCTAATTTCACCAGGCTGTTTGGATCTGTATCGGGATAACTGTACAATGGGTGCTTGATCGTGAGTTTGGTTCTCATGCTTCTTCTCCTTCAATGGTTTTTCAGCGCAAATTTGGGGTGCAAAAGACAGGTTAGATGCGGTTCTATGCCTCTTCCCACTCCTGCTGTGTCATCAGGTCTGAACAAAAGCCCACTCCGGAGTTCGTGTCCATTCTCCTCCAAGCCCTTTTGTGATACTCAGCGGCAATCCGCGCGAATTCATCCGGTATGTATTTCATCGCCTTTTCTTTCATCTTCCGCATACTCTCATCAAGGCCGTCAACAGCCCACGCGTTATTATCTCTTTGAAAACGGTAGTATGTCCACGCGATCGAGCCGGTGATGGCGGCGAGGGTATCGGAATCGCCGCCGATCGAGACGGCGTTGCGTATCGCGTCCTCAAACGACGTTGACTCAAAAAACGCTGTCATCGCTTGAGGGACGGTGCCCTGGCAGCTGCTGTCGAACTGGTAATCCGGCCTTATCATATCAAGCGTCATGCTCACGTCATAATAGTGTTCGCCTATATATCTCCGTATCTCCTCTTTTTGTTTTCCTGTCTTCGCGAAAAAAATGGCTGCCGCGACAGCTTCCGCCCCCTTCATCCCTTCCGGATGATTGTGCGTCACTTTGGCGGATATTCTGGCGGTTTTGATCGCCTCTTCAATCGTCACCGCGATCAATCCGCATGCCGAAACACGCATCGCCGCGCCGTTCCCATAACTGTTATAGGGTTTTGGCGCGTCGGACTGAAGCCACTTATGGAATCCATAACCATAGGCGCCCATGGGGTGAGGATACTTTCTGCCGAAACGCTGCAGTTCCTCGGTCATGAAAACTTCAAGTGCCGGTCCGTTGTTTTGTCTTTTTTGAAGGCGCTCATCCTGGCTGCGCATAATGGCCTTCGCGACAGCGATGGTCATAACCGTATCGTCCGTATAGTCACATGACGCTGCAAACAGCGGGAAATCCTTGGTCTTGATGTTGCTGAACTCGTAAACCGATCCGACGATATCACCTATTATTGCTTCATACATAACCGCTCTCTCCTTCTCCTGATTAACGGGAAACATTAAGTCTCTGTCTTTCCCTATGGCCCAAACCTCTCCGCCGCATATACAATTGCCCCATCCCTACGACCCTGCCGATAAGGGAACCTGTTCCCCGGTAATAAGCTTCTCCGCGTTTCCATAAACGAGCGCATCAACGTACTCCTCGTCACAGTGAGCGTACAGGTACTCAACGCCGGATCTCATCACCGGCTGCCGATGGCTTACACGGTGTGCGTCTGTCCCAATGAAGTGCGCAAGCATATTCCCGGCGATCCATCTTGTATTTTCTTTCACCCAGCCGTCAGGATGGTCCGCCAGATCATAGGCGTTGATCTGCAGATAAACCCCGCCTCCAACCATGGCGCGGTATAATGCCTGCTTCCCTTCAAACGCGCGGTAGCGCTGGGCATGCGCAAGGATCGGGAACCATTTTGCCCTGGCGATATCAACCATGGCGCGCGTGATATATTCAGCCGTTTCATACTTGCCTCCCCACTCCAGGAACTCAAGCAACAGGTATTTTGAGCCCGCCAATGGAAAGGCCTGGCCCCGTTCCACACGTTCCAGTACCTTGCCGGGGGCACAATAGAGTTCAGACCCCAAACACAAGCGCATGTCTGGAAACTCAATTTTCGCCTGCCCCTGTAATTCCGAAAAGTTCGCCCGTACACGGCCCGCGCTCGGCGCATAGCCATTTTCTGCGCCGTTATGCGGAGTAACGATCATCGTCCGGACGCCCTCATGATGGGCGATCCCAAGCATCTTCAGTGATTCATCGATGGAGCTTGGGCCATCGTCAACACCCCAAAGGATATGGGAGTGAATGCACGTGTAATTATCGGTTATCATAATATGCCTAGCCTTTGCGGAACTCTTATACGGGATTGGTAAAGGGGCTGAGAGGAACCCGGCTTTCGCCGTACATGGCAGCTTCATCCCCTATGACCGCATTGATGGACCAAAACGCCTGGCCCGCCTGGTCAGTGAACTGCCGGCCCTCCACATACTTTTTCCCATACGCCCGGTACAGGCCCTCCTCCTCCAACAGGCGGGCAAAGCCGTCATTCGTCATCCCTTCCAAACCCAGTACGCTGATGAACACCGTCACCATGGTGATTTGGTCCTGCGCCCAGCATTCCAGCCGGTAAGGCCGCCCATCGCCAAGCACACCCTCAGTCCAGCCAATGTCAAGCTGGCCATTGGCTTCCTCCCGGGACTTCCTGAAGTTGGAGCGCACAATTTTGGGATAAATCTTCGCCATTTCGCCGCCCTCCTTATCGGTTGCGCAGATTTCATTTTCTGCGCCCAGCCATACTATAGGGCTAATTGAGAACAAAAATGTCCCTTTTCAGGGGACAAATTCCCACCATTCAAATATCTTGCCTGGGCGCAAGGCCGGCGCCCGCTTCAGATGTTGTTAAGCCCTTCTATTGCCTCGTCCGCCAGGGCTTCCACGATGACCACATTATATTCCTTTTCTTTGATGCACTTCACAACCACCAGATCATACGGGTCGGATCTGGTCAGCGCAAATCCGGCATGAGCCAGCAGCGTTTTGGAATCCTCCAAGTCCAGCCTGAGCGCCAGGCACAGGGCAATGGCCGCCTTTTTGCTGGGGTTGATTTGCTTCATTTTCAGCTTGTGGAAGTGGGTGTGCGTCAGGTTGGCCTTTTTATAAACGACCGGGTCAGTCAATCCCTCATTGTCTATCAGTTTCAGCACCGCGTCCATGAAGGGCAGGCGCGGGGAGATGCCGGCCATCCTGCCGCTTTTCCCCTGGGCAAGGGTCGGCGCCAGGTCTATCTCCTCCAGCACACGCCTTCGGTCCGGCCGTTCCTGGATGTAATGGTCTGTGATGTACTCTTTCACCTCATGGCTGAGTTTTTTGGACAGCGCGAAAGAGCGCCGCCCGAACAGGGTCAGGAAGACGTCTATCTCCAGTACCGTATCCATCAAATATCGCTGAATCTCGCTGATGGCGATTTCCAGCGCCAGGCGTTTGTCAAAACCATGCGAACCCCCGCCGATCAGGGGGACAGCCAGACTGTGCAGCTGATGCTTTTCCGCCAGCGCGAAAATGGAAACATAGCAGGCACGCAGCAGTTCCTGCTCCCGGTAATGGCCATCCACCCATACCGGCGTCACGGTATGGATGATGTATCTGCATGGCAGGGCAAAGCCGGGCGTGATGACAGCGCCGCCCAGCGGGCATGGCGCCAGTTCCCGGCAGGCCTCCTCCAGCCGTTCCCTGCCGGCCGCTTTGAAGACCGCGCCGCTCACCCCGGCGGCGCTGGGACGCAGGGCAGTGTTTGTGGTATTAACGATAGCATCCACTTTCATTCGGGTGATATCTTCGCGAAGCATGATGAGCGGCATCAGAAGCCTCCTTTGAATTACGATTGCCAATAATCGCGGCTCTTAATTGCAGTTCCGTAACCTCATCAATACTCAATACTCGCTCAGTTATTCATATAGTCTTGCTGCATTCATCAGAAACTCCTGATGAACTCCTCAAAAATCCTGAGTATCTCCTCTTTGTGCTCAATCAGGTGCTTGAAAGTGAAGTAGTAGTATCCCTGCAGGCGCTCATAGGGGACATAATTCTGATTTGGACTCAGGTGTTCCCGCAAATCCTCCAGCAGCCTGTCCGCAATCGCTCCGGAATATTCTGTCGTGCCAAGGAATGAATAGAGGCTTTTCGGCTGGATCCCCGCCGTCTCTCCATCATGAAAAAGCATCAGGCACTTCATGTTCTTCTGGTAGCGTTCAGATTTATAATCAATGGCTAAATCAGCCGTGCCAGGGTTGATGGTGAAACCAAGATCCTGCATATCATTGACAAAATCGATCATGTCTTCCGGCGTTACGTCCTTGAGTTTTGTATTGCTCGCCCATTCCTCAACATCCCTGTACCGGGCCCGGCTGCTCCTTTTGGTGGCGGCTTCAAGAGGCGAAGCTGTTTCTTCAACATTCGGCTCTGCTTTTCCATCCTGTTCAGTTATATAAAGTGTCCTGGTGATGATGCTCGTTTTTGTTGTCAACTGCGGAATAATGAGATGGCTGCCATCCCCAAGTTGGTATATTTCCAGTTCACATAAGGCGAAATGGTAATGCATCTGAATGGATGAGTTGATAAACTCAATCATCTTTTCCACATCCTCGCGGGTGCCATCGCCGACAATCATCAGCAGAAAGCGCGCCTTGCGGATGTTCACTTCGACGATATCGACAAAGTAGGCCTCGTCTTCCGCATCCTGGTAGCCCTTTTCAACCATGGCGGAAAACATGGATTGGCCCTGATGGTTTGCCTTGAAGACGCTGTCCAGTTTGCTGTAGTCCCAATCCTTTAGGTCTTTGGCGTAATCGATGATTTGGCTGATCACCTTGCGCTTGGATTCCGGATTGCGCCACAGCTTGGTTTCAACAACTACCAAATATCCTTTCGCGCTGATATAAAGGTTGTCAATGGAATTGCCTCCCACGGCAACCTCTTTCGCAACACAAATCAGGGGCGCGTACACCGGATCCACATAGCCTGTGGGCAGAATGCCCGGCTCCTTTTCAAGGACATCCTGAAGCCATGCTTCCTTGAAGGTGTTGCTGCTTAATGGGATTCTTGAAAGCTGTTGTATGCCCTTATCCGAAACAATGACAGGCTTTTTACTCATTCGGTTTTCGTTCATGGTGGCTCCTATTCGTGTTCACCTTATTACCTCAATGAATGCGTGTTGATATAAAAGCTGGCTTGTGTTTTGCCTCTCATGCTCCAATTGCAGTAATGTGATCAATCATCCGAAGCAACGCCGTCTCAAACGAGGTTTTGGTAATTTTCAACTCGCCGGCAAGAGTTCTGATTTCTATGGAATGGGGAAAGCCTGGTTCATCCCGCAGTTTAGCGATCATGCTGGGATAGTCTCCCAGGTTCACCATGCTGTGCGCATTGGGTCCAACCAAAATGCCCACATAGGGCGAATGATACTGGATACTGTTAAGGTTAAAGCGCCCGTTTCTCTCATAATCCAGATGGAAATCGATGTCGGACGCCGGGAAGCCAATGGCGTTGGCATAGCGCCGCAGTTTATCCACCGTCACCCGGCTGTCTCCAAAGACCAACAGGCGTTTCCGGCGCGCGGTGACCAGGTATTCGCACTGCGGCGGAGACGCGGTCTGTTGTCCCGCCGGCACAGCTGGTTGTGCCACAACTGTTTCCAATGATTCCTGAAGCTGGAGCAGCCGTTCTTCCAAGTGCTGTATTTTCCTGTGCAGGGACTGGTTCTCTTCCCTCAGAACCTCAACCTGAGCGTAAATATCATCAGCAGCTGCCGGGGCTTCTTCCTCCTCCTCCGGCTCTGGCCGATAAGCCCTATAATCTTCGCCTTTCGCTCGGCGAATAAAGACATCCCACTCGGGCAGCCGATCAAACCCCTTCTCTTTGATGACTTCGTGCAGTCGGTTCAGATGACTGTCCGCGATTTTCATTTGCGGATCGTCCAGCATCTCAGTGCTTACATCCAGGTAGCGCTTGATAGCCGCCTGAGTCATCCTGCGGGTTTCCTTGTCCTGCATCCTGACAGCCCGCAGGGAGGCAATGATCCCCTCAGGGTTGGTCAAGGCGGACCGAGGATAAGCATACGTCATCGCCACACAGTAGTAGATATGAACCCAGTCAGGGAGATCGCCGCCATTGTCACGCAGTTCAGTGATGTAGTTGATGGTCCTGAAGTACTGCCCATATTTCAAATGCTTGGCGGCAAGCATCATCACGCCATCCAGATAAACTTCGCGGTTGTTGCGCAGGTTCATACCGTGAGCATGCGCATGCTCCAAGGCTTTGATAATCAGCTCATCCGAAGCGCCGCTGTCGTCATGCAGGTACAGGCAGCGGGAAACCCAGTACAGGTCTTCCCAACTTATGTCCACAAAGCCTGCTGGCCAGCCATGTTCCTTCAGAACGTTCAACAGCTCACCAGTTAGCGCTTCGTCCGGGGCAGCGTCTTGTGTGAGCTTCTGATACCTATTCATACCGCGCCTCTGGCCAGCTCATGATAAATGGCCAGCAGAATCCTGCGATCCCTTGATTTTTTATAGCGGGCTTCAAACGTGCCGCCCTCCCCCAGCCAGTCCCACTGGAAGGCCAGGGCATTCAAAGCCCTGACTTCCTTCCCAGGCGATTTGAACCGGAGAATGGTGCTGTTCTCAACCTGCGGCGTTAGAAGGTCGCCACGCTGCTGATGGTATTCCAAAGAGGTCAAACCCGCAATCTCCGCTTTGGCCCGGATTTCACTGGTGAGTACCGTATACACCCTGTCGCGGCCCGCATCGTTGGCCAGCGCTTTAAGCAACTGCGCCTTCAGCGTCGCTGGGTCCACCAGAGGTTTGACCTGCATGACATAGCTCGTTTTATTGCTTACGGGTAATCTGGCCCCCCTGGGCAAAATGGCGCTATATTGGCTATGCGAATATACAGCGCTGATGATCTGCGGAAGGGGCGCTTTTTCTGCCGCATAGGCCTCAGCCAGCCTGTTGAGCCAGAGTTTGTCTTTGAAAACACCTTCAAAGGGGTTCAATCCATTCAGAGCAGCGTACAGCACCAGAGCATATCGCTGTTCCTCAAAGCTCAGCCTGAACAGCCGCAGTTCATCCATGAAGTAGCTGACCCTGAGTTCGCTGGAGTTCTTCAGCACCATGACCAGGCTTTTTAATGCCGGAAGAGCTGCGGAAATGGTTTCCATCTCTTTGCTGATGGAAATACCAAGATCGCCGCCAAAATACTGTGTTATTCTATGGAGCGTGTTTGTCAACTCCGCGTTTGGCTTCAGCGTCTTGCTTTCTGTTAAGGCGGCACTGATTTGATTCATGAGCATAGCCGTATCCGGTTTGAACGCCCGCCCACCTCCTAGGAAATAGGCGTAGCTTGTCCTGAGAATGATCAGGTTGGCGCTGTCCTCCGAAGCGCCAGCCGTTTGGACAGACGAGCCGCTCAAAACCTTATATAAATCTTCCATTCCTGAGCTTTCCCGCGCCATAAACCCGGACCGGATTATGGCAGGCAACTGTGCTCTTATTGCTTCAGTGTTAAGCGCCAGCAGCTTCAGGACCAATGCATCGATGTTAACCTGCTCCTCACCCGCAACGGTTCTGGCGGTGTGCGCGCATATCAACGCTATAGCTTTATGCTTTTCCAGGGTATGCACCGTCTTTACCAGGATCTCTTTCTGATGTCCTTCCAGCAGTCGCTTATCCAGCGCTTCACCTTGCTGCCGTACCAGGGAGATATCCAGGCTCTGCTTGAACTTTTTTCGTTCTGCCTGGGTCGCCACTTTGTAAAGGCCTTCGGGGAACCAAAGGTTGGGCGAAGGATCATAAAAAGCGTCTCTGTCTCGCTCCGACTCAAAAAGCAGTGCCGAAACCATAGTAAAAGGGAAACAACCGGTTACATAAGCGCCGATATGCGCTGCCGGGTCATACTCCTTAAGATCGCTATCCGTCAGGCTGCCGTCTTTGCTCAGCAAATGCGCCGGCATTTTGGAGGCGCACTCCGCCAGAACCCGTACTTCTACGATCACCGGATAGAGGTTGGCATCATCCTCCAAACCAAGGCGGGCAAGATTCAGCTCTATCCTCATGTGTGTGAGGAACAAGGCGTTACCGGCGAGGTTCCCAAGTGTCTGTTCATGCACATGGGGTTGAAGCGCTGCGTTGGAGGCGATCATGCCCCGCGCCAGATAAGAGCGCAGGGTGTTGGTGCTGCTGTAGAAATACAGCGTGATATCCTTCTTGATCATTTCGCCAGCCCCCAGTCAAACATTTCCTTATTTCCCCTTAATACGCCCAACACATCCGGATAAAACTGCGAGGGTTTATGACCCTGATGGGTAAAGAGCAGCGAATCAGAGGCCCTTGAGAGCGCGACATACATCCTGCGCATGTCCTTCTGCTCATCCTCGCTCTTTTTAAACACCCTGTCGGTGCTGGAGATAAAGACGGTGTCAAACTCCAGGCCTTTCATTACACCAAAGGACATCACCTTGATGCCCGGGCTGGTGATATCCGTATCCATCTTGCTCTTCGATTTGTAATAGTCAACGGGGATTTCCTCGTCATTCTCCAATCCTTTTACAGTCGCGTTGACCGCATTGTAATCCACAATGACGCCAATTGTCTCCGATCGGTTATCCCTGGCATAGTTCAGAATCACCTTATTGATGTGCGGGAATCCCGTGCACTGAATAACCCTGGGCTTCTTGCCTGGGCGGAACGCCCCGGAGGGAATCGAAACAGCATCCCCAGAAGCGAACAAACGTGACGCGTTGGCAATTTCCACCGTATTGCGGTAGTTGCGGGTGAGCATATAGGGGTTGGGAGTCTTGAAGATGGCGGTTAGATCGTTGGTCTGGGTGTTCTCAAAAATCGCCTGCTGCGGATCCGCGAAGATCGTGGCATTTTTGGACAGGCGCGCCAGCAGTTTCAGCAACTCCACCGGGAAATCCTGGGTTTCATCGATAATCAGGTGATCAATAACAGGCTGTAAATCCTTGGTTCTGCTGTGGATAGCCTCCCATTTGTAATCGAAATTGTTCTTCCCGGTGGGCAGGGTGCACCGGAGTTTTTCAGAAAACAGGCAACTAAGCCAGGTATGATAGGTTTGGGCCGCGTAATCCGCCAGGCCGATTTTCTCCAATGCTTCCTGCAGGTAGATGCTTAGCAGGCGGTTGTAGGTGAGAATCAGCACCCCCCGGCCTTCCTTCTTCAACCGGGCCGCGCGGTGCAGCGCCAGTACGGTTTTGCCGCTGCCAGGCGGCCCCACCACCACATAGTTTTTATCGGTTGGAAGGTTTAGAATGGGTATTTGCTCATCTTTGCTCAACTCGCCCCAGTTCGGTAGTCTGATGCCCATATTAATCACCTCATCATAGCTCAATAGTCACCTGTAATTTTCTTTTTTTCCCGGGAATCCTTAGTTTAGTGTCTACTGAAGAGCAGAAAAACCCAATAAAGCCAACAACTTTCTGCCTGTTTCTGGTATAATGGATGCAAAGAAAACCACGTGAAACCTTCAAAACCCTTGCACCTGGACAGGAGTTGAAAC
>JAQVQY010000056.1:0-8631 GCA_028701335.1 Eubacteriales bacterium
AGATCCTTCCTGCCGGAGATATCAAATATGATCCCTTCCAGCGCCTCGACTTCGCCCTGTTCATCGTAGACGCCCTGGCCGATTTCCAGCACCCATTTGCGCTTGCCCTGAAATGTCACCAGCTCATACTCTGACCGGAAGGGCTGTCTCTTTGCCACCGCATTTTCCCACTGTGCCCAGAGGCTTTCCCGGTACTCCGGGGTGATCAGGTCATTGAAGGCAACACGGCGGTTGCCTATCAGGTCGCCCGGGGAATAGCCCGTCAGCTCCCGGCAGCCGGAAGACACAAACTGCATGGTCCAGTCCCGGTCATAATGGCAGCGGTACGCCATCCCCTGGAGGTTTGACAGGAGTACGCTTTTGCTGCGCTCGCTTTCTTCCAGAGCCTGTTCCGCCAGTTTGCGCTTGGAAATATCGCGGGATACTCCCAGAAAGCCGGTGGCCTTGCCCATCGCATCACGCAGAAAGGAAATGTTGATCTCCAGCTGAACAATGGACCCATCCGCTTTATAGTGCCCGACTTCAATAGTCCTAAAGCGGCTCCTGTCAGCGCCGGGGTCTTTTTCCTTCTCCAGTTCCTCAAAAAACAACGCCTGGATTTCCTGGAGGGTCTCCTTTGGAAATTTATCCTCCATCCTCCTTTTGGCATGCTCTTCCGGTGTTTCCCCCAGCAGTTTCAAGACGGAAGGGCTGACATAGGTGGTATTCAGGTCCATGTCCATTTGCCAGACGACGTCTGACATGTTTTCAGCGATGCCCCGGTACTTGTTTTCGCTTTCCACCAGTGCGGCTTCCGCGGCTTTCTGGCTGGTGATGTCCTGCAGGATGCAATGTGTCTGCTTGAACGCTCCGGAAGAATCGGTTCCGGCGCTGCCTTCAAAGGCTATGTACAGCGGCCTGCCGCTTTTATGAAGCACCTCAAATTCGCAATGAATGTGTCCCTGTGCCTTGAAAACCGGGAACCTGCGCAGAAAGGCTTCCCGGTTTTCAGGGGAAAGGAAGTCGCCAAACCATTTGCCAACGGCCTCCCCGCGCGTGTATCCCAGCAGCTTGCACCATTGCTGGTTTACTTCCAGGATGTTTCCGTTGGTATCCAGGGACTGGTAGCCAAGCGGCGCCTCGTCAAACAGCAGCTTAAACCTTTCCTCGGACTGGACCAGCTGCTGCCGTGACTGCCTGAATGCCTGCTGGCGAAAGAGCAGGAGGCTCAGCATAACAGTTGCCAAGGGATAGATCAGCAGCACCGGCAAAGCAATTGAGCGGATGACCGTGATATTCATGGAAACCGGCAGAAGGAACATGCACAGGAGCATCACAGCATGAACCGCAATGCCCATGGCCAGCACATTGAGCCACTGCCAGCCATTCCATTTGGGCCTTATCCATTGCCGCCAGGCCAGCCCGATAAGCGCGCTGGTCAGGATGGTGGCAAGGCCGGCCCAGAGTCCGGACCCGCCGATTATGATTCTGATAATAGTCGCCGCAGCCACCGTAATCGCGGTGGGCACCAGGCCGAATACCAGGCCTGTGACACTGATCAGGATAGTCCGGGTGTCGATGATGATCCCGGCCTGGAAGGGGAACGGGAGCATCATCAGAACGCCGCAGATAACGGCAATCAGAATGCCGGTGATTGCCTTGTGCCAATGACGCAGCCTGGACGGAAGATAATAAACTGCTTCATAAACCACAGACAAGACAAGCAGCAATGCCGCGTTATTGGACAAGATTAGGAAATTTCCCGATCCATTCAATTCCCCCCGATGATACATCTGGCGCGGGCAACCAACAGCGCATAGAGGGTGTTGATGCAAGGCCCCCGCCAAAAAGAACAGGAAAGGGCACATGTACCGCAACCATTTATTTTAACCGCCTATTGGGGCACAAAATGTTCCTTTTCCTGAGTGTTGCCAATATAACATGGCATCATCGCCCGGTCAAGAAAAACTGATGGTTCCTCCCCGGAAGTACTTATACGCAGAATTGATGCCCATGCGGTTGACGGACATCGCGGCCTTTCAAAAAAGAGCCCGCCCCCTCCCATCGGCAGTCACCGCCGAAGGGAGAAGGCGGGAGTTGGTGCGGACAATGCGTATCAGGTTTGCTTTTCCATGTTGTCCTAGCCGAAGGTTGCCATGCTGAACATCAGGACAAGTGCGAACAGGCCAATCATGATGTACAGCTTCCTTCGCAGTCGTCTTTTGTCCTCGTTTTCCATGGTGTATCCTTTCCAAAAATCTCAAAGATACTCTCTTCTTGGTTATTCCGCCGCAATGGCACATGGAACTGGTTCCCTGTTCATGTTGTTGGTCAGTCGTTTAAGCCTTTGGGTACGTCTTGGTGGCCGTGCGGTGACTGCCCTGATCAATGACACCTGGCCGCCATTCACCCAACTCTTTTCATTGGTATAATACCCTGGGTCAAATTTACTAAACAGCCCAGAACTAATAATTCACCGGTGGATTTCCGGCCAATTTTCGACAACTGTTCGCTATCCTGCATCCCAGGAGACTTGATTATGACAGAACTATGTTTATCGCTGTCTAATATGGTATATGATATAAAGAAAGGATGACAGCACATGAAACCGGATAAAAGCCACGGGCAAGACAGCCCAGGGCTGGCAGAGGCCCAGGTGGCGGATCTGGAGGGCGCGCTGGAGTCCACTGCCGGGCGGGAAAAGCGCTGCTTGAGAACGCGGAGGAAGCAGCCAGGCAGGCGGATACCCTGACAGACCAGCTTGTCATCGCCAAAAAGCGCCTGGCACAGCTCAGGAAAGACGTGGTCTGCCCCTTATGCCAGGCTGTCAGCTCACGCCGGAACCTCTTTTGCGGGCGCTGCGGCAGCAAACTGACAACGATAAGGAAACACACCATGACGAAAAATGACACCCCGGAAATGAAAAATAACCTGAAGGAGACAAACCCGGGCGGCTATCCTCCCTCCGGCGCGCCGGGGCAGCCCGGCGGCACGCCCAGCCAGAGCGGCGGGCCCAACTGGTCTCGGCTGTTCAACATCCTGCTGGTGTTCTTCGCCCTGACCTTCCTCTTTAACCTCCTGTTCGCCAATCGAATGGAAAGCCCGGCGATCCAGATTGGCTACAGCCAGTTTATGGCACTGGTTGATGAAGGCGTGGTGGACCAGGCGGAACTCCACGAGGAGCGTATCTATCTGACGCTCAAGCGGGGCACGGATATGGGCCGGGTGAGAGACCTGCTGGCCTATGCCCCAGCCGGCGGCGCCGAAGCCCTCACCGACCAGACTGTCTATACCGCGGTCCTCATGGACGATCCGGAACTCACCACCAGGCTTTATGACAAGGGGGTCACCTTCGCCAGGGTCTACAACGAAACCCAGTCTTCGCCGATTTTGAGCTTCATCATCTCCTGGATCGTGCCCATGCTGCTGATGTACCTGTTCTACTCCTTCATCATCCGGCGGATGATGAACCGCTCCGGCGGCTCCGGCGGCGGCCTGGGCGGCATGTTCAATGTGGGCAAGAGCAAAGCCAAGGAGTACAATGTGGAGACCGCCACCGGCGTCAGGTTCGCGGACGTTGCCGGCCAGGACGAGGCAAAGGAAAGCCTGATGGAAATGGTTGACTTCCTGAAAAACCCCGGAAAATACAGCAAAATCGGAGCCAAACAGCCCAAGGGCGCCCTCCTGGTGGGGCCCCCCGGCACGGGCAAGACGATGCTGGCCAAGGCGGTGGCAGGGGAGGCCAAGGTGCCCTTCTACTCCATCTCCGGCTCCGAGTTTGTGGAGATGTTTGTGGGCGTGGGCGCCTTCCGGGTACGGGATATGTTTGGGCAGGCCAAGAAAAACGCCCCCTGCATCATCTTTATCGATGAGATCGACGCCATCGGCAAATCCCGTGACAGCCGCTTTGGCGGAAACGATGAGCGGGAACAGACCTTAAACCAGCTCCTGGCCGAGATGGACGGTTTTGAGGGCCAGGAAGGCATCATGGTGCTGGCCGCCACCAACCGGCCGGAAGTGCTGGACAAGGCGCTCCTGCGGCCTGGCCGTTTTGACCGGCGCATCATCGTGGAGAAGCCTGACCTGGCCGGCCGTGAGGCCATTCTTGTGGTGCACGCCGCCAAGGTCAGGCTGGAGGACGACGTCGACCTTCGCCAGGTGGCGCTTGCCACCTCCGGCGCCACGGGCGCTGACCTGGCCAACATGGTCAACGAGGCCGCCCTGGAGGCGGTTAAGCACGGCCGGGAAAAGGTGGCGCAGAAAGACCTGCTGGCCGCTGTTGAGCTGGTCATCGCCGGCAAGGAAAAGAAGGACCGGGTGATGAACCAGGAGGAGCGGGAGATGGTGGCCTACCATGAGGTGGGGCACGCCCTGGTAAGCGCGCTGCAGACCAACTCCCAGCCGGTTCAGAAAATCACCATCGTGCCCCGCACCATGGGCAGCCTGGGCTACACCATGAGCATGCCTGAGGAGGAGCGTTACCTCCTGACCAAGTCTGAAGTCCTGGCCCAGATCACCACCCTTCTGGGCGGCCGGGCCGCGGAGACGGTGAAGTTCGGCGAGGTCACCACCGGCGCTTCCAACGACATCCAGCGCGCCACCAAGCTGGCCCGCAGCATGGTCACCCAGTACGGCATGAGCGAGGCCTTCGGCCCCATGGGGCTTGAAACCACGGAAAACCAGTACCTGGATGGCCGCAACGTCTTTGGCGGATCCGACCAGTCCAGCGCCAGGGTGGATCAGGAAGTCCGCGGCATCCTGGATAAATGCCAGAAGGACGCCATTAAGCTCATTGAGGACAACGCCCAGGCGCTGGAGCGCATCTCAGCCTACCTGCTGGACAAGGAGAACATCACGGGCGAGGAATTCATGGATCTCTTAAAGGCAGCCTGAGAAAAAAGCAGAAAGAAAAGGTGATTTGAATGAAAAACAAAAGCGGCCACGGCTGGCTGGAGCTGATCCTGGGCCTGGGCCTGATCGTCCTTGGCATCTGGATGATCGCAAAGCCGGATTCCGCCCTGGGCGTGCTGGCCTATTTGTATGGCTTTGGCGCTCTTGTCTCCGGCATCTCAGACATCGCCCTGTATGTGCGTCTGGAGCGGCGCGTCGGCTTTGCCCCGGGCATGACCCTGGTGTCGGGCATCTTAAGCCTGCTTGTGGGCATCGCCTTTCTGGCCTTCCCCCAGGCGGGGCAGCTGTCCCTCACCCTTCTGTTCCCGGTGTGGTTCATCGCCCACTGCGTCTCCCGGCTGGGCAGCCTGGATATCCTCCGGCTGTGGGGCGGCAGCACCGCCTACTACCTCACCCTCATCCTGGGCGTTTTGGGCTTTATCCTGGGGATTGTCATGCTCTTTAATCCGCTGCTCTCCATCCTCTCCATCTCGGCCTTTGCCGCCGTCTACCTGATCGCCACAGGCGCTGCCAGCGTGTATCTGGGCATCTGCTGGCTGAGGAAACAGAACGCGTAAATCAGCCCTTATTTAGTGTCTCCTGACCCTCTGGGGAAGCCAGTAAATTCAACACATTTGAGTGCTTTTCTGGTATAATGGATGCAAGGAAAACCGCGCCAACCACACAAAACCCTTGCACCTGATCAGGAGAGAAAACGCGATGTACGAGAGAAAAGCGCACCAGGCCACCTTCTTCGAGGATGCAACGCTGTTTGGCGGCGTCCGGCTGGACCCGACCAACCGATGGGTGAGGATGTCCAAGCTCATCCCCTGGGAAGCCTTTGAAGAACAGTATGCTGCCCTGTTCAGCAATCCCCGGGAGGGCAAGCCGGCCAAGTCCGCCCGGATGGCGGTCGGCGCTCTGATCATCAAGAAACGATATGGGTTCTCAGATGAGGATGTGGTGGAAGAGATCCGTGAGAACCCGTATCTTCAATACTTCCTGGGTTTCGCGGAGTACACCAGCACCCGCCCCTTTGACCCCAGCGTCATGACCTGGTTTCGTGAGCGGATTACACCACAGATGTTGGCCGAGGTGAATGATTACATCATTGGCCAAAAGAAAGCGGATGAGGATGAAGCGCCACCTTCGGATGATGATGATGATGATACAGGCGATGGTGAAGGCACCGGCAACCGAGGAACACTGATTCTGGATGCCACCTGTGTGCCGCAGAACATTCGCTTTCCCACCGATGTTTCCTTACTGAACGAAGGCCGTGAGCTGCTGGAAAAGATGATAGACACGGCACACGCCGCCGGAGCGACTAACGGAACGAAACCCAGAACCTACCGAAACCTTGCCCGGCGGGACTGGCTGCGGTTTGTTCGCGACCGGAAGCCGGGCCACAAGAAGATTCGTAAAGCCCTTCGCCAGCAACTGAGCTATGTCCGCCGCGACCTTGGGTACCTGGATGCCATTCTGGCGCGGCATCCAGAGGCACTGACCGGGAAAGAATTGGAGCGCTTGGCAGTGATTCGAGTGCTGTACGCGCAGCAGCAGGAGATGTATGACACCAGCACCCGGCGTGTGGATGACCGGATTGTGAGCCTGCACCAGCCCTGGGTGCGACCGATTGTGCGGGGGAAGACAGCGATGCCCGTAGAGTTTGGTGCCAAGGTAGCGCTGAGTCTGGTTGAAGGCTATGCGCGGATAGAGAAATTTTGCTGGGATGCTTTCAATGAGGGCACGACCTTGCAGGAGTCGGTGGAGGGATACAAAAAGCGGACAGGACAATATCCGGAGCGTCTGTTGGTGGACAAGATATACCGGACACGGGAGAACCTGGCCTGGTGCAAGGAGCGCGGGATTCGCATGAATGGCCCCAAGCTGGGCCGGCCGCCCAAGGACAAGGCGCTGTACCAAGAGCAGTTACAGGTAGAGCGGAAGGAAGCAGGCGAGCGTAATGAGATTGAAGGGTGCATTGGCGTTTGCAAGCGCCGGTATGGGCTTGATTTGGTGATGACGCGGCTGAAACACAGCAGTGAGGTGGACATCCATGCCAGTATCCTGACACGAAACCTGTTCAGGCGGTTGAGGTTCTTTTTTACGCTTATATGGGGGAGGGTTAAACTGTGGTTTTGGAGGCAGGAAGCTTGCTTGCTGCAGCTGGCTGCGGGTTGATAGCGTGAGGTCGATGTTATTCAGGGGACACTATTTAAGAGGCGGAGAGATCATGACATTTCTCCGCCTCGTTTTTAGTTCCCCGCCTCCGCCCAGCTGATCATCCCCGGGTAAGTCACCGCCTTCACGCTGGGTTTCAGGGGGTTGATCAATTCACCCGTCTGGGCATTCACCAAAATATCGTGATAGCTCAGGGTGTTCTTTGGATCATAAAAGTAGGGGTCTTCATCCTCCACAAACACGGGGTCCACTTTCTGCCTGGCATCCTCCACATACAGGCAGCCCACCCGCCACACGGGGAAGGCGTAGAATGGGCGCGCCAGGTCCCTCCCTCCTCCGGGCGGGGCAAATCCAGGCGCTTCAAACAGATGATAGCCCAACTTCATGTCAAACACCTGCCGCAGGCGGCCGGCAGCGATCTCCCGCTCCAGGGATTCAAGCACCTCCGAAAAACCGCTCAAGGGAATATCCTCCGCCAAGGTCTCAACAGACGCTACCATGCTGACCCCAAGCCAGAACAGATCAGGCCGCCGGTAGCACAGGCTGACCTCCGCCCGGGCGCCGGCGTTAAAGGAAGGATTTTTAAAAATGAACGCCTTATTATAGTCGCCAATGACGGGCAGGCCGTGGATCAAAAGCGGCCAGGTCATCGCACCCCAACCCGGCGCCAAGTATTCCCCCTTCCTGGGGCCATAAAAGGCGTGGGTATAGATTTGTTCCGGATTGTTCAGGTCGATGATGCCCGGGTCAAAGCCCAGGACGCTCAACACCCCGGGAAGCCAGGATGTAATCTCTCCAAAGGTGGTGGGGTTGCCGGGGATATAGGCTTCCTCCGGCGAAAAATCCCAATAGGTCGCCTGCCAGGGCAGGGCGGACACTTTTTTGCCTCCCAGCATCAGGGCGCCAGCCGGCTCCTCCTCCTTGAGGCCATAGTTGATAAAAAAATCCCCCGGGTAATCCATTCGCAAGCCCCGCCACAATGGATCCGCCTGGGGAATTGTGGGGCTGATATCCTGGCGCCGGCAGACGGACACCGGCACTTTGTCCACATCCGGCACCTGGGGCATGACATCCACGATAATCTCCCGCCCCCGGGCCTGGTAGCTCCCCTGCCATCCGGCGGCCGCCTGGGCCTTCACTTCCTGGATGCTGTAATACCTTTTTGCCTGGGCCAGGGCAGGCAGGAATAAAAGGGCTGCCATGAGCGCAGCCAGGGCAAATTTCATGGTTTTTTTCATTTCAAGCTCCTTCTTGAAATCAGCCGCACGGGGAACCTTTTCCCCAGAAAAGGTTCCCCGCTGAAAACTTTGTCAATGAAGGTTTTAGATCATGGTGACGTTCTTTGAAGGTCTGGGAACTTTCTTTCAAGAAAGTTTCCTGGCGTTCCCCCTCGTCACTCCGCCTTCAGGTTGGGAATCTCAATGACATCCGTGCCGTTGGTCAGCACAAAGGTGTCCGGATATTTCTCCTGGGTCAGGTACTCGCCCAAGACCAGGCCCACCACGGGCCTGGCGGCGTCAATGATCACGTCGTGGCCGTAGTCAGCGCCCTCTTCCATTTTAAATTCGGTGTTGAGCC
>JAQVQY010000056.1:8641-12442 GCA_028701335.1 Eubacteriales bacterium
GATAGTAGCCCCAGCCGCCAAAGTCAGCCGGTTTCAGCACAATTTCGCCCTTTGCGTCCCCCAGGGTCATCTTTTCCCCAAGGGCCCAGGAGCCCATGATCTCCTCCACCTTCTCCATGGGCACGCCGGGCTTGAAGGTGAGGTCAAAGTCCAGGTAGACCCGGATGGGGGAGATCTGGAAGTGGGTGATCTTCAGGCTGTAGTCCCCAAAGTCCTTTTCCGGCACTTCCCTGACATGGTAGACGCCGGGCAGCTCGGTCAGATCCAGGGTGAAGGCCAGCTCCTTTTTCTCCAGGCTCTGCCGGCCGCGGATGGGGATGTTCACCTCCAGGCTGTCCCCGGGGTCGATCTCCGACATGTCATACTGGATCCAGGCGATGGTTTCCCCGTTGCCGGGGCCGGCCACCACGCCGGCGCTGCCCAGCGGGTTTAAGTGCTGGCCGTTTGCCTCCACAGAATCCACGCTGGACCACCAGACGCCGTCCTTCTCCGCTGCCTCAAAGACGAAGTTTCCGTTGGAAAGTTCCCCCACCGTTTTCTCATCAAAGGGCGCGGTGGCCGCCTTGTCCTTTGTGGAATGGGCGATTCTCAGGTAGCGCCCGTCATACACCGCCTCTTTCACGGTGACGGTCACATGGTCAAACTCGGCGGTGGCCAGGTCTTTTTTCAGCAGGTCATGGGCCTCCGGCTGCACAGTGGCGTATTCCGGGGTCATATAGGTTGCCATCAGGTCGAACAGGCCAAAGCCTTCCGTTAAGGCGAAGGCCGCCGCAGTCACCAGGATAATCGCCAGCGCAATGGCGGCGGATAAGGATAGCTTTTTCTTCACTTGGGGTTCCTCCCTGTGTTTGATGTCGCTTAGGATGCGCTGCTTAAGGCCCACATCCACCTTCAGACCGGACAGGCGCGCATCGGTGAGGGCTTTGAAGTCTTTTTTCATCGAAATACCACCTTTCCGGCGTTTTCTTTCTTGTCAGTCCTCATCGAAGTACCACCCTTTCAGCTGGGAACGCAAGCGCTCCCTGGCGCGCCTTAAGCGCGTGGACAGGGTGCCCTCCGGCACGGACAGCATCTGGGCGATCTCCCGCAGCTTGATGCCCTGATAATAGTGCAGCAGAACCACCTCCCGGTATTTCCGGGGAAGGGCCATCACCTGGGTGATGAGGGTGTCGTCCTTGGGGTCAAAGGGCTCTGAGGCCTGGGGCAGGAGGCTTAGATCAACCCTCCTGTCCTCGTGCCTGAACCAGGCGCTGCGGGTGAGGCTGCGGCAGCAGTTCAGCGCGATGGCCGTCAGCCAGGTCAGCTCGCTGCTCTCCCCCCTGAAGCGCTCCAGGTTCTGATAGGCCTTCAGATAGGTTTCCTGCACGGCGTCCTGGTCCAGCTGCAGGTCGTTGAGATAGAGAAAACAAAAGCGCAGCAAGGTGTCGCCATGGCGTTCCACCAGAAGGCTGATATCCGCCTCCTTTTCTTTGCCCGGTACCTGACAAAGCTCCATGCCTTCGCCTCCCTTCACCTGTTAGACGCAGGGGACAGGAATAATCCTTCAAAAAAATAATGCTGGAACTTTATTATATAAGAAAAACGGCCCGATACGGCCGTCTTAAAAAAATTTTTGGAGGGGTACGGGGAAATCCTTTTGTCCCTTACTCCGCCACGCGCACCGGCAGAATCAGGTAGGTGTACTGGTTTCCGCTCACAGGGCAGACCACACAGGGGCTGACGTTGGTGTTAAAGCGCATGGCCAGGTCCGGGGTGTCGATGTTTTTGATCACATCGGTGAGATAAGCGGCGTTAAAAGCGATGTTTAAGGGGTTGCCGTCAAAATCCACGGGCACCTGCTCGGTGGCCTCGGCGCGCTCGGCGTTGGCGGAGATTGTGAGGATCTGGTCTTCCACGGACAGCTTCAACAGGTTGTTGCTGCCGTCCCGGGCCACGATGGCGGCGCGGTCAACGGAAGCCAACAGGGCCTGGCGCTCAGCCCTTACAGCGGTGGTCCAGGAGGTGGGCAGGATCTGTTTATAGTTGATGTACTCGCCCAGGATCAGCGGAGAATACACGGTGGTTTTGCCGAAATTCGCCATGAAGTGGGTTTTTGACATGGTGAAGGTGATGGGCTGGTCGCTGTCTGGGATCATACCGCTTAAATCCTTCATGAGCTTTCCCGGCAGGATGTAGGACAGGCTGTCCTTGTCCCCCGGCAGCTCATGGGCCACATACACCCGCTGCATGGCCAGGCGGTAGCCGTCCAGGCACACGAAGCGCACCTCCTCAGGGGAGATCTCCATCAGGCAGCCCGTCAGGATCCGCCGGGTCTCATCGGTGGAAATGGCGAAGATAATCCGGCTGACCGCGGCCTTGAACCTTTGCTGGCTCAGGGTGACCACGGCGTCAGGTGTTACCTCCGCGATGTCCGGGAAGTCCTCCGCGTCCATCAGCACCAGGCTGGTCTTGCTGCCCGCGTTTTTGACCACCGCCTGGCGGTTGTCCTGGGTGGTGAGTTCCACCTCGCCGGATAAGGATCGTATCCATTCCGCGGTCAGTTTTGCCGGCAGCAGCGCCACCCCGTCCTCCCGGACAGCGGCCGGCACGGTGGAGGTGATGGTCACCTCGCCATCGGTGCAGGTGAGCTGCAGGCCGTCCTCCCTGGTTTCCAGAAACACCCCGTCCTGGAAGGCGCGCGTGGAGCGCTGGGCCTGCGCGTGGCTGACCATGCCCATGCCGTGGTTAAAATCGCTGGCGTTGAAGATGACTTGCATACGTTCCTCCTTGTACCGCGGACACCTGATAGCGGCAGTAGTAAATAAAATGTAGTAGCAGTAGTAGGGGCTGTGGACGGCGTGGAAAAGGCTAATTCTCCAGTTTTCACACGGCTAAACCATTCCGGGCGGCGGTGGAAAAAAGCGGCCGCGCTGTGGATGGCTGTGGACATCCTGAGGGTTGTTCCGCTCCTGAACGCTGTCAGCCGCGCTGACAGGCTGTCCGGCGGAGGATACGCTGGCGCGAAGCCCGACAGTTCCCCTGGTGTTCGCAAGCGCATTTCTGCCGGGTCATCCGGCGCTGTCCACAGCGTTTACGGATTGTGGGCGGATCATCCCCAGCAGGAAAGTTTGCCCGGCCAAAGGATGTTTTGCCCTGTCCCCAACCTGCCCACAGGCTTGTCCACCGGACAGGTCAGATTTTGGACGAGGCGCCCTCATCCAAAAGGAGGGTGACCCTGCGGTGGAAGTGCAGGATGGATGCCGGCAGCCTGGGGGTGACATTGCCCTTCACCATGCCGCGCACGGCGTCCGCCTTGTCCGCACCCGTAGCCAGCAGCATGATCTCCCGGGCGGACATGATGGTGCCGATGCCCATGGAGATGGCCTGCAGCGGCACCTCCCGCTCGGACTGGAAGAAGCGCTTGTTGGCCTGGATGGTGCTGTCGGTGAGGTTCACCACCTGGGTGCCGGAAGAAAAGCTGTCCGCCGGCTCGTTAAAGCCGATGTGCCCGTTGCGGCCGATGCCCAGCAGCTGAAGATCCAGGCCGCCGGCGCGCTGGATGGCGGCGTCATAGCGCCGGCCCTCCCGGTTCAGGTCTTTTGCATTGCCGTCGGGAAGGTTTGAGGCCTTGAAATTCACATGGTCAAACAGCTGCACCTGCATAAAGGCGTGATAGCTGCAGGAGTGCGAAATGGGCAGGTTGACATACTCATCCAGGTTAAAGGTGGTGGCTTTGGAAAAATCCACCACCTTCTCCTGGTACAGTCGGATCAATTCCTGATAGGTGGCCACCGGGGTGGAGCCTGTGGCAAGGCCCAGGAC
>JAQVQY010000057.1 GCA_028701335.1 Eubacteriales bacterium
TTGAGGTTCTTTTTTGCGCTTATATGGGGGAGGGTAAAACTGTGGTTTTGGAGGCAGGAAGTTTGCTTGCTGCAGCTGGCTGCGGGTTGATAGCGTGAGGTCGATGTTATTCAGGGGACACTATATAAACATAACCTGGCCATAGCTTCTCTAAATACAGAATCAAATAGTGAACCAGCTTACCGTTACCATGCTCTGTTTGCCAGGATATTGAGAGTACAGATGGAACACGAGCTCACTAAGGACGAAATTGCCGAATTACACCAAAGGGCTGCGCTTGTGCAATCCACTCCTAACCGCGCTATATCTCACTTTATTGCTGCAGGCTTATGGGAACAGGCAGCCAATACAATGGCTGAAGAAGGCACAGCGCTGCTATACAAAGGAATGGCAGAAACCGTCAGGCAATGGTATGGCAGCTTGCCTGAACATGTAAGAAACAGCCAAACCAGCCTGCAAATTTTGGTGGCTCGTTGTGAAATACACCGCGGAGAATATGCCGCTGCCGAGATTCTGCTTAAGCAAGCAAGAGAAACATTTGTGAAATTGGGAGATCGCAAAGGGGAAGGAGATGCTCTTACTTCGTTAATTACTATTTGCCATAACAACAATGACCGCCAGTCAGCGGCCAAGTATGTGGAGCGAGCACAGGAATTACCTTTGAATCCAATGGGGCAAGTAGCGACGCGGTTGGCTAAGGCTTGGCTATGCATGTTTGAAGGGAACTGGGAGGCAGTCCGCACAAACGTCTGTGACGGATTATCCGTTCCCTATGCGTCGGGCGACAGAAGAGCTGACCTGATCGGCGTTACCTATATCTCCAGACCAATGTTGGCGGTGCCGGGCTGTATGTCTGCAATTCAACATTATTGTGATGAGGTTGAAAAAAACGCTTTGCCCGATACGCCTTGGAGCCTGGGTGCCCAAGCGTTAAGCGCATGGCCACTACTATTGCAGGGAAGTGTCAATGAAGCCCTCTGTAAAGCTGAAGCTGCTGCAAAATTACGGAAACGTTTGGGCGGCTACCCATTTTTTGGCAATGACCTGCCCATTGTGTTGTCAATGCTTTATTTGGCTAGGGAAGACATAGAGTCCGCTGGGAGTGCTGTCAAGAGTCTGATAAGGTTCACCACAAGCGAAGGCCTGAACAGCAAGGGCGTTGGCATGTTCTATCTTCATGCTGCCGGACGCGCTTTGGCGTTGTTAGGGCGTTATGATGAGGCCAGGATTATGGAGCAGAGGCTTGCGGCATTGTCTGATAATGAACCGGTAACTGAATATCTGCAATATCATTTGAAGGGTTTAGTTGCATTGTTGACCGGACATGATGCCGAAGCCTCAGCAGTTCTTAAGCATGCTGCAACACTTGAAAGTCAGCTCCCTACCGTCCAGATCGGCGGCAGTGCCGGATTGTTGCTGGCGCAACTGTTCTTGAGTCAGGGATACCAAGATGACGCATATACTATTGCACAGCCGATTATCGCCGAGTGGATGGTTGCCCAGACACCCGGTTATGCCATTTTTAATGGCCAAATCATAAAGCCTTTGCTCAGGATGCTTGCCCAGAAAAACAGTGTGGGCGCAGCAATAATGCTTCGGCTCTTTTCGCGCGACCTTCTCAGCGAGGAGGAATCGAGCCTGGCTGGAACTAATATTCAACCACTTGGAGAACTGCTGATTGAGCCCCTAACGCCTCGCGAATGTGATGTGCTGAAGCTTCTGGCCCTTGGACGCACTAATCTTCAGATTGGCAAGGAGTTATATATTACCAGTGAAACGGTGAAAAGCCATGTCTCACATATATTTCGAAAGCTTGATGTTAATTCCCGAACTCAGGCGGCCAACCGCGCACGTGAACTGGGTTTTTGAGTACTCAAACGCAATGAGGCTGGTACGCAATCCTCTTATGGGCTATTCAAAATTCCAATAGAAACAGGGCCTGCTGAAAACCCAACAAGCCGTTGAAAATGCTGGAAAAATCGCGTTCATTATGGTGTTATTGCTGTGCTTTGAAAAGCAAAAGAACGGTTTCGGGGTAAACAATGTACAGAGTTCGAGATAGAAACCAACTCACAATGGATGGGTTTTATCTCCCCTTTGGAGCGGGCCCGAAAGCGGGCAATCGCCGGGTCAGAACGGCGCAGATCATTCCCTGGGATTTGGAGGAGGCGTTTTACGCGAAAAGCTTCTCCATGGAGAAAGGGCGTGCCGCCATTGCATCGCGCATCGCCTCTGGGGTGATGTATATCAAGGAGCAGGAGAACCTGACGGACGAAGGAACCGTGATGTACCTGAGCGAGAATCCCTATGCCCCGTACTTTGTGGGGCTAAAGGAATTCCGGACGGAGCCGCTGTTTGAAGCGTCCAGGGTGTGTGAGGCCGGAGAAGAACACCTGACCCGAGCGGAACGGGAACGGCTGGAAACGATCCCAAAGGTTCACGAACAGCGGCGGACGATGCGCGGCACCGGGGCGCGCAGTATTCCGGGCAGGATTGCGCGCCTGCGTCAGCCGCACGCGCGCTGCATCATGCGGGGGAAGGCAGGAAGCCCATATGGGTTTGGCCGGAAGACGCGCCTGTCGATGGTGAAGGGGTTCCCCTTTGTCGAGGAACAGTCCTATGACAGCTTCAACGAAGGGACCGGGTTGAAGGAGGCGGCAGAGCGATACAGGAAGCGGATGGGGCACTGGCCCAAAGCGATCCTGGCGGACACGATCTGCCGCAACCGTGAGAACCGCATGTTCTGCAAAGAGCATGGCATCCGTTTGTCCGGGCCAAGGCTTGGGGGGCCCCGAAAGGGTGAAGCGGAAGCAGGCAAGGCGCAAGCGTACCAGGACAGCCTGGAGCGAAGTGCCATGGAAAGCCGCCATGGGATTGCCAAACGCCGCTACGGCCTGGACCGGATCATGGCGTATCTTGCCGAGACCGGGCTGACGGAGGCGGCGCTTCAGATCGTGGTGATGAACGCGGCGCATTTGCCGCGCTTCTTTTTGCGCAATTTTTCGTGCGCCTGGAAACGGCCGCACCGGGCATTCGGGTGGCCATCGGCAATGGGTCTGGCTGCCTGAAAGCGGGAAAACGCATTTTTCAGCAGGCCCCGTAATAGATTTAAAACCCCGGCGTCAGGTCCAGGCTAATATTGGGATATTGTTCCAACATACCGGCCAGGCCCGCCAGGTCATCATAGCGGAAACAGAAGCGCGCCAGCCGGAGCTTGAGCCTGGGATAACGGGCAAGGACCGCTTCCGTCTGGCGGTACTGCTCCAGGTTGTTGATGGTGTCCTCGCCGTAGAACCATCCCTGCTGGATGGCGCAGGGGTTCATGCGGCTTTTGCCCCAGAACCCGGGCGGGTCATTGAGGTGCAGGGTGAGGGGAACGCCCTGGGCTTCCGTATACCCCCAGTTAGGCGCCCAGGCTGGGCCCTCAAAATCCGGGATGGGAAACCTGCGGCGGATGTCTGGCTTCCCTTCCAGGAGATTCACCCCCTCACAGCCCGCGGCCAATAGCGCCTGGATTTGTGAAACCAGGCTTTGTCCCATGGCATGGGGGTCATCCTGATGTTGTGGATTCTCCAACCGGGACAGTTCCCCGGCACGAAGCAGCGTCCCGGATGCCGGCGCATGTACCTGAGCGCGTCCCGTGTCACGGGCTTATCATCCATCTGGAAAATGCACTGCAGGGCAAAAGCGGTGATGCCGTTGTCCTCAAGGACCTTTTCCAGGGCCTCCTGCGGGTGGCTTTCGGCGCGAGGGAGAGATGCGCGTCAAACATTCAGCCCGCCTCTTTTCGCAATGGTGACGAATTATGCCGTGTTGGGTGCCCATACGCCAACCGCCGCCTTGTCCCCTGTGGATAACGTATGGTATAATCATGCCAGCGTATTAATTGGAGGGGCCATGGCGCTGATTGATATCATCAACCACAAGAAACTGGGCTTTGCCTTAAGCGCCGGGGAGATACAGGAGTTTGCCGGCGCGGCAAAGGACCCCGGGACGCCGGACTACCAACTGGCGGCGCTTTTGATGGCCATCCGCATAAACGGCATGGACGCCCGGGAAACGGCGGAATTGACCCTGGCCATGGCGCACACGGGGGATATGCTTTCCCCCGACGTGGGCGGCGTGGCGGTGGACAAGCACTCCACCGGCGGGGTAGGTGACACCACCACCCTGGTTCTGGCCCCCCTGGTGGCGGCCTGCGGCGGCAGGGTATTGAAGATGTCCGGACGGGGGCTGGGGCACACCGGCGGCACGGTGGATAAGCTGGAGAGCATCCCGGGCTTTCAGACGGAGCTGCCTGAGGGGGACTTCCTGCGCATCGTGCGCGAGGTGGGCTGCTGCGTGGTGGGGCAGACGGGGGAGCTTGCCCCTGCGGATAAACGGCTTTACGCCCTGAGGGACGTGACGGGCACGGTGGATTCCATCCCGCTCATTGCCTCCTCCATCATGTCAAAGAAGCTGGCCGGCGGGGCCCAGGCCATTGTGCTGGACGTGAAGTGCGGCTCCGGCGCCCTGATGAAAACCCCGGAGGACAGCCTGCTGTTGGCCCGGGCCATGGTGGATATCGGGCAGCGCAACGGCCGCAGGATGGCGGCGCTGATCACCCGGATGGACGAGCCCCTGGGCAGCCATGTGGGCAACGCGCTGGAAGTGAAAGAGGCCATTGATGTGCTGGCCGGCCGCGTGGGAGGGCCCCTGCTTCAGGTATCCCTGGCGCTGGGGACCCGTATGCTCCTGCTCTCAGGCGTTGCGGACACAGCCCAACAGGCGCAAGAGATGTTGGATTCGGCGCTCAGGGCAGGCAGCGGCCTTTCCAAACTGGCAGAGATGATCACTGCCCAGGGCGGGGACGCCCGGGTGTGCTTTGATACGGGGCTCCTGCCCCAGGCGCGTTTTCAGCGGCCCGTTAAGGCCAAAGCGACTGGCTGGCTTTCCAGGATGGACACGGAGCTTGCAGGCGAAGCGGCCAGGCTGCTGGGTGCCGGGCGCAGGCGGAAGGACGATGTGATCGACCCCGCCGTGGGGTATATGACACTCAAGCGCCTGGGCGATAAGGTGGTGGCGGGGGAGGCTGTGGCCCGCCTGTACTACAACGATGAAGCGCTGGCGGTGCAGGCGGAGGAAGCGCTCCAAAGCGCCCTCACCGTTTCACCCGATAAACCAAGCCCCGCGCCCTGGATCCTGGCGCGCATAGACCAGGACGGAAAGGAAACATCTCCAGCGTGAAAAAGAAAAATGTGGCCTTGATAGTTGTTGCCATTGTGGTTTTAGCGGCGGGGATATACCTGCTGACAAGGCAAAAGCCCATGGAGACACCGCTTCCAGCGGAAACAACTTCAACCCCGGTTCCTTCGCAAACGCCAGAACCAACGGTTGAGCCAACAGCCGCGCTAACGGACACTCCAGCTCCCGAATCCCAAGTGACAGTAGTGCCAACAACAGGTGGTTTGCCAAGCGCGGAGCCGGTACAACGCTCCAACTTTTTTGCCGGCCTTGAGCTTCAAGACATCTACGGCGAGCCCTTTGACGCCTCGGTGTTTGAGGGAAAGCCGGCGCTCATCAACATCTGGGCCACCTGGTGCAACCCCTGCGTGGTGGAGATGCCCCACCTGGACGAGCTGGCCAAAGAATACGCCGGAAAGATCACCATCATCGGCCTGCATGCCGAGGGCGTGACGGTAAAGGATGACGAGCTGGTGCCCTGGGAGGAGCAGAGCGAGGCCGCCCGGGCGCTGGCGGAGAACCTGGGGCTCACCTTCCCGCTGATCAATCCTGACGCCAACTTGTTTGTGCTGATGAACGCGCCGGACTACGGCCTGCAGGTGACCGTCTTCCCCACCACCTGGCTGATTGATGAGGCCGGCACGGTGGCCGGCGTCATCCCCGGCTCCCGGGACCTGGAAGGCTGGCGGGAAGAAATCGACGGCTTCCTGAAGTATCTGGAGGACAGAAGCCTTGAGATGGATGAAGGCTGACAGGCTCTGGCTCCCCCTGGCCCTGGTTGGCGCCGTGATGATGGTTTTTGGCGTTCTTAGGGGCGAGGCGGCGGTGGTGCTTAACAAGGCGATCAGGATCTGCCTGGAGTGCATCGGCGTTGGCTAAGGGGCGCAAAACGGTTTTCGTCAGGGGGCGGCTGGTGATTCAGCTGTTTGTGGCCGCCCTCACCAACTCCTATGTCACGGGATTTGCCGCGGGCAAAATCTACCAGGGGGACTTAAAGCAGCTCTGCCACCCGGGGCTCAACTGCTATTCCTGCCCGGGGGCGGTGCTCTCCTGCCCCATCGGCGCCCTCCAGGCGGTGATCGGCAGCCGGTCCTTCAACATCTCCCTGTACCTCTTTGGCTTCCTCTTGCTCCTGGGCGCCACGCTGGGGCGCATGGTGTGCGGCTTCCTGTGCCCCTTTGGGATGATCCAGGAGCTGCTGCATAAGATCCCCTTTCCCCGGAAGGTGAGGACCTTCAGGGGCGACCGACCGCTGCGGGCGCTGAAATACGTGCTTCTGGCGGTGCTGGTGATCCTCCTGCCGCTTGCATTGACCAACCCGGCGGGTGAGTCCAGCCCCTATTACTGCAAGCTGGTGTGCCCCGCGGGGACGCGGGAGGGGGCGGTGCCCCTGGTGCTGTTCCAGCCCGCGCGGGCCGGCGCCGGGGTGACGGGCGGGGACCTGAAGCTCACCCTCCCCATCGCGCCCACCATTGATTTAATTGACCCGGGCAGCGCCAGCCAATATAATGTGGGCGCGCTGTTTTATTGGAAGATGTCCCTGCTGGTGGCCGTTCTATTGCTGTCAGTGGTGCTCTATCGCCCCTTCTGCAAGTACCTTTGCCCTTTGGGCGCGGTGTACAGTGCGCTTAACCCCGTGTCCCTGTACCGGCTGCGCCTGGACGAGGCGGCCTGCATCAAGTGCGGTGCCTGCGAAAAGGCCTGCGGTATGGCCCTTGACCCCATCCATGAGCTCAACCACGCGGAGTGCGTGCGCTGCGGAGACTGCGTGAATGTCTGCCCGGTGGACGCGCTGTCCATGGGTTTTGGAAACAAGAAGGCGGGGGACAGACTGAAAGCCCCCCAGGGAGGAAAATAAGTATGAAACGCCTGACAGCCCTTTTAACAGCCCTTTTGCTGTTCCTTTCCGGCCTGGCAATAGCGGAGGCATCCCCTGGCGCCCTTACCTTGGCCGAGATTGAAAGTTTCAACGCCGCCATCCTGGAAAAGGCTGTGGCGGATGAGCCCACCCTGCGCAAGGCAGGGGACGCCTGGGTGGCCCTGGGGCAGGGCTATGAACTGACCCTCTCCAGTGAGGATATCAGCGCGGACTCCGTGGTGCTGGGCGCCGCGGTAACGCTGGAGGCGGGCCAGGACGGGCAGCTTTTGGGCCCCCGGGGCGTCACGGCGGACAGCTCCCTTGAGGATTTGCTCAAAGCCTACCCCAATGACAACCCCTACCTGGCCGGCAATCAGGACAGCGCCGTCCTTTATATCTCGGGTGAGCTGCCGGCCGCGGTCTACACTGGCTTTGTGGTGCGGGACGGCCAGACGCTCAGCCTGGTCGAGTACAACGTCTACCACCAGGTGGACGGCGGCGTGGCCCGGGCCGGGATGCAGTACACCATCTCGGAAGGCCGGGTGCGCGCCATCCGCTCCTTTTTTAGCCAGGTTCCCTTGAGCCAAACGGAAGCCCAGGAGGCCATCGGCCGCCTGGCGTCCCTCCAGGAGGAGAACAGCGTGGTCATGAACCTGGGCCAGCCGGGCAGCCCCCTTGAGCGGGAGGATATGGAAATTGGCGGCCTGGACTTCTTTGACCTGACGCCCGAAACAGCCCAGGCCATCCTGGGCGCGCCGGAGCATGAGGATGAGGCAAAGATTTCCGGGGGCAGCCTGCTCACCCTCCAGTGGCCGGGGGTGGAGGCGGTGTTCAGCCTGGAAGACGGCGGCAAGGCCGCGCGGGCTGAGCGCATCACCATCAATTCAGGCAGCTTTGACGGTCCCCGGGGCCTCCGGCTGGGCCAGAGCCTGGCGCAGGCCATCAGCCTGTTCGCCCATGGGGACCAGCTGCCCGTGGAGGGCGGTTCGCTCTATGGCCAGGGGCAAACGCCCCCCTACGGCGCGATGGTTTCCGGCAGCGGCTATGTGACCCTTTACTATGTGATCGATTCGGACAACGGCAGCGCTGGATTGGTGCTGACATTTATGGACGACAAACTGGCTGTCATGTCCCTCACCTATCTGTAAGCCCTTCCCCCTGACTTGAGGTAACGCGATGAAGATTGACCTTTCCTGCCCGGTGGAGCTGTGGCATTTCAAAATGCCCACCGCGGAGTATCCCGTGGTCAGCCTCCACATGTTCAACCTCTCCGACAAGCCGGTGGTGTCCATCCAGGCGGCTTTTTTGAGCTTTGACGAAGAGGGGGAGCAGACCCAGCGCCAGGTGGAGCGGGTTCAGGGCCTTCAGGGGGAGGCGCACAGCGCCTTTGAGGTGCTGGTGGCCATTGAGGACGGGGAAAAGGCCTACAGCCTTGACTTCATCATTGAAAAAGTCTGGTTCTCAGACGGCACGGTGTGGCGCCGGGGCGCCCAGGATATGACCGACTACCGGGATAACCGCCTGGCGCCTTCCCGGCAGCTGGACGTGCTGCGCCAACTGGCCGGGGAGGACGCCCTGGGCTATCCCAGCGACCAGGGTTCCGTCTGGCTGTGCGTGTGCGGCAGGCCCAACGCCGCGGGTGTGGATGAGTGCCTGCGCTGTGGGCGGGAGAAGCACGCCCAGTTCACCCGGTTCAACAAGGCCGCGGTGGAGACGGTGATCTTCCGGCTTGACAGCGAGATGGAGGAAAAAGCCCGCGCCGCCCGGGCAGAAGCCGGGCGCATGCAGGAAGCCCGGGAGATGAAGGAGCAGCGGCGCAGAAAGCGCACTCGGCGCGCCCTGATCACCTTAACCAGCCTGGTGATCCTCCTGGCGGGGGCTTATCTGGTGTATTTCCACGGCATCCCGGCCTACAACTATTACCAGGCTGAGCAGGCGCTGGCGCAAAAGGATTATGACAAGGCCAGGGCGGGCTTCCTGGCGCTAACGGACTACCGGGATGCCGGGGCCATGGCGCTGGAGGCGGACTACCGCAAGGCAGGGGATTTGGCGGATACTGCCACCGTCACCTCGCTACGGAGCGCCGAAACCCTCTACGCCGCGCTGGGAGACTATCAGGACAGCGCCGGGCGCTTCAACCAGTCCAGGCACACCCGTGCGGGGCTTTTAGCCCAGGCCGGCAGCTTTGAGGAAGCGGTCACGCTTTATGAGGAGCTGGGGGATTACGGGGACAGCCGGGAGAAGGCGGACGAGTCCCGGTACCTCTGGGCCAAAGCGCTCATGGAGAACCTGGATTACCCGGCCGCCCGGGAGAAGCTGCTGGACCTTGGAAACTACAGGGATGCCGCCAAACTGGCGGAGGACTGCCTTTATCTGCCGGCCCTCACCCACCTGGAGAAAAAGGAATACGCCCTGGCGGAAAACCTGCTCAGGCAACTGCCGGAGCACCAGAACGCGAAGCTTAAGCTCCAGGAGGTCTACTACGGCTGGGGAGACCAGCTGTTCGCTGCGGCTGATTATGACCTGGCGGCGGAGAAGTTCCTCCTGGCCGGGGACTACCTGGACGCCTTCAGGCGGGCCTCCGAGTGCCTGTATGAGCCGGCCATTCTATTGCTTCAGCAGGGGGAGCTGGCCCAGGCCAAGGAGAAGTTCGACCAGATCCTGGCCTACCGGGACAGCGCCATCCTCTCCCAGGAGGCCTCCTACCGCATGGGGTTAAAAGAGCAGGAGGCGGGCAACTGGGCCGGGGCCGCCCAGTATTTTGAGGACGCGCCCGATATCCCCGGCAGCGCCCTGGCCATGCAGCAGAGCAACTACAACCTGGCCCTGAATGCCCAGGCGGAGGGGAAGCTGCAGGAAGCGGCCGACCTGTTCCTCCTGGCCGGGGACTATCAGGACGCGCCGGAACTGGCGCCCAAGGCCCGGTTTGACCTGGGGATCGCGCTGAGCAACCAGCGGGACTACGCGAATGCCGCCGGGGCCTTCGCCATGATCCCGGACTACCCGGGGGCTGAAACGGAGATGAAGCGGGCCGAGTACAACCGGGCCATCGCCCTGCTGGAAGCGGGGGAAACACAGGCCGCCATTGACCAGTTCGTGGCCCTGGGGGAGTATGAGCGGAGTGCTGACTACCTAAAGCAGGCGCTTTACACCCAGGCAAACCAGCTCCTTGAGGCGGGGGACCAGGCGGCCGCCATGCCCCTTTTCCAGCGGCTGGGGGACTATGAGGACGCCAGGGAGAAGTGGCAGGAGGCGGTGTACCAGCAGTCGCTGGCGCTCTTAAACGACAGCGACCTGGCGGGCGCCGCCACGCAGCTTGAGGAGATCCGGGACTATAAAAACGCGGATGAGCTGTACCGGAACGCCATCTACGCCCAGGCCCAGGCCAGCGAGCAGGCAGGGGACTACGGCGCCGCGGCGCAGCTGTACGCGCTTATCCCCCAGTATGAGGACGCCGGAGCCCGCCGGGAGGCCAGCTTTGACGCCTATTACGAGGAGGCCTACCTGAGCGCCCAGGAGGGCATGAAGGCCAAAGACTACAAAACCGTTATCGATGCCCTGGAAGGCCTTGACCGGCAGAACACGGGCGAAAAATACGCCGATATTGACGATATGTACAAGGAGGCCAATTACCTCTACGCCAATGAGCTGTACAATGACAACAAGCCCTATGAGGCGCTGGTCTATTACCGAAAAATCCTGGACTACAAGGATGTGTCCTCCAGGAAGCTGGACCGGGCCAGCTACCGGGTCATTGGCACCTGGAAGACGGAGAAGGGCGCGGTGTTCATCTTCCGGGATGACGGCAGCTGCAGCATTGAGGGCAAGGAGATGTTCTATTCCGCCAAAAACTTTACCCTCCTGGCAGGAGAGCGCCCCTCAGAACTGAACATCAACTACCACATTGTGGATAGCCGGGATAAGCGGATGACCTTAAGGCACACCCCCACCAAAAAGCTCTACAAGTTCACCCGGGTCACTGAGGAGGCGCCGTGACAGGGCGGCGAAAAGCCGCACAGCAAAAAGGTTTGGCCCCCGGTTACCTGCCGGCGCTGGACGGCCTCAGGTGGCTGATGGTGTTTTCCGTCGCCTGTTTCCACTACTGGCAGATCAGCTGGTGGACGCCGGAAATCAATGTCCTGGGCGCCAAAGTGAGCCTGGCGCCGTGGCTGCGTACCGGCTACATCTGGGTGGACGGAATGCTGCTGCTAAGCGGCTTCCTGCTGTTTTTGCCCCACGCGCAAAGAAGGGCGGAGGGCAGGGACAGCATCGAATTTCAGGGGTTCTTCCGCCGGCGCTTTGCCCGCATCATGCCCAGCTATGCCTTAAACCTCCTGGTGGTGTTCCTGGTATCCGCCCTGCCGCTGGGCCGCTACGCCAATGCCTGGCACGCTGTCCTTGACTGGCTGGCGCACCTCACCTTCACCCATCCGTGGTTTCGGTTCTCCAACCTCAACACGCCGCTTAACGGGGTGTTGTGGACGCTGGGGGTGGAGGTACAGTTTTACCTGATTTTCCCGCTGGTGGCGAAGGCTTTCTGGAAGAAGCCCCTGCTGACCTACTGCGGGGCGCTGGCGGCCGGCCTTGGATTCAGGGCCTATGCGCTCAACCAGCCGGACAGCGCCATGCTCCTAAACCAGCTGCCCGCCTTCATGGATGTGTACCTAAACGGCTTCCTGGCTGCCTGGGCCTATGCCTGGCTCAGGCGGAACATGGCGGACAGCAGGCCCACGCGCCTGGTGATGACGTTGATCACCGCCCTAAGCGTTTGGCTCATCTCCCGGCTTATCCTGGGCCAGTCGGCGGAGGTGGGCTTTCAAGCCTTAAGGGCCGGGCAGATGGTGCGGCGCTTTCCGCTGTCGGTGCTTTTGTCCCTGGTGTTTGTTGGCGTTTCCCTGGGGCTGCATGGCATAAGAAGGCTTCTGGGGAACCCCGTGGCCCGCTTCCTTTCCGCCATCTCCTTCCAGTTCTACATGTGGCACCAAGTGGTGGCGGGGCTGATGCGGCGCTTGAAGATACCGGCCAGCAATTCCGCCCAGCCCCACATGACGGGGGAGAGAAGCTGGCAGATTCCCTTCGTGGTTCTGGCGCTGGCGATCAGCATTTTAATATCGGCAGCCATTACCTGCTTTTTTGAACACCCCATCGCCCGGAGGATTTCGGGCAGGAAAAGATAAGGAGACAACAATATGCGCGACCCGCGGATCGAGAAACTGGCCCGGACCCTGGTGCATTATTCCTGCAAGGTGAAGCCCGGGGACAGGGTGTGGATTGACCTGATAGACGCCGATACCGCCCTGGGGGAAGCCCTCACGCAGGAGGTGTTCAAGGCT
>JAQVQY010000005.1 GCA_028701335.1 Eubacteriales bacterium
AACCGAAGCAGATGATCCGCTGGCACTAAATCATCTATACAGAAGCAGACAATCTGTGTGCGTTTGTCATCCGAATCTCTTGTCATCATAAGGCATAAACCCCTTTGTTTCTTGCCCTATTATATCATATTTCGTCTTGTTTCCCTTGATTATTCCTTGCTTTCCTTCAGCTCAATGGCAAAGTCCCAGCCGCTCGGGGCTGGGACTTTGTCTACAGTCTGAGGCGTCATCGGACGCCTTGATTTATAGTATTATCCCTGGCTTCAGGCTTCTTCAGGCGGCGTTACATAATCGCTCAGGCAGACGCCGCTGCCGTTGGTCAGGCGCTCCAAAAAATCCTTGGCGGCGGCAATGCCGTCCTCGTTGAGGCTGTAATAAATCCACTTGCCCTTGCGTTTGGTGTTCACCAGCCCATTTTCCCGAAGGGTCTTCAGGTGATGGCTGAGAGTCGCCTGGCTCCAGGAAACCAATTGCTGCATCTCATACACGCACAGGGGGCGGCAGGACAAAGCGTCAACCAGCATCGCACGCTGAGGGTCTCCCAGGGCTTTGAGCATGGAAGCGCCATCCTGGTAATCGCGGCGTTCTTCAGGGCTGAGCTGTTCCAGGACCGACTCCCTCAGTCCGCCATAATACGAGCGCTGGACAAACTTTTTCATGACTATCTTCTCCTGTCATATTCCGGGGGAAACTTTTCTATGCAGCCGGCAACCATCGTGTATTGAATGGATAAAACCCTTGGCATGACGTCCCCTGGCTTGTTGGATTTCTGAACCATGCTGTCTGCATCATTCGCGCTTATATACTAATACAAAACTCGAAATTCCGCAAGTGTAAAATGTAATATATTTGTTGGAATCCAGCAATATCGTAATCTGTCGCTATCCCGAAAAACAAAAAAACCTCCATTTTATCAAGCGGCCGGCGTAATTATTGCCAGCATTTGTCCGGCGACCGGCTTAATTGGGCGGCCCGGGCCGGCCGGAGGCCGGGTTCCGGCGCCGTTTGCGTGACCTTGGGCGCAGGGTTTATAATGGCGGGGAAATGCGCGTCGGGAGGGAATATGTACATTATCATCGTGGGAGACGGCAAGGTAGGCCACGAACTGGCCTCCCGCCTGGTGGCTGAGGAGCACGAGGTCGCCATCGTGGAGCGCAGCGAGCTGGTCCTGCAGCGCAACCAGGATATGCTGGACGCGATGTATATCAAAGGTAACGGGGTGAGCGTGGAAACGCTCAGGGAAGCGGCCATCCAACGGGCGGACATCGTCATCGCGGTGACGGTATCCGACGAAGTCAATATGCTGGTCTGCCTGACCGCCAAGCGCCTGGGCGCCCGGTACGCCATCGCCCGCATCAGGGACCCCGAGTACAACCGCAGCCAGCGTTTCCTGATGGAAGAACTGCTGATTGACTATATCCTGAACCCCGAGCGCACCCTGGCGATGGAGATCAGCCGGATTCTCCGCTATCCCTTCGCAGGCGGGGTGGAGACCTTTGCCGGGGGCCAGGTGGAGATGGTGGACTTCCGCGTCGCCAAGCCGGACGGCCTGGCCGGGATGAGCCTTAAGGCCATCGCCCGCCACAAAAAGCATCTGCCCCAGGTGCTGGTAAGCGCTGTGGAGCGGGACGGGGAAGCCATCATTCCAAAGGGTGATTTCGTTTTAAGGGAAGGGGACCGGGTCTTTGTGGTGTCAGACACCGCTACCATCACGGCTTTCTTCAAAGCCCTGGGCAAGAACACCATCAGCGTCCAAAGCGCTATGATCATGGGAGGCAGCCGCATCGCCTTCTACCTGGCCAGGATTCTATTGGAGACCCGCATGGCCGTTTCCATCATTGAGATTGACCCCGAAAAAGCCCGGGAGATGACGGATATGCTGCCGGAGGCCAATATCATCCTGGGCGACGGCACCGACCATGAGCTGCTGATGGAAGAAGGGCTTAAAAAAAATGACGCGTTCATCACCCTTTCCGGCCGTGACGAGGACAACATCATGGCTGGCTTTTACGCGGCCCGCAATGGGGTGCGCAAGGTGGTGGTGAAGAACAACCATGAGAATTACAATCCCATCCTCAGGCTGATGGGCCTTGACAGCGCTGTGAGCGCCAAGCAGGTCACCAGCAACACCATCCTGCGCACGGTGCGCACACGCTCCGGCGCCGCGGGCCCCAACCAGGTGCAGCGCCTCTACCGGCTGATGGACGGTAAGGCCGAGGCGCTGGAGTTCAATGTGGGCCAAACGGAGCCGGTGATTGGCATCAAGCTCAAGGACCTTTGGATAAAGCCGGACGCGCTGGTGGCCGTCATCGTTCGCAATGGAAAGGTGCATATCCCCTTCGGGGAGGACACGCTGGAGAGCGGCGACCGGGTCATCGTGATTGTCAGGGAAAGCGGCATGAACGAACTGGGCGACATCATCCGGAGACATTGATAATGAATTACGCGCTGGTCCTGAACCTCCTGGGAAGGCTGCTGGCGGTGGAAGCCGGGCTGATGATGCCTTCCCTTTTTGTGGCCCTGGCGGACGGAGGGAGGGATGCACTGGCGTTCGCGTACAGCATCATCCTGGCGTTGGCAGCGGGACTTCTGCTGATATTGTTTTTTCGCCCCAGGGAGCGGGAGCTGCACGCCTATGAGGGCTTGGTGGTGGTGGGGCTGGCCTGGGCGCTGCTGTCCGCCTTTGGCGCGCTGCCCTTTATGTTTTCGGGCGCCGCGGGGTACTTCTGGGATGCTTATTTTGAAACTGTCTCCGGCTTCACCACCACCGGCGCCACCATCTTCAGCCAGGTGGAGCAGTTTGGAAAGGGCATCCTGTTCTGGCGCTCCTTCACCCACTGGGTGGGAGGCATGGGCATCCTGATCCTCACCCTGGCGGTGATGCCCAAACTGGGGGCGCGCAGCGCCTTCCTGGCCCGAGCGGAGAGCCCAGGCCCCACATTTTCCAGGATGCTGCCCCGCATGCGGGACACCGCCCGGGTGCTGTACGCCATCTACGCCGTGATGACGCTTTTGCTCACAGGCCTTCTGATGCTCTCGGGCCTGCCGCTGTTTGACGCGGCCATCCACGCGCTGGGCACGGCCGGCACGGGCGGTTTCTCCAACCGCAACCTGTCGGTGGGCGCGTACAACAACGTGGCGGCCGAGATCCTCATCACGGTGTTCATGTTCCTCTTTGGCACCAACTTCATCGTCTATTTCCGCCTGCTCAAGGGTGAGGGAATAAAGGCCCTGCGCCATGAAGAGATCCGAACCTATTACCTGATCGGGCTTGTGGCCATCGCAGTCATCACCCTGAACACCACCGCCCACTATGGCGATGCGGCCACGGCCTTGCGCCACGCCAGCTTCCAGGTGGCCTCCATCATGTCTACCACCGGATTCTCCACCAGCGACTTCGACCTGTGGCCCCAGTTTTCCAGGATCCTGCTGGTGTTGCTGATGCTCATCGGCGCCTGCGCCGGCTCGACCGGCGGGGGCATCAAGGTGTCCCGGATCATGCTGATGGGAAAATCCGCGGGCCGGGAAATCGGCCACACGGTGCGCCCCCGCCATGTGAAAACCATCAAGCTGGAGGGGCGGTTGGTAGACGCTGAAACCCTGCATAGCGTGATGGTGTTTTTTATCATTTATGTCTTCTTTCTTCTGCTAGGGACACTGCTGGCCAGCCTGGACGGGGTAAATTTCACCACCAGCTTTTCCGCCACGGCGTCCTGCCTGTCAAACATTGGGCCAGGCCTGTCCCTGGTGGGGCCTATGGAAAGCTATGGGCACTTCTCCCCGGGGGTGAAGTATATGTTCTCGGGCTTGATGCTGCTGGGCCGCCTGGAATTCATTCCCCTGCTGGTGCTCTTTCACCCGGCCGTTTGGCGCAGGGCACACTGACATGTTACAATAACAGCACCAATACGCTGGAGGACAGCATGAAAAACGACGAGAGCATTAGAAAACTGCGTGATTTCCTCAAAGAAAATATCCGCAAGGGCACGGACTTCTCCCAGTCCGACCAGTCCCTGGGCTATCCCATGCCGCCGGTGGAAAAGCCGCTGGAGGAAGGGCAAAAAGCCCAGCCGCTGCCCGAATGGCGGGGCGCCATAACGCTTGACAACGATGTGGCCGGCCTCATCGGCCGGCGCCAGAGCGCAAGGCGTTACCCGGATAAGCCCATCACGGCGGAGGAACTGTCCTTCCTGCTGTGGGCCACCCAGGGGGTGCGCAGGATCAAGGGGGAGCGCGTGATGCGCAACGTTCCCTCCGCCGGCAACCGCCACGCGCTGGAAACCTACCTGGCGCTCACCAAACCAGCCATTACCCGGGACGGCCAGGCGTTTTCCGCCGGCCTCTGGCGCTATCTGCCGCTTGAGCACGCGCTGGTCTACCAGGGGAGCCCCGGGAACCTTCAGGACAAAGTAGCACAGGCCGCCATGGGGCAAACCTTTGTGGGCCAGGCCCCGGTAGTATTCATCTGGAGCGCCATCCCCTACCGCATGGAGTGGCGTTATCTACACGCCTCCCACAAGGAGATCGCCCTGGACGCCGGCCATGTCTGCCAAAACCTCTACCTGGCGGCGGAAGCCATCCGATGCGTGACCTGCGCCGTTGCCGCCTATGACCAGAAGGAAGCGGACGGGCTGCTGGGCCTGGACGGGGAGGATGAGTTCGTTATCTACATGGCGCCGGTTGGAAGGGCACGGGAAGCGTGAAGCTGCGGCATACAAAACAATAATGAAGGGAGGCACATCATGCAGAGCGTCGGATTGATTATCAGCCACAAGAACAACGAGGAGCGCCGTGCCCTCCTGCCAGGGGACTTGGCCGGGATACGGCACCGGCGGAAGCTTTATTTTGAGAAAGGATACGGCCTTTCCCTGGGGATACCGGACGCGGCCTACATCGCCCAGGGGGTAAAGATGGTGCCACGGTCGGAAGCCCTGAAATGCGACATCATCACCGATGTGAAGCTGGGGGACGCGGACTACCTGGAAGAACTTCAGCCCGGCCGGATTCTCTTTGGCTGGGCCCACGCGGTGCAGATGACAGATTTCACCACCCAGGTCTTAAGCGGCCGCCACAGTGTCCTGGCCTGGGAGGAGATCTATGAGGACGGGCGCTACCTCTTCTACCGCAACCGGGAAGTGGCGGGCGAGGCCGCAATCCTCCACGGCTTCCGCTACAGCGGCCGGATGCCCTATGACGCCACGGTGGCCATCCTGGGCAACGGGCAGACCGCCAAGGGTGCCCTGCGCATCCTCCACGGCCTGGGAGCCCGGGTGGATGTATACGGCCGCAAATTTGAGAAGCTGTTCCGCAAAAAAATGTATGATTATGATGTGCTGGTAAACTGCGTCATGTGGGACACTTCCCGGGAGGACCGGGTCATCTACCGCAAAGACCTGAAGAAGATGAAGCCGGGGACGCTGATTATCGACGTCACCTGCAACCAGTCCCTGGAAATAGAGACCTCCTGCCCCACCACCATTGACGACCCGGTCTACACGGTGGACGGCGTGGTCCACTACGCGGTGGACAACACCCCCGCCATGTACCCCAAGACCGTCAGCCATGTGATAAGCCAGGGGCTGGCGCCCCTGATTGACCCGATGGTGGAGGGAAAGCTACCTGAGCATATGAAAGCCGCGGTGGTGATTGACCAGGGCAAGATCCTGCAGGAGGAGATCCGTACTTTCCGGGAAGCCCGGGGGCTGCCCTGCTATTAGCCATTGAATAATGCCGCTTAATGTCCGCTGCCCCGGCTGCTGCACCTGCAAAAATGCCAGAGGCTGGCTGAATGGGAAGGCATCGCCTACACCTTCCGGAATATCAAAGAGGATAACCCTAAACGGATAGAGCTGGCCGCCTGGCATAATAATGGCGGGCTGCCTCTAAAGAGGTTCTTTATCCCCTGCGGCCTAAGCTGCCGGGCGCCGGGACATTAGGATAAGCTGCCCGGAATGCCGGAATGGGGTGGTTGGCGCTGCTGGCCTCAGACGGTATGCTGGTGAAATGCCCTATCCTGGCGGAGTTCCGGAAAAGGAATGGGCGCAAGCGCTGGAGGGCTGATGCCCTGACAGGGTGAGGAAATCATTTACCTCCCCAGCCAGCTGACCGCGTCCTCACTGATGGTCATGCCAATTTTGCGCTGCAGGGCCAGGGAACTCTCGTTGCCCAGGATCACCTGGCCAAACACCCGCTCCCCCAGGGCCAGCACCCGGTTGATCATGTGCCCCTCCATCTGCCAGGCATAGCCCTTGCGGCGCTGCCAGGGAAAGACATAGAGCATTCCCAGGCTGCCCTCGTCATGCCGTCCGATAAAGCCCACAAGGTCATCGCCGGTGTAACCGCCCATGATGTCTCCCCGGGCGACATGCTCAGCCAACCCCTCGCCGTCCAGCAGCTGGTAATGCTCCCGCACCAGGGGATACTCGTCCATGGTCAGGGGACGGAGAATAAAACCCGGGTCCACCGGCACGGGCACATCGCTTTCATAGACCGTGTTGTTGACCGGCGTTCGCCAGGTGAAACCGTAGCGTGCCGAAATCGGGCCATCCAGCGCCGTCCGCTCATTGGTCATAATATCGCAGTCAGGAAGCGAGAAGAGCATAGCCTCAGCCGTCTCATCGCTGTCGGCGCACAGAAAAACGATGCCGCTCTGGGCGTCCCTCAGCAGGGCGCCGTCTTCTTTGATATCCAGGATCTCCGCGCCTTCCCGGTCAAACGCCGCCAGGGCCGCCACCCGAAGCAGGGGCTTTTCATTCAGGAAGCGGAGGGCGCGTTCACGCATTTCTTGATACATGGTATTTTCCTTATGTACTGACAAACATTTATCGGAGTGAAAACGCCGGACGCTGCCGTCCGGCGTTCGTTCTGAACCAACATGGCTACAGGCCCTGTGTTCAGGCCCCTACCGTCGCCTTGATCCTTCTCACCCCGGCGGAGGAGCTCTCTTCCTTTTGGATCTTAAAGCTGCCCAGCTCACCGGTGCTGCTGGCATGCGGCCCGCCGCAGATCTCCTTGGAGAAATCGCCCATGCTGTACACCCGCACCTTGTCGCCGTAGCGGGATTCAAACAGGCCGATGGCGCCCTGGGCCTTTGCCTCATCCACCGTCATCTCGGTATAGGAGATGGGGGCGTCGGCTTTGATCACCTCGTTCACCAGGCGCTCCACCTCTATAATCTCCTCCGGCGTCATTCTGCGGCCGAAGGTAAAGTCAAAGCGCAGGCGCTCGGCGGTGATGTTGGAGCCCTTCTGGGCCACCTCCGGGCCCAGCACCTGCCGAAGCGCCGCCTGGAGCAGGTGTGTGGCGGTGTGGAGCCTGGTGGTCTTTTCGCCGCTGTCGGCCAGGCCGCCCTTGAAGCGCTGCTCAGCCCCGGCTTGGCTGGTCTTCTGGTGCTGGCGGAAGCGCTCCTTAAAGGCCTCATTATCCACCTTCAGCCCCCGCTCCCGGGCCATTTCCATGGTGATTTCCACCGGGAAACCATAGGTGTCATAAAGCCTAAAGGCGTCCCGGCCGGAAATGATCTTAAGGTTTTTGAGCCGGGCGTCCATCTTGTCCTTGAAGGCCTTGATGGTGTCCACCGCCTGGGACACCTCCGAAATCTCGCGGATAAAAGTTTGGGCCTCAGGCGTGGGCCGGAGGGTGGAGCCGATGTTACGCATGGCCTCCTCCGCCTGCGCCAGGCGCTGCAGGTCCGCGTCCTTGAAGAGGGATTCCCGCAGCTCGTTCCTGAACGAGTCCATCTTCCCGATGGAATCCTCCATCCGGGAGAGCATCTTTTCAAATTCCCTGACACCCTGGCGCAGCGTCCGGGCAAAGCGCTTTTCCTCCAGCAGCAGCTGCTCCAGCACAAAGGAACGGTTGTCCCGAAGCTCCGGGTACACGCTCTGGTACTGGTTGATGATGACAATCGCCACATCCGCCGTGAAGCCCTCAGGCATCTCCAGGCTCATGCCATGGCGCACTGCGCGCCTGATAAGCCGCCTCAGGACATAGCCCTGGTCGACGTTTGAAGGCGTCACGCCCCGGGAGTCCCCCAGGATGAAGGTGGCGGTGCGCAGGTGGTCGGCGATGATGCGGAAGGCCCGGAGGCGCTCCTCATCTGCGCTTTCATATCGCATGCCTGAGAGCTCCTCAATTTTGGCTATGATGCCAGAAAACAGGTCGGTTTCATACACCGAGGCCTTGTCCGCCAGCACGGAGACCGTGCGCTCAAGGCCCATGCCCGTGTCCACGTTCTGGTGCTTAAGCTGCACATAGCGCCCGTCCGCCAGCTTCTCATACTGCATGAACACATCGTTCCAGATCTCCAGGTACCGCCCGCAGCCGCAGGCGGGGCTGCAGTCAGGCCCGCAGGGCTCCTGGTCCCGTACGATAAACATCTCCGTGTCCGGCCCGCAGGGGCCCGTCTGCCCGGCAGGGCCCCACCAGTTGTACTCCTTGGGCAGGAAGAAGATCTGCTCGGGCCTGGCCCCGGCCTTCACCCACAGGTCAAAGCTCTCCTGGTCCCGGGGGGCGTTCTCATCCCCCTCGAACACGGAGAAGGCCAGCCTGTCCTTGTCCAGCCCCAGATACCCGGGGCTGGTGAGGAACTCCCAGCTCCAGGGGATCATTTCTTTCTTGAAGTAGTCTCCCAGGCTCCAGTTGCCCAGCATCTCAAAGAAGGTGAGGTGGCTCATGTCCCCCACATCGTCAATATCACCGGTGCGCACGCACTTCTGCACGTTCACCAGGCGCTTGCCGGCCGGATGGGCCTGGCCCATCAGGTAAGGCACCAAAGGGTGCATGCCGGCGGTGGTAAAGAGCACCGTGGGGTCATTCTCGGGGATGAGGGAAGCCGAGGGGATTACGGTGTGCCCCTTGTTGACAAAGAACTCTATAAACATGCTGCGCAGGTTGGCGGCGGAAATATCTTTCATGCTTCGCTCCGTTTCTGGTTTTTGGAAATGCCGGCGCCTTGGCTCCGGCTGATGCCCGGCCCAATTTACTTCAGTCGCACCGCGGTGCCCGAGCAGGTCACCATCAGCATGCCGTTATCGGCGCCCAGCACCTCATAGTCCATCTTGACACCGACCACAGCGTTCGCGCCCAGCTGGCGGGCGCGCTGCTCCATCTCCTGCAATGCCTGGGCGCGTGCGTTGAGCAGCTCCTCTTCATATCCCTGGGAGCGTCCGCCAAAGAAGTTGCGCAGGCCGGCGCCGATATCCTTCATGAAGTTGATGCCGGCGATCACCTCGCCAAACACAATGCCCATATATTCGGCAACTTCACGGCCTTCTATCCGGGAAGTGGTCGTGATGATCATACAGGTTACCTCCGATACCTCATCCTATACGCGGTCGATGAACTGGAGCAGCACCTTCAGCGCGCCCTCCATGTCCCGCATATCGATGGTCTCAACCGCGGAGTGCACATAGCGGCAGGGGATGGACAGGGTGCCGGTGGGCACGCCGCCCCGGCTGGTCTGGATGGCGCCGCCGTCCGTGCCGCCATAGGCCAGCACTTCCCTCTGCACCTGGACGCCGGCGGCCTCCGCCGCTGAAAACAGCGCGTCCCTGACCAGGGGGCTGGCGATCATGGAGCGGTCCATAATCTTCACCGCCGGGCCCTGCCCCAGTTTAACCGCCGGGTATTTCACCTCCGGTGTGTCGCCCCAGGCGGTCACGTCCAGCGCCAGGCCAACATCCGGCTGGATATTGAAGGCGGCCACCCCGGCCCCGCGCAGGCCCACTTCCTCCTGGGTGGAGAAAACACCCACGATGGTGTTCTTCTGGTCCTCCGCGTACAGGAGCATCTCCACCAGCAGCGCGCAGGCGCAGCGGTCATCCATGGCGGGCGAGGCCACACGGTGGCGGCCCAGGGGGATAAAATCCGGCGCGTACACGGCGATATCGCCGATCCGCACCTGTTTCTCCGCCTCTTCCCGGCTTTCGGCGCCGATGTCGATGAACAGGTGCTCAAGCATGGGCTGGCTGTTGTCCTTGGGGTTGGGCTCCACAAAGCACACGCCGGGTGTGCCGTCCTCAAACACCACCTTGCGCCGCCAGGCGTAGGCCGGGCTGATGCCGCCCACATTGGACACGCGCAGGAAACCTTCTTTCTCGATGTTGGTGACCACCAGACCGATGTGGTCCATGTGGGCTGAGAACATGACGCGCCGGCCGTCCGGGTCAGAGCCGAATTTCTCAACGATGAGGTTGCCCATGTGGTCGGTGTGCATGCTGTCCACATGGCCTTCCAGAAGGCCCTTGACGGCCTCCGCCACCGCGTTTTCGCTGCCTGTGGGGCCGTAGGCGGCCAGCAGGGTTTTTAGGGTATCCCGAAGCATAATCTCTCTCCTTCTCTTACAGGCTTTTCAGGAACGCGCGGGCCAGGTCGGCCTGGGCGCGGATATCTGTCCACTTGGCCACGTTGTTGGCGGAATGGATGTAGCGGCAGGGGACGCTCAAAACCACCGTGCGCATGCCCCGGCCGGCGCGCTGGAAAGAGGCGGCGTCGTTGCCGCCGGTGACCCCGCGCTTAAGCTGTGCGGGAATGCCCTGCTCTTCCGCCAGAAAAAGCATGGCCCTGAACAGCTCCTTGTCGGCGATGGAAGCCCGGTCCATAAAGCTCACGCACACGCCCTCCCCCGGGGTGCAGACATGGAAGCGCTCTTCCACATCCCCCAGGTCGTTGGCGGCGGTGGCCTCAAGCACCACGGCGATATCCGCTTCCAGGGCGAAAGCGGCCGTCTGGGAGCCCCTCAAGCCCACTTCCTCCTGGGTGACGAAGGCGCAGATCAGGTCGCCGTCATACTCGTCCTCCAGCAGTTTCAGCAGGTTATAGCAGCCGATCCGGTCATCCAGCGCCTTGGCGGCCACAAAGCCATCGCCAAACTCCATATAGGGCGTGTCAAACACGGCGTAGGTCCCAAGGGGCACCAGTTTTTCCGCTTCTTTCTGGTCCTTGGCGCCGATGTCGATATACAGCTTGTTGAACTTCATCACCTGGCCGCGATCCTCCGGGGTCTGGAGGTGGATGGGCGGCGCGCCGATAACGCCGGGCAGCCCTTCTTCCCCCAACAAAACCCACTTGGATACCGCCACCCGGGGGTCGATCCCCCCGATGGGGCGGAAGCGCAGCAAACCGTCATCCATATGCCCCGTCACGATGAAACCGATCTCGTCCATGTGGGCGGCAACAGCCACGGCAGGCTTGGTCCGGTCGCGCCCGGGCTTTCTGCAGATGAGGTTGCCCATCCGGTCCACGGACACGTCATCGCAGAGCTTCTCCGCTTCCTTTCGGATCAGGGCGCGCACCGGGTTCTCACAACCCGAAGGGCCAAAGGCGTTGGCCAGGGTATTCAGTTCCATAGTTCCTCCTCCCAGGAAGCCCGGGCCGCGGCCGCGAAATGGGCCACCAGGCGGGCGGCTTCCTCCAGGGCGTCCAGGTCCAGCACCTCAACGGCGGTATGCATGTTCTTCACCGGCACCCCGATGAGCACGCTGGGGACGCCGGAGCGGGAGGCGGACACCTCATCGGTGTCAGTACCCGTGCCGCGGTGCGCCACCTCTTTTTGCAGCTCCACCTTGATCTGTTTGGCGACATCCTCCAGCTTTTTGGTGAGGACGGGGTTCAGATACGGCCCCACGGTCATCAGCGGCGCGTCCGGGTTGCGGGTGGTATCCCTGTCACAGCCCGGCTGGTGGGCAAAGCCCACGTCAAGCACCATGGCCATGTCCGGCTCCGTGTGGAAGGCTGAGGTCATGGCGCCCCGGCCGCCCACTTCCTCCTGGCTGGAGGCGATGAAGTAGAGGTCCGCCTGGGGCCTGAGGCCCTTTAATAGCTGCATCGCCCGGTAGAGGATGGCCACGCAGCAGCGGTCATCCAGGGTTTTGGAGGCCACGCGGCCGTTCTTCAGTTCCACAAAGCGGTGCTCCAATTGCACCTGGTCGCCCACGCGCACCAGCTCCCTTACTTTATCAGCGGGGAGCCCCAGATCCACGTACATGTCCTCCAGCTTCTGGGCTTTCCCCCGCTCGGCGTCGTTCAAGAGGTGGGGCGCCTTGGCCCCCACGATGCCGGGGAGCGTCTCCCTGCCGAACACCGTCAGCCGCATGCCGGGCAGGATGCGGGGGTCGATGCCCCCCACCTGGCCCAGACGCAGGCTGCCGTCCTCCTCGATCCTGATGACCATCAGGCCAATTTCATCCAGATGGGCCACAAAGGCCAGCCTGGGGCCTTCGCCCCTGATGCGGCCCACCACGCTGTGCATGGTGTCCACCCTGACCTCATCGCAGTACTCCCGGAAGCGTTCAGCCACCCACCCTGCCACCGGGCCCTCATCGCCCGGCAGGCCGCGCAGGGAGGTTACCTCCCGCAAAAACGCCTTGATCTCCATCCCGTCACCTCTTCCATCAGCACAAAAAACAGCGCAAAAATGCGGATTCAGTATAGCACCCGCCGTAAGCCTTGACAAGCGCGCGGGACCCGCGAAAGCGGGCGGCCAAAGCGGTATTTTGCCTTATTGGCTTGAGGAAATGATGTGCCGCGCCGCCAGGATGGCGGTGGCCCAGGCAAAGAGGAGGTTGAAGCCGCCGCAGTCGCCGTCCACATTGAGCGCTTCTCCGGTCACATACAGCCCTGGCACCAGCCGGGAGGCCAGGGTGGCCGGGTCAAAATCAGCACAGTCCAGGCCCCCGGCAGCCGCCTGGGCCTGGTCATAGCCCTTGATGCCTGTGACAAACAACTCAAGGCCCGTGAGACACTGGGCGGCCTCAGGAATCGCGAGGCCCTGCACGCGCTCCGCCATCAGGCGGGGCAAGAGCCCCAGGTACATATAGGGACGTCCCAGGCGGCGCTCCCGCTCTTCAAGCATCGTTTGAAGCCGCTGCCGTGATTCAGGAGCCCGCGCCTCAAAATCATCAGGGTTAAGCCGGCCCATGTATTGTGGGGCCAGGCCCAGGGCGGGTGAAAAATCCATCACCAGCGTCACGGGCATTTGTTTTTCAAGCCCCTCCCCCGCGTCCCGGGCCAGTTGCATGGCGCACAGGCCGCTGATGCCATAATCGGTAAACAGCGCCTCCCCTGATGTGGCGGTAACCGCCTGGTCACCGGCCTTCAGGCAGAGGCGCGCCGGCATCCTGAGGCCCTGGAGCCCCCGAACGGGCTGGGTGTCCGTGACCAGGGGGCAGAGCGCCGGGCGCGTTGGGATCAGCCGGTGCCCCAGCCCAATAAGCGGCATGAGCAGGCTGCCGCTGCCGCCCAGCTTGGGGGCGGCGGGACCGCCCGGGGCCGCCAGCAGCAATGGCGCCTCATATACAGCGCCGTCCTTTGCCGTAACGGCAAAACCGCCCTCATTCCTTCGGATGCCCGTTACCCAGGCCCCGGTGATGATCTCGCAGCGGGAAGAAGCCTCAAGACGCAGCCTCAGGCAATCCAGCACCACAGCCGCCTGCCGGGTGACCGGGTAGACAAGCCCGCCTGATTCCTCATAAGTCACCAGCCCCAGGCTTTCCCAGAAGCTTTTTACCTGATTCACATCGCAGCGGGAAAGAACCCTTTTGGCAAAATCCCCATCGCCATAATACACGGGCGGCCCCGAATTCCAGATGTTGCAGCGGCCGTTGCCCGTGGCCAGGAGCTTGCGCCCCACCCGGGACTCTTTTTCAAGCAGGGTCACCGGGATGCCGCGGCTTGCGCATAAACAGGCGGCGGCAAGGCCTGAGGCCCCGCCGCCGATGATGAGTGCCTGCGGTTTATTTTTTGACTGGCGCCGCATTGTACGCTTCGGTGATGGCTTTCTGATGGTCGTTGTCAACCGTGCCGGAGGAGTGTATTTTGCTGCCAACGAAGTGCACGCAGAACTGGCCGTTAAAGTTGTTGTCCGGTATGAAATCCCCAGCCGGGTAGTTGTGGGGAACGCCATAGATGGAGGCGGCGAAGCTGCGGCCCTTCAGGGTGATCCACACCGGGCGGCGCTGGTAGAGGTTCTTCTCCAGGATCTCCTGGGCGTTTTGCACGCCATAGACCCTGCACATGGCGGCGGTGTCCGCTGCGGTCAGGGGTTCCACGTCCGCATGGAGGCCTCCTTCGTGACGCTTGACCCTGAAGGAGATCTTGGTCCTCACATCCGTCAGGATGGCGGTTTCACCCCGGGCCCAGAAGGTTTTGACATCCGTTTCCCAGAGAGCTTTCTCCACGGGATAGATGGTGGGGCTGACGGTGCCGCCGGTACCGGGCTCATAGGTATCCTCGGGCACGGTGTTGAAGAGCTTGTGCTGGGTGTCGTTTCCGGCGATGCCGTCCACAATCAGTCCCATAGCCTTCTGATAGAGCTTCACGGACTCGCGGGTCTGGGCGTCAAAGATACCGCTAATGTAGGCTGACTCCAGATAGCCGATGCGGTTGAGTTCCCGCTGCAGGCGGGTCACATCCTCACCGCTGGATCCAATCTCAAGCCGGCGGTAACTGGCGGTGGGGGGCGCGTCCGGGTCTCCGGTCTGGTTGAGGGCCTTCTCCTCATCCTTGGTGAGGATGCGGATCATGTCCCCGCGGATCCAGCCGTTGACGCCCAGGGTGCGCACGGAGTGCCAGGTGTAGTTGTCCGCCTGCTGCTGGGCGCCCTGGAGCGCCAGGATGGTGCCCTGCTTGTAGAGGGTGGTGAGGGTCTTGCCGCCCGGCGTCTGCCTCAGGAGCACCTTGTCCATGCGGGTGATGGCGGTAGCGCTCAAATCCGCCGGGTCGGGCGTGGGCGTCGGGGCAGGCGTGGGGCTGGGCGTGGGCCGGGTGGCCAGGTAATCCTGGTACTCCTTCACCGTCATCATGCGGGCGGTGGAGCCCAGGAGATAGCCGGTCTGCTCCTGGAAGATAATCTTAAACCAGGTGCTGCCGCCGGCGGTCACGGTACTTTCATAGGGGAGCACGCTGCCTGAGGCCGCGATCTGCCCTAGGGTGCGGGCGTCCAGGCTGGGTGACTCACGCACGTTCACGCTGGTCATGGTGGTCAGCACATAGCCCGCGGTGGCCGGGTCCCCGCCTGGGGGCGGGGTGGGCCCGGGCATCTTGCCGTTCATGTAGTCGATGACCTCAGCCGCCGTCAGGGGCCTGACGCAGTCGCCCCGGAGAAAGCCGGTGCGCCCGCCGGTGGTCACCTGATACCAGTTATAGCCCTGGGCGCTTTGCACAGGGGCGGTTAAGGCCAGGACCAGGCCGATGTCCACCCGGCCCAGGATATTGGAGGAGCCAGGCGTCTGGCGCAGGTTGATGGCGGATTTGGTGGTGAGGATATAGCCCAGCTCGCCCACAGGCGGCGTGGGCGTTGGGACGGAGGGCGTGGGGGTGGGCGTCTCGCCCGGGACATCCGGTCCCTTGGTGACTTCAATCACGTCAGAGCGCACCCAGCCGCGGCCCTTGGGGCTCTCCACCTGGTACCAGGTGTAACCGAGAGCGGAGGAAACGCTGAAGTAGGCCAGCTCAAGGTCCCGGTCCAGCTGCGCCAGGGTGTCGCCCGCGGGGGCGTTTCTCAGGTTGACGCCGCCTTTGATGAGCTTCAGGTAACCGGTAGCCGGGACGACAGGCGTGGGCGCGGGGGTGGGGCCTCCGGTGGGCTGGGGCAGCCCTTCAACAATCTCATAGCAGTCGGAGCGCACATAGCCGTATTGGCTGGTGGCCTGGTCATACACGTACACCCAGAAGTAACCGTTAAAGTAGGTGGGGGCGTTGAAGTAGCTCAGTTCCAGGCCCCTGGGCATGGTGGCCAGGACCGGGCCGCCGGGGACCTGTCGCAGGTTGACCCCTCCCAGGGTCAGCCGTACGATGCCCTGGCCGGCGCCGGGTGTGGTGGGGGCGGGGGTAGGGGTAACGACGGGGCTTGAGCCCCCATCAGTGATCACGTAGCAGTCGGAGCGCACATAGCCCTTCAGCCCGCTGCGGTCATGGGTCACATAGGCCCAGTAATAGTTGGCGTGATATACCGGAGCGCCGGTATAGGGCAGGATGGTGCCCACGTCGAATTTAAACAGGGAAGTGCCGCCCGGCGTTGCCCTCAGGTTGGTGCCGGGCAATGTGATGCTCAGGTAACCGCTGGCAGCGGGAGCGGCAGTGGGAGCGGGTGTCGTGCCGGCGGACATATCCTCCGGCAGGGTGCGGTTGGCAAGCCAGGCCGCCGCTTCCGCCTGGCTCAGGACCCGGATGTGGTCCTCCTGCACGAAGCCTGTGTAGTTGCCGGACTGTACCTTGAACCAGCCGTTGGCGGGGCCTTCCAGCACGCTCAGCTGGGCGTGGAGAAGGAGCGCTGTAACGGCGATGCCGCCGGGCGTCTGGCGCAGGTTGGCGCCGCTGATTTTGGTCAGTGCATAAGTGCCCGGGACTTGAGGCGCGGGGCTGGCCGTCACCGCGGCGGCGCTGGGCTTGGCCGTGGGGTCGCCCGCTAGGGTGGTGTATTCATAGCAGTCGCTGCGGATATAGCCATATTCGTCCTTGTCTTCAAAGAAGACGTACTGCCACTGGTAGCTGCCCTTTTGCACCGGATCCCCGTAATAGGGGAGGATTTTGCCCTTGGGGATCTGGCCGAAAATTTTGCTGCTCTCCGGCTGATCCCGGAGGTTGGTGTTGGCCAGAATGATTTTCACATAGCCTGAGGGGGCCTGGTATGAGGGCGGTTCGGTCACAACCGGGGCCGGCGTCACGGTGCCGCCGGTTGTTGTTGGGGTGACAGCGGCGGCGCCGCCATAAATCTGGGGCTTGCCCACCAGCCAGCTGGCTTCTTCAGCCTCGCTGAAGGGGCGGAACACATCCCCCCGGAGATAGCCCTGGGTGGCTTCCCGATTGGGGAAGATGGGCAGTTTGGTTTCCACCTTGTACCAGGTGTAATCTCCGCCCTCAATGGTCTCCAGAATTTTGGCCACCCAGCCCAGGGGAAGGCGGTCCATATAGTCGGAAGTGTTCATACCCGGGCGGATATTGACCGTATCCTTGATGGTCATGCCATACTCGGAGACAGCCTCACCCAGCGACGGCGCCAGGGACAGCAGCACTGCCAGGGATAAAAGCCAGGCCGCCAGGCGCTTAAGCCCTCCGATGGTCTTTTCCTTCTTATGCATATGCGCACCCGTTCCTTCCCAAATTCAAGCTCACAAGGAGGCGTCCGATTCTTGCGTACCATTCTATTACAAATTCATTACACGGTCAAGACATCCGGCTGTGGAATCGCAAAAACACCGCCTTCCCCGGGCATTGCCAGCGGGATTCAATTCCCTTATAATAATTAAGGATAATAAAAGCGGCAAGGAGGGATCTCTTTTGTTCGATATTCACGAGAAATATAACCAATGGCTGGCCCTTGGCCAGGAAGATAGCGCTTTAGCCCGGGAATTGGAAATTATCCGGGATGACCCAAAGGCCATTGAGGACCGATTCTACCGGGATCTGGCCTTTGGCACCGCGGGGATGCGGGGCATTCTGGGGGCCGGTCCCAACCGCATGAACCGTTTCACCGTCAGGCGAGCTGCGGCGGGGCTGGCGGACTACCTGCGCCTGGACGCGGGAATGCCCTTTGGCCCGGTAGCCATCGCCTATGACTCCAGGCACCAAAGCGACGTCTTCGCCAAAGAAACCGCCCTCATGCTGGCGGCCCGGGGTGTTAAGGCCCTGCTGTTTGACGCCCTGCGGCCGGTGCCGGTCCTTTCGTTTGCCGTCAGGCACCTGGACGCGGCGGCCGGCGTGGTGATCACCGCCAGCCACAACCCGCCGGAGTACAACGGCTTCAAGGCCTACGGCCCGGATGGCGCCCAGCTCTCTCCCGAGGCGGCCGAGGGCATGACCCAAAGGATGGACGCCCTCTCCTATGGGGAGCTCAAGCCCATGCCTGAGGATCAGGCGCTGGAAAAGGGCCTGCTCTGCTACATCGGCGAGGATAATGTGGACGCCGCCTATACCCGCATGGCGCTTTCCCTTCAGGTGCGGCCGGATATCGTCAACAAGCTGGGGGGCAGCCTGAAAATCGTGTACACCCCCCTGCACGGCACGGGCAACCTGCCCGTGCGCCGGGTATTGAAGGAAGCAGGCTTTTCCCAGATAACAGTGGTGCCCGAGCAGGAATTGCCGGATCCGGATTTCCCCACCGTTAAGGCCCCCAACCCGGAGGATCCGGGCGCCTTTGCCATGGCGGTTCCCCTGGCAAAGCAGACAGGCGCCACGGTCATCATCGGCACGGACCCGGACTGCGACCGCCTGGGCGTGTGTGTCAGGGACAGCGGCGGCGAGTTCCGCACCTTGAGCGGCAACCAGATCGGCTGCCTGATGCTGCACCACATCCTAAGCCAGCGCAGGGCGGCCGGCACCCTGCCCAAAAACGGCGCCTGCGTGAAATCCGTCGTGTCAACGGGGCTGGCCAATGTCATCTGTGAGGATTACGGCGTAAAAATGTTTGACGTCCTCACCGGCTTTAAGTTCATCGGAGAAAAAATCCAGGAGTTTGAGGAGACAGGTGAGCACACCTTCCTGTTTGGCTTTGAGGAAAGCTTCGGCTACCTGTCTTCCACCCAGGTCAGGGACAAGGACGCGGTGAACGCGGCCCTCCTGGTGGCGGAAGCCGCCTGCGTATGCCTGAGCGAAGGCGCTACCCTCTATGACCGCCTCCAGCAAATTTATCAGGAATACGGCTATTTCGCGGAAAGCGTGGTGTCAAACACCTACCCCGGTAAGGAAGGGGCCGAAAGAATGGCGGCCATCATGGCGGCGCTTCGGGAGGATCCGCCCGCTGAGATCGCGGGGACCAGGGTGTTGGCCCTGCGGGATTACCTTGCTGGCGCAAGGACCCAGGGGGACCATAAAGAGCCTCTGGGTACCCCGCCGTCTGACGTCCTCTATTTTGAGCTGGCGGGCGGCCGCTGGCTGTGCGCAAGGCCCTCGGGTACGGAGCCCAAGATCAAGTTCTACGCGGGCGCCAGCCACAAGGAGAGCATGGAAAAAGCCCAAGAGGCCGCCGATCAATTGATGGCGGGCATCCGAGCCCTGGCGGAATAGGAAAAGGCAGTTAGCCCCGGTCCTCCCGCTGGAGATCCAGCCATGCCACTTCCCCGGGCGTCAGGCGGATATCCCCCGCGGCGATATTCGCGCGCATCTGCCGGGCGTTTGAGCTGCTGATCACCGGATAGACGTCAAGCGGCTGGTTTGTCATCCAGGCCAGGGCGATCTGGGGCACGGTGGCGCCCTTTTCACGGGCGATGATCTCCGCCCTTTCCAGGCGTTTGAGGTTGCCTTCATCCACATAACCCCGCATGGTGATGTCATCCAGCACCTCGCCCAACCTGTCCCGCTGGCTGAACTGGACCTTGCCGGAAAACAGGCCCCGGGCCAGGCTTGAATAGGCGAAGATGGGCATTTTCTGCTGAATAAACCATTCCCGGGCCTGCCGGTTATCCTCCCCCGTGATGGTCTGGCAGCCCCCGCCCCAAACGTCGGTCAGCTGGCGGGCCAGGCCATAGTGCGGGCTGTTGGCGCCAAGAGGCGCCAGGCCGTGCTTGCGCGCGTATTCATTGGCTTCCTGGATGCGCGAAAGCTCCCAGTTGGAGACCCCGATGACCCGGGCCTTGTCCTGGGAAACCAGGCTGTCCAGCGCCTCCATGATGGGGCCGACAGGCTGCGTGGGGTCATCCCGGTGCAAAAGGTAAATATCAATGGTATCAACGCCCAGCTTGGCCAGGGAGTCATAGGCGTCAGACAGAATATCATAGGGCGTGACGCGCTTGCGCCAGGCGTTGTGGTGGGCGCCCTTGGTGAGGATGAGCACCTGGCCCTGAAGGCCCCGCGCGGCCAGCCACTCCCCCACCGGCTCCTCGCCGTAGTGGGCGGAGCAGTCCAGGATGTTCACGCCCAGGGCATACACCTCATCCAGGAGCCTAAAGGCTTCTTCAAGAGCCTGCGGAAATCCCGCCTCCTCCCCGTGATCGGAACGGGTGGCTTTGAAAAACACCGGGTGGGCGGTGCCAAATACAAAACGGGATACCGGGCGAAGGATGTTTTTGATCTGTCCGTACTGCATTGCTTTTCTTCCTTTCAGAATATGAGCAGACTATACCACAATAAAAGCAGGCGCACACCTGATGGTATGCGCCCGGGGCAGTTCAGGGATTGGGATTACTCAACGCCCAGAACTTCTTTCCAGTCTTCCAGGGTGGCGATCTGGCCGCCGGTGGCGATGAACTTCGCCCCGATATCCTCATTGTAAGGCGCTTCCACTTCCTCACCGTTGATCAGCTTATGCAGCGCCATCACGCACTGGTAGCCCATCTGGTAGAAATCCTGCCCGATGGCCACGTCCAAAACACCCAGTTCAAAGAAGGCAGGGGTGGTTTCGGCAAAGATGTCGATGGTGACCACTTTGTGGTTGGGGTCTGACAGCTTCCATGCGTTCATCTCCGGCAGGGCGGAGGGGTCAACGGTGTAGGGCCAGCCGCCGGACATGTACCAGGCGTCGATGTTCTCGGCGTTGGCGGCGGTGTAGTACTCGATGCCGTTGATGGCTTCGTCCACGTTGTCATTGCAGGGCAGGGAGTAGACGACCTCCAGGTTGGTGCCCTTGATGGCATCGGCAAAGCCGAGTTTGCGGGCCTCGATGTCGTTGGCGCCCGGAATGCCTTCCAGCTGCGCCACGCGCACCTTCTCAAGGCCGGAGTCCTTGTACAGTTCGATCATGTATTCGCCGGCCTGGTAGCCGACCTTGTAATTCTCGGTGCCCACATAGTACTCGCGCTTGGAGTTGGGGGAGTCCACGTCATAGCTGATGACCTTGATGCCCGCGTCGATGGCCGCGTCAATGGCGTCCTTGAGCGCGTCGCCGGTGGTGGCGGAGATGGCGATGCCGTCCACGTCGCCGCGGTCAATGAGGCTTAGCATGATCTCGTTCTGGAGCTCGGCTTCCGCCCGCAGGGGAGACTGCCATTCAACTTCGATGCCCAGTTCTTTGCCGGCGTCGCGCATGCCGACCTCGGCCGGCAGGAAAACAACGTTGCCCAGCTGCTGGCCGATCACGACGATTTTCTCGGCCAGGGCCGCCGATGCCAGGCCCAGGCTCAGCGTCAGGATCAACAGGATAGAGAGCAGTTTTTTCATGTTCAGGTCCTCCAATAATGTTTATTTCTACCGGGCTCATTGCCCAGGTAAAGTTTACCCGCTATCAGCGCCTCGCCTTTCTCAATTGGTCGATGGTGACAGCGAAGATGATGACAACGCCCATCACCAGGGTCTGCCAGTAGCTGTCAACCGACAGGAGCACCAGGGCGTTCCGCAGTACCCCAATGATGGCGGAGCCGATCAGTGTGCCCACCACAGTGCCCACGCCGCCAGCCATGCTGGATCCGCCAATAACCACGGAGGCGATGGCGTCCATCTCAAAGCCGTTGCCCGCTGTGGGCTGGGCCACGCCCACCTTGGAGGCGTTGATGACACCGGCAAAGGCCGCGCAAACGCCCGCCAGGACAAAGCAGAGGATTTTTAGCCTTTGGGTGTTCACGCCTGAAATGCGTGTGGCCTCCTCGTTGCCGCCCATGGCGAAGATGCGCCGGCCGGTGGTGGTGCGGTTACGGAATATCGCGAACACCACGGCAAAGAGGACCATAAAATAGATGGGCACGGGAATCCCCAGCATCTGCTCCTGGCCGATCCACTTGAAGCTGTCGGCCATGCCGCTCACGGGGTAGCCCTTGGTGAGGATATAACAGATGCCGCGGACAATCTGCATCATGCCCAGGGTGGCGATGTAGCTGGGCAACCGGAAGAACACCACCAGCATGCCGTTGACCATGCCGCACAGGCCGCCCACGGCCATGCCGATGAGCACCGCCGGCACCACCGCCATGCCCGATTTCATCAGAAGCGCCACCGTTACACCGGCCAAGCCGTAGATGGAGCCGATGGAGATATCAATGTTTCCCGTCAGGATGACGGTGGACACGCCAATGCCGGCCACAGCGATGGCGGAAAAATTGCGGGCCGTGTTCAAGAGGTTGTTTGTCCTCAGGAACGCAGGGGCCGCGATGGAAAGCGCCGCGCTCATCAGTATCAGGATAAGCAAAATCGTGAGCGTGGAGGCGGCGGAACTGTTCTTGTACCAAAGGCTGAGGTCTGTCCGGTTTTTGTGCTGGTTACTCATGTTCTCTTCCCTTCTTAGGATACGGCCATCTGCATAATCTGTTCCTGGGTGACATTGCGGTGGGGAAACTCCCCTTTGATGCGGCCTTCGTGCATCACGATGATACGGTCTGACATGCCGATGATTTCCGGCAGCTCCGAGGATATCATGATAATTGCCACCCCCTGGGAAGCAAGCTCCGCCATCAGCCTGTGGATTTCCTTCTTGGCGCCCACATCGATCCCGCGGGTGGGCTCATCCAGGATCAGGATGGAGGGCTCATTGGCCATCCATTTGGCGATGACCACCTTCTGTTGGTTGCCGCCGGAGAGGTTCTTGACCATTTGTTCCGCCGATGGCGTCTTCACCCTCAGCAGTGCCACAAACCGGTCCACCAGCGTGTTTTCCCTGGCCTTGTCAACAAACCAGCCGTTTGAGACCCTGTCAAGGGCTGCCAGGGACATGTTTTTCTTGACGGTCATATTGAGGATCAGCGCCTGCTCCTTCCGGTCCTCAGGCACAAAACCCATACCATGGCGCAGGGCATCGGTGGTGCCGTTGATGACTGCCTTCTTGCCGCGCACAAAAATATCGCCGGTCTGGCGCGGGTCGATGCCAAAGATGGCGCGCATCACCTCACTGCGCCCGGCGCCCACCAATCCCGCGAATCCGAGGATCTCACCCGCCCGTACGGAAAAACTGATGTCCTGAAGGTAGCCGTCCCTGGAGGAGAGGTTTTTCACCTCCAGCGCCATTTCCCCGATTTCCGCGTCGCTTTTGTCATAGAGGCTGTCCACCTCCCGGCCCACCATGGCACTGATGATTTCGGCTTCGGTGGTTTCTCCGGTTTGAAAAGAGCTAATCATCTGCCCATCGCGCATCACGGTTACCCGGTCGGATATCTGGAATATCTCTGCCATCCGGTGGGAGATGAATACCACCGCCACGCCACGTTCCTTCAGCCGGCGGGTGATGTCAAAAAGCGTCCTGGTCTCCGTATCCGTCAGCGAGCTGGTGGGTTCGTCCATAATAATCAGGCGCGCGTTGAAGGAAAGTGCCCGGGCTACCTCCACCATCTGTTTTTGCGCGGTGGACAGCCTGCCCATCAGCGTGCGGGTGTCAAGGCTCAGTTTCACCTCGTCCAGAAGCGCACGCGCCTCCCGGTGGGTGCGCTGGCGGTCCACCAGCCCGTTTTTCCCCACCTTTTCACGTCCCACAAAGAGGTTTTCGGCGATGTTCAGGTTGTTAAGGACATTGAGCTCCTGGTAGATGATGGAGATGCCGGCGCGCTGGGACGCCAGGGGGCCTGAAATGGTAATGGGTTTCCCCTCAAAGAAAATCTCCCCCTCGTCCATGGTGTACACCCCGGAGAGGATCTTCATCAGCGTGGACTTCCCCGCGCCGTTTTCGCCCACCAGGGCCAGCACCTCACCAGGGTAGACCGTAAAGTCCACCTGATCCAGCGCCTTGACCCCCGGGAAGGACTTGCTGACGCCGCGCATCTCCAGAAGTGGCGCCGGCATGTCTGCTGTTAATGTTCTCTCACTCATCTGCGTTATCCTTGTCAAACCTCCAGAATCAGCGGCTGCCGCTGCCAGGAGGTCAGCTGTTCGTTGCCATTTTCGGTGACCAGCACACAGTCCTCAAGCCGCACGCCTACCTGTTCATCAGCAATCCAGATGTCGATGTTGAACACCATGTCCGGCGTCACGATCCGGCCTGAGCGGTTGTCCACCCAGGGTTCCTCACATTCCTGAAGCCCGGTTGAATGCGCGGGCCCATACAGGGTCAGCCCCTTAAAGCCGTATTTGTCAAGCCTTGCCTGGTAGCGGTCATAGACCGTAGCAAAAGGGATTCCCGGCTTCAGCAGCGTGACAGTCTCCTCCAGGCATTCATGGGCAACGTTGATCATGTCCATATGCTTCTGCGGAATATTTCCAAGGATGACCGCGCGGCACATGTTGCCGCAGTAGCCGGAGTACTTGGCGCCCAGGGAAAGCTGCACCATGTCCCCCGGCTGCACCTGGCGGTCGGTGGATTTACACAGGCTCTGGAAGGTGTTGGGGCCGGAGGTCACCCAGCAGGGATAGCCGGTGCCCTCAGCGCCCATTTTAAGCGCCTTGGCCATCCAGGCGGCCTGGATCTCCCATTCCCTGACACCGGGGCGGATGATGGAGACCGCTTCTTTCATGGCCTCCTCCGTGATGCGGCAGGCCTCACGCAGGAGCTTAATCTCCTCCTGGCTCTTGTGCGCCCTGAGCCCCATGATCAGGCCCTCAGCCGGCACGATCTCCGCGTCCCCGGCGCCTTCCATCATCTCGTGATAGATCACCTGGGGAAGGGTGTTGACATTGGCGATGCCGATTCTCTTTAACGGGCCAAAGGAGCGCAGCTCATCCAAGATCTGCGGGAAGGTAAAGGCGCTGGCCGGCTTGTCCCACTCAGGCGCGCTGGTTTCCACATACAGCGGGTGCACGCGCACATCATCAATCTGCGCGAATTGTTTGGCGAAATCGTAGCTCTCAGGCCCCCCGGTCAACAAAATGGGCTTGCCGCGCGCCGGCACCAGGACGCCCGCAAAATCGAATACCGCCCAAAAATCAGTCAGGTAACGGATGGTGGCAGACTCGCAGCCGCAGGCATGGGTAATCAGTAAATCCAGGCCTTCCTGCCGCATGGCCTCCTGCACCCGGGCAATACGGGCGTCATATTCTTTACGGGGAATCCGCATGATAGGCGCTGACATTTATGTTCCTCCTGTCCAATAAGGGGGCGGGGCTTTGCCCCGCCCCGGAGCGATTACTGGTAGTACTTGACGAAGTCCTGGATGTTGGTGGCGTCGATAACGGCCAACTCGATGTTCTGCTGGCGCGGTACTTCTTCGCCCGCGAAATGCTTCTGCACGGACTCCAGCGTCAGGGTAACGATGTTGGCGGCGGAAACGCCGATGCACATCTTGTAGTATTTGTGATTGTTGTTGATCATGTTGAAAGGCTCGCTGCCCCAGGCGCCGGCGCACACCACGATGGTGCCTTCAACCCCGGCCAGCTCCAGCGCGTTGGCGGCACCCTGGGCGGCGTTGTCCACTGCGCCCCAGATGACATCGATGGGCTTGGCGATGTTGTTGGTGACGATGTTGGCGGCGGATTCACGGGTCTCGCCGAAGTCCTGGTCAAAGACCCAGGTGATGTTCTCTTCGCCCAGAAGCTCAGTCAGGGTAGTTTTGAAGGCTTCGGAGCGCACCTGGGTGTGCACGGCGTTGAGCATGGCCAGCACGCCCACGCGCACTTTGCCGCCCAGGTTCTCTTTGGCGTAATCCGCCACCCAATTGGCAGTCAGTACGCCGGTCTCGGCATGGTCCCAGGCAACGTGGGTCACCAGGTCTTTATAGTCGGTGCCGCTGTCAAAAGCGAAAACGGGGATGCCGGCGGCGCCCGCCTGCTCAAGCGTGGGGATAATGCCGGCGCTGTTGACCGGGTCGATGAGGATAGCGTCGTACTTCTGGGTGATAAAGTCTTCCACCTGCTTCTGCTGGGTTTCAGCGTTCAGGTTGCCGTCCTGGATGTTGATCTCGCCAAAGCCCATCGCGGGGCCCTGCGCCATAAACTCATCATAAACGGCCTTGCACCATTCGTCATACAGGGTGATATGGGCAACGCCCAGCTTTTTGCCCTCCCAGGGTTCCGCAAGCGCGGGGGCCGCGAACGCGGTCAGCATCACAGTGACCAGCAACAGGGAAATTAGGGTTTTTTTCATAGGTAGCCTCCTTATTTATTAGCCGCGTCCACGCGGCCTGGGTTCAGGTTATGTCAAACGCAAAGCGACATAATCCTCTCAGGCGTCGCCTCGCCCCGTTTGAGCTCTCCCACCAGACATCCCTCGTGGATGACCAGGACGCGGTCAGACATGCCAACGATTTCCGGAAGTTCGGAGGAAATCATCAATACGGATTTTCCCTGGTCCACCAGCCCTACAATCAACCGGTGTATTTCACTTTTGGCGCCCACGTCAATGCCCCGGGTCGGTTCATCCAGGATGACAATGTCGCTGTCCTCCAGAAGCCACTTGGCAATAACCACTTTTTGCTGGTTGCCGCCGGAAAGGTATTGCGCTTCCGTTTCCACATTGGGCGTGCTGATGTCCATTTTCTCCACATATTCCTGGCTGACCTGGCGTTCCCTGGCGGCATCCATTACAAATCCATGGGATACCGCGTCCATGTTGACCATGCAGATATTGCGGCTGACCGTTGCGATCTGGACCAGGCCCTGGCTTTTGCGGTCCTCCGGTACCAGACTAAGCCCCAGGCCGATGGCTTTCCTGAAGCTGTCTATCCTGACAGGTTTGCCGTGAAGCAATATTTCCCCCGCATCGATCCTGTCAATGCCCAGCACTGCGCGCGCCAGTTCGGTCCTGCCCGCGCCCACCAGGCCCGCAACCCCCAGAACCTCGCCGCGGTGCAGTTGGAAACTGATGTTATTGAGCACGCCTTTGCGCTTGATGTTACGGGCTTCCAGCACCACCTCGCCCGGGGTTTTTCCGGAACGCGGGTAGTCATGGGCCACGGCACGCCCCACCATCATGCTCACCAACTCATCCCGGGTGACGTTTGCCACCGGCAGGGTCGCGATGTGCGCACCGTCACGAAGCACGCTTACGTTATCGGAAAGGTCGAATATCTCCTCCATACGGTGTGAGATGTAGATGATTGTAACGCCATCTTCCTTGAGCTTCCGGATGGTGTTAAACATCAGGGTCTGTTCTTTTTCCGTCAGCGTAGCCGATGGCTCGTCCATGATGAGCACCTTGCAGTTGCGGTTGATGGCCTTACAGATCTCCACCATCTGTTTTTGCGCCACGGACAGCCTTTCCACCGCGACCGTCACATCCATCGGCACGCCCAGCTCCCTGAGCATTTCCGCAGCCCGCTTCCGCATGCCTTTCCAGTCAACGATCCGGCCCTTGTACATGAGGTTGCCCAGGAACACGTTTTCAGCCACGCTCAGGGTTTCTGACATCTTCAGCTCCTGATGGACTACGCTGATCCCTTTCTGCTGGGATTCATAGGGCGTGCGCAGGTCAACCTTCACACCGTCCAGGAAGACCTCGCCCTCCTCCGGGTGGTAGATGCCGGCCAGCACCTTGATAAGCGTGGATTTCCCCGCGCCGTTTTCCCCCACCAGCGCATGCACCGTACCCCGCTGGATGGAAACGGACACCCTGTCAAGCGCTTTCACACCTGGAAAGACTTTGGTGATATTTTTCAGTTCCAGGATATTGTCTGCCATCTTGTCTCCCCGCCTTATCTGCGCCGGTTGCGCACGACGTCCAGGGCGACCGCGCCTATCATCACCACGCCCTTGAGGACATCCTGCACAAAGGGGTTGACATTAAGCATGGTCATGCCGTTAAAGAAGAGCATCAGGAAGATTGCTCCAAAGAGTGCCTGGATGATCTTACCGCGGCCGCCCGCCAGGCTGATGCCGCCCAGGATGCACGCGATCATGGCGTCAAACTCGTATAGGTTGCCGTTTGTTAGCGCCGCGCTGTCCAAACGGGTGACCAGGATAACGGCGGATATGCCGCACAGCGCCCCCGCGATGGTGTAGATGACCGCGCGGTGGCCTTTGACGTTGATGCCGGCGAAGTAGGCGGCTTCCTTGTTGCCGCCAATGGCATAAAGGGAACGGCCAAACTTGGTGCGCTGGGTGATGAACATGAACAGCAGAAACAGGCCCAGCATGATCAGCACGCTGACGGGGAACCCGTATTCGTTCCCGCCGATAAATCCGCGGCCGATCCATTTGATCTCCTCAGGCATCCCGGCGATGGGTGAGGCGTTGGTGATGATTTTAGCCGAGCCCCTGGCGATCATCTGGAAGCCCAGCGTCACAATAAAACAGGGTATGCCGGCGTAGGCGATGAGCAAGCCGTTGCTCAGGCCCACCATGGCGCCCACCAGGATCGCGCAAAGAATGGCGATCCAGGGGTTGAAGCCTGCAAATTTGATGAGGTAGGCCATGACCGCGGAGGTCAGGCAGACGTTCTGCCCCAGGGAGAGGTCAAACTCCCCCGTGGTCACAATCATCGCCTGCCCGATGCACACGATGGCCACAGACACCGTTTGCATGAAGATGTTGCGGATGTTGCGATAGGTCAGAAAATAGTCTGAGGCAAAGGTGAAAACGACCATCAGCAACAAAATTGCCACTACAATGGCATAATCCTTGGTGAATTTTGAGAGGCGTCCCTTGACGTTCCTCCCGGCGGTCAACTGGCTCACGGCAATTCCCTCGCTCTTTCGGATTGGTTATGTTTCTGTCCGGAATCTATTCTACGGCAACAGCCGCCTGGCGGTCAACCGCAAATAGTTCGTGTTGGCACGGAATCCTTCGGCATACTGTGCGCCGCACTGGTATCCGCGAACGCGGGAACAGGTTCTGACAAAATCCAGGAAGTCTATCCCGTCATGCTCCAGCATCCATTGTATCTGGGATTTGTGGCAACTGAGCGCTTCCAGCTTTAGCTCCATTTCATCACTGATATCCACATATTCTGTTGGGATAAAGCCCGCGCCCGATACTGTGTCCATATGGTAGATGGGGCAGACAGGGACCTCAGGACCGGCGTCATTGCAGTGGAAGTGCGGGATGCTGGCGCCAAAGGAGGCGCGCAGGGTAGCATAATAGGCCTGCATATGGTCGTTCATATAGTCATGGTCGTTGTGCGTGATGATGAGCTCGGGCCTTGCCTTGCGGATAACGCGCCCCAGATCATAGATAAGCTGGTCGTTGTCCGCGGTGACATGGATGTCCGGGATGTCGATGGCATAATGCTTGGCGCCGATCAGGCTGGCCGCGGCAGCCGCTTCGTTAAAGCGGATCTGGCGCAGTTCATCCGGCATGATCTCCACATGGCCCATATTGCCGTTGGCAATGTGGCAGACAGATACCTCATGCCCCTGCTTGATGTACTTGATCAGCGTGCCGTAGCAGCCGATCTCCAGGTCGTCCGGATGACAGCCAATGGCCAAAATGTTCATTGATACGCCTTCTTTCTTTATTTTGCTTCCAATTCAGTGGATGCCAACCAGGTGCTGGAGGTTAACGGGCAATTGGTTCATGACTTCCACATCGCGCCCGGATTTCCCCAGCGTTTTTTCCACCAGCACGTAGTCAAGCCCCGGGATGATGACCTCATGCCAGTGGTTGCCAAAGCCGCGGATGGCCACGTCCAGCATCGTCACAATCCGGCTCCCAAGGGGTTCTTTTGAGTTCAATGTAATGGCGCCGTAGAACTCCTGGCACTCGGTGTAGCCGCTGTTGTGGGTGCCGGTATAGGGCTTCAGGCGCACCAGGTCAATGGGTTTGCCCACCTTCGCGCTTACTTCCTCCTGGCGAGAGGCGAAGTAATCGCACAGGGCCTGCTCCTGGAGCCAGGCCGGCAGGTGCCTGCGCGCCACCTTGATGTAGGCGTCCAGCCCCACCTGGTAGGCTTCTTCAACAAAGTCTATCCAGTAGCGCTGTTCGGGGGTGACTTCACCGGGGTCGCCCACAGCGATGACCGTGGCGCGCTGGCAGGCGTTGAGCCCGTCGCACTTGGGCGCGACACCCAGGTGCACGTAGTCACCATGGTTGATTGGCCGGTTTAGTGCCTTGCCCACGATGGTGCGGTTGGCCTCATTGGCCGTGACCATCACGTCAAAGCCGAAGCCCTCAGCACCCAGCTGCTGGCCGATCAAGTAACCCCAGGCGGAGACCTCCGTCTCCAGCATCCCGGGCTCAAGCACCCTCAGCATCCCCTCCATCATGGCGTCCGCAATCAGGGCCGCCTGGCGGGTCAGCGCCATTTCACGCTCAGACTTGATGTATTTGATTTTGAAGTACAGTTCCTGGCAGTCAATGATGTTCTCCTCGCCCACCAGGCTGGCGAAAAACTCATAGATGCCAAGGGGCAGTACGGCCCGGGGTGTTAAAAGGCCAATGGTCTTTGGCATTTGGCCCACGGCCATTTCCAGTACATCCTCTATACGCTCGGCGTCAATGGGGTATTCCTCATCTGCCAGCTTGAGCATTTCCACCTTGTGGACGCCCACTCCGGCCCGCCCCGCCATCTGCTCGGCTACATAGCCGCCCTCAAGCCCGGCCAGGAGGTAGAAGCCATTGGCTCCTACAACTCCCGCCACCGGCTCCACGGAGATGTTGGTGTTGCCGCCCAGATAGGGCACATCCCCGCAGTAGTGCTCATCGGAATACACAATCCCGCAGTCAACGCCGGCAGTTTTCAGCGCCTGGGCCACCTTCAGGCGGCGGGAGGCGAACTCGTCCTTTTCCACCCGCAGGTTTTTGTCAATTTTGGGCGCGTTCAGAATGACCTTGTTAACCGCCCGGGCCTTGTCCATCCAGCTTCTCATATTATTGCTGCCCCTTTTAAGGTTTAGTTGGTGTCAGCGCGCAGGGGGCCGGCCAGTTCATCCATATAGAACAGCTTGCCGGGCATGGTGGGGATGTGGCTGGAGGTGACGGCCTTGTCCGGGCCGTAGCGCAGCGTCATCCAGAAGGACATGCCCTGCCACTGCATCCCGCGGGACAGCACGCCGTCAGCGCCCCCGATGGCGTAGTCGGTGCCAAAGATGATGCCGGGGCCAATGGTGTTGGCATAGCAGGGGATCAGGGGCCAGCTGCTGCGGAAGCTGGTGATGGCGTTTTGCTCAATGGTGAAAGGGTGCAGGTTGGCGCCGATACGGTAGGGCTCCTTCTTCCAGGCTTCCATCGTCTCGTATTCTTCCGCGAAATGGGGCTCCCAGAAGGCGATGTGGCAGACACGGCCGATGCCGTAGACCATCACCTGGCGCGCGCCTTTGGCCTTGAGGTCTGCTATTTTGTCCGGATACTGGATGAGGTTTTCCCTGGTGGCGAAGTTGCGCTGGGCTTCAGGCACCGTCAGTTCCCCAAGAGGTCCGTAGAGCGCGTTTTGCATGGCGTTCTGGAAGGCCACCGGGTCGCTGGCGGGCACGGTGTTGCCATCCTTGTCGGACCACTCGTCCATGTTGAAGCCGTGCACGTGCCGGCAGTCGATGTTCCAGGATTTGAGAAAGTACACCACCCACCGGTACATGCCCATGGGCCCCACCGGCAGAATCATGATGAGCTGCTTCCCTTCTTCCTTGGCCAGGCGGATCTGCATGGCGATCTCATGGCCCATGAAGACGCCAAACTCCTCCAGGTTATCACACCCGGCGATATTGAAGCCCTCGTGCCAGAACGGCTGGCGCTGGCCAACCTCCTGGGGCGGATGGGAAACGCAGGCCTTCACCTTTTCCAGATCCCATCCCTTGGGGAACACCTGGGAAAAATGAGACCCCTTAAAGGTGCTGAGCATGTCCATGTACAAGTCCTCCTTGTTGTGGTATTTGATAGGCTGGATAATTTATCCAGTCGCTTTATAAACAATATTAGTATCGCATGATTTTCGCCCATTGTCAACATGGCGGCGCGGGGTTTGTAAAGCGGCCGAATAAATTCCCGGCAGTCCCTTGAAAAACGTATACGCTTGTTCTATACTGAAGCGGCTGACAAACCAAAGCGCAATAGCACCGCCTTAGGCGGGGACAATAAATGCCCGCCCCGACCGCCAAGTGGAAAGGACGCTCAAATGAGATACATGACCATGCGTGAACAGCGCATTAACAATCAAAAAACCATCAAAGAGGAGAACATCAAAACGCTGTTCAGCCTCATATCCTCTGACCCCGGCATCACCCGCGCGCAGCTGGGCCGGGTCACCACCTTAAGCCCCACCACGGTATCGACCCTGGTGGATGAGCTGGTGCAGCGGGGCCTGGTGGTGGAAACAGGGCCTGCCGACACGCAAAGCGCCGGGCGCAAGCCCATCTCCCTTAAGGTCAATCCCCGGGGCCGTCAGCTGGCGCTGTTCTCCTTAAGCCGCTGGGGTATCCGCTTCTGGCTGTACAACCTGGCGCTGGAGGAAGTGGATACCCATTTTATAGAGTATTCAGCGGACCATTACGGCGGATTTGCCGAGGAGGCGGACGGCACGGAGCCGGACGCCGGGGAAGACTACATGTCCCTGATTGAATCCATCCTCATCAAGTCCCCCTATTGCGACCCGTCCCGGCTGCTGGCCATCTGCATCAGCTTTCCCGGCATCCGCCTGGCGCGTGAGAAGGCCTTTTCCTGGTCGGCGATGCGGGTGTCCTTCTCGGAAGCGGATGTGCTCCAGCTGGAAAAACGCCTGAACGTCCCGGTGTTTTTGGGCAACGCCGCCTTGAGCCGCGCCTACGCCGAGAAGAAATACCTGGAGGGGCCCAACGCCCAGGTCCAGGATCTGATTTATGTCACCGTCCGGGACGGCCTGGGCGCCGGCATCATCGCCGGGGGCGTCTTCCTGACAGGCCGGGACAACAGCGCCGGCGAAATCGGCCATGTGTCCGTGGACTATAAGGGGAAGCGCTGCGCCTGCGGCCAGCGGGGCTGCGTGGAGCAATTCGTCACCATCGACGCGCTGACTGAGCGGGTGCAAAAGGCTTTAAACCTCAAGGAACTGCCCACGGTCGCCGAAATTGGAGAGCAATGCCTCAAGGGGAACCCAATAGCATGTGAAATCGTTGACGATGTAGCTGCCATGCTGTTTACAGCCATCTTCAGCACCGTCTGTGTCTCCGGCATCAAAAGGGTGGTGATCGGCGGGGGCATCGAGCAGCTGGGGGATTATTTCCTGGACCAGCTTCGCGCCTTCCCCAGGAACAACCCCCGCAACAAGCTGGCCCGGGATATCGATATCTCCTATGCCCGCTCCGGCCTTTACGGGGATATCCGGGGCATCGCCCAGTTTTATCTGGATAATGTTTTCACCATTACCATGGATCCCGACGACATGAACGGCCAGAACGGTTGGGAGCCTATCACAGCGCAAGCTGTGCCCGGGCGGGCTTTACTTTGAGAAACACGATGGAGACAGCCATGCGCAGCACCTCGCCCCTGTGCCCCTGGTGTGGTAAACCCCTTGAGGCGGGGACCTTTATGAGCCGGGGAGGCAACTATTTCCTGCCCCTTGACGCACAAAAACCCCATGCCTATACCCAGGCCGCCATGGAAAAGCGCGGGGCGATTTTGCTGCCGCCGCATTTTTTCTCCGCTCCGCCGGTTAAAAATCCTGCTGCCCTGGCCTGCCGCACATGCGAAAAAATAATCATTCCCTATACAGGAAAGGGACAGGTGGGTTGATATGACAACGCGTTGACAAGACAGAGGTGCTTTGTTAGAATTACGTTAGTAAAACCACTGGAATAATCAGGCCGCCGGCGGCAATCCATCTGAATCGGGCGTCTTTTCGGAAAAATCCAAGCAAAGTGAGGAAGCAAAATGTTACGTGTCGCGATTGTTGGCTCCGGCTTCATGGGCAAGTCGCATGCCGAGGCTTACAAAGCCCTGCCCGGGATCAAGCTGGCAGGCATCATCAACCCCAACCCCAAAAGCGCGGTACCGCTGGCTGAGGAAATGGGCTGCGCTTATTTCGCGTCCCTGGCTGACGCCTTAAAGGAGGGGCCGGTTGACATCGTCAGCGTATGCACCCCCACCTGGCTGCATGAACAGCATGTGATTGAAGCGGCCAATGCCGGCTGCCACGTGCTGTGCGAAAAGCCCGTCACCTTCACGCTGGAGAGCTTTGACCGGATGGTTGCGGCCTGCCGGAACAAGGGGGTCAAGTTCATGGTGGGCCAGGTAGCCCGCTGGTGGCCGGAGTTTATCGACATCGGCCGCAGGCTTAAAGACGGGGATCTGGGCCCCATCCGCATGATCTATGAAAAGCGGCTCTGCCAGCTGCCCGCCTGGTCCACCTGGCATAAGGACCCCGGCAAGGGTGGCGGGGGCCTGTATGACCTCAACGTCCATGACATCGACTTCCTGGTGAGCGTCTATGGAAAGCCCGAACGCGTCTTTGCCGCCGGGCACAAGGGAGACGGCGGCGCCTGGATGTATGTGGTGACCAACCTCCTCTGGCCCGGCGGCGTAAAGGCCACGGTGGAAACCTGCATCGATATGCCGGGGCCCTGGCCTTTTTCCATCGAGTTCAGGGGGGCGGGTGACATGGGAACGCTTCACTATAACCTGCAGGCCGGCGTGAACATCAAGGACGGGGAGCAGAACAGCAGCTACACCTGGTATCCCGCCAGGGCCGAAGCGCCCGAGGCGCTCACGGTTGACCAAACCGACATGTTTTTATCAGAAATCACCGAGTTCGTGGACTCGGTCAGGAACGGCACGGAACCGCCGGTCAGCCTGGCGGAAAACCGCGTGGTGCTGGAAGTCATCCTGGCCACCCTGCGCTCCCTGGAAGAGGGCGGTATCCAAAAGGTATGACCGAAGCGCCAAAAGGCCTGTTCGGGCGAAAGAGCTTTGGCCTGGAACTCCGCGAGCTGCCAGCCCGCCCGTTGGGAGCCCATGAGGCAAGGCTTCAGGTGCTGGCCTGCGGGGTGTGCGGGACTGACCTGCACTTTCTAAGAGACGCGGCTGATTTCACCCCCCTGGGCCACGAGGCCTGCGGGCGCGTCCTGGAAACAGGCAGCGCTGTCACGCGATTTTTCCCCGGCCAGCAGGTGGTGATGGAAGACGTGGCGCTCTGCGGCGTCTGTGACCAGTGCAAGTCCGGCCGGGTTGACCTGTGCCGGTCGGGTTTCACCATGCGGGACCAGCCGGGAATGGCGGAGGAGATCGTGCTGCATGAGAACATGCTGCACCTGGCGGAAGGCCTGGACCCTGTGACCGCGGCCATGACCGAGCCGCTGGCTGTCGCCATCCGCTGTGTGGAGACCCTGGCGCCTGAACCGGGAAAACCATTGGCCATTTTCGGCATGGGCGCCATCGGGCTCTTCTGCGCGGCCTGGGCGCGCTTAAGGGGCGCGGGGCCCATCACCATGATCGCCCGGGATCCGCTGAGTGAGCGCAACCAGGCGGCCTGGGAGGCCGCCAAAGCCCTGGGAGCGGAGAGAGTCCTCTACACCAGGGACCCCGACTGGACGAAAGGCGCCGGCCCCTTTGCATCTGTCATTGTGGCGGCGCCGCCAAGCCTTTCCAAAGACGCGCTGGCGATAAGCGCTTACGGCGGCCGCGTGCTGGCCTGCGGCGTCACCTTCGGGGCGGGGCGGACGGCGGAGGTGGACATTAACGACATGGTGTTCAACAAAAAGTCACTCCTTACCTCCATCGCCGAACCTGGGCTCCATTTTCCCCTGGCCCTTTCCCTGATCCGCTCAGGCCGGATTGACGCGCGCCGGGTGGTCACCCACCAGCTGCCGTTAAGCCAGGCCCATGGGCTGGCCCAACTGTACGAAAAGGACAGCCCCGCCATCAAAACCGTTATCATACCCGGCTGAAATTGGCCGGCTGGCGATACCCCCCATATCAAACAAGGAGGACATCATGAAACACATCATCGCTGTCAGCACCAACACCTACCACGGTTTCACCATTGACCAGGCCCTGGAAGGCATCGCCGCGGCCGGGTTCAAATATGTGGAACTGACCGCCGTACGCAACTGGACGGAGCATGTCATGCCGGATATGGCGGACAGTGAACTGGACCGGGTACAAGCCAAAATGAAAGCCCTGGGGCTTGAGTGCGTAGCACTCAGCGGCCACTGCAACCTGACGGACGCCGGGCGCCTGAACGATTTCCGCGCCAACATGGCGCTGGCGGAGCGTTTTGGCGCCAGATACATCATCTCCTCCACCGGTGAGGCCCATTTTGGCAAGGACGAGGCCTTCGCTGACGACGTGCTCATTGAGAACATCAAAAACCTGCTGCCCGACCTTGAGCGCCACAAGCTGAAACTGGGCATTGAGGTGCACGGCGAATACGGCACCGGCGAAGCGGTGGCGCGCGTGGTGAAGGGCGTGGGCAGCCCCCTGGTGGGCGTCAACTTCGACACCGCCAACGTGGTATACTACGGCGCCGCGGACCCCATGAAGGACCTGCAAAAGAGTATCAGCAGCGTCAACTACGTCCACCTGAAGGACAAGGTGGGCATGGACAAAAGCTGGAACTTCCCGGCCATCGGCAAGGGGGAACTGGACCTTGTGGGAATGATCAGCTACCTGGACACCCAGGGCAAAAACGTGCCGCTGTCCATTGAGGTGGAGTTCACCGAGGACTTTACCATGCGCGACAAGGTGGAAGGCGACCTGGAACACGCCAACCGGGAAGTCAGGGATTCCTTTGACTTCCTGCGTAAAAACGGCCTCATCTAAGGGTGCTGCCGGGCAAAACCCGGTGCAATATATAAGAATACAGGAGGATACCCCATGCGTAAAAAACTGCTTGTCACCGTCCTGGCCCTGGTCCTGGCGCTCTCACTCACCGGCGCCGCTTCCGCCCTGACCTATGGCTACATCGCCTACCAGATGTCGGACATCTGGAATGAGTATTCCGCCAAGGCTTTCCAGTACGCCGCGGATCAGAACGGCGTGGATGTCGTGGTGCTGGACTCCCAGAACGACATCGGCAAATCCGTGGCCGCCATGGAATCCCTCATCCAGCAGGAAGTGGACGGCATCTCCATCTTCCCCATCTCCCCCGAGCAGGGCGCCCAGCTGATCAAAATGGCCAATGAGGCCGGCATCCCCATCGCGGTGGAGAACATCGACGTGGCCGGCGTGGCCAACCCCGAAGAGTATGTCGCGGCCGTCGGCTGCCTGTACGGCGACATCGGCTACGCGGCCATTGAATGGCTGAGCAAAAACGTTGAGGACGCCAAGGTCTTCTACTGCGCGGGCGCGGTCGGCGGCGGCGTGTTTGAGACCTACAAGGTGGGCGTGGACAAAGCCCTGGAAGACTTCAAAGACGACATCGAGATGGTGGGCCTGATGAACGCTGACGCCTGGTCCACTGAGAACGGCCTGAACCTGACCACCAACTTCATCAACTCCGGCGTTGAGTTCAACTGCATCTTCGCCAACAACGACCAGATCGCCCAGGGCTGCTACCAGGCGCTTCAGGAAGCCGGCCTGGATATCCCCGTTGTTTCCACCGGCGGCTCCCCTGACGCGTACAAATTCCTGGAAGACGGCATCGAGGCCGCCAACATGACGGCGCCCGTGTCCATCCAGGGCGTACAGACCTTCAAGAACCTGCATGAGTTCGTGACCGAGAACAAGGTTCCGGACCCCAAATTCCAGAGCCTCCCGGTTATCCCCGTGGCCGGTGATGACCTGAGCGCCTGGATCGACTGGTCCGACTTTGCCGGCGCCTACGCGTACGTGTACAACCAGCAGTAATCCCTTTCCGGCCGCGGGGACCCTTAAGCCCCGCGGCCGGGCTTTTTCATTTTTTATCCAGGAAGGAGATGCTTGGCATGCCCAACACAAAACCCGGCCAGCCGCTCATCAGGATGGAGAACATCGTCAAGGAGTTCCCGGGCGTCAGGGCCCTTGGAGGGATGACCTTTGACGTGTACAAGGGGGAGATCCACTGCCTGGTGGGGGAAAACGGCGCCGGAAAGTCCACGCTGATGAAAATCCTCTCAGGCGCCTATACCCCCACGTCGGGGACTATTTATGTGGAGGGGCAGGCCTATCATACCCTGGACCCGGAGCTTTCCCAGCAAAAGGGCATTGAGATCGTCTACCAGGAAAACGACCTGGTGCCCAATATGAACGCGGTGGAAAACGTTTTTGTGGGCAAGGAATTGGCAAAGCCCCTGGGGATCCTCGACAAAAAGGGCATGCTCAGGCGGGTCCAGGAGACCATGCGCGAGTTTGACATCACAATCGACCCCCAGCGGAAAATCGAGGACATGTCCGTCTCCGACCAGCAGTTTGTTAAAATCCTCAAGGCCCTGATGAACAAAAGCAAATTGCTGATTTTGGACGAGCCCACCTCCATGTTCAACGTGGAGGACGCGGGCAGGGTTTTAAACCTGGTCCGCACGATCTCCGCCCGGGGCATCGGCATCATTTATATCTCCCACTTCCTGGAGGAAGTGGTGAAGATCGCCGGCCGCATCACCGTGATCCGGGACGGCGAGGTGGTCAGGACCTACGATAACACCAAGCGCGATGTGCCTATAAGCGCTATCACCCGGGATATGGTGGGCCGTCCGGTGGACACCTTCTACCAGCGGGAACGCACGGTACCGGGGGAAGAAACGGTGCTGGAGGTCAGGGAGCTGAAGCTTGAAAAGGACGCCTCGCCCATCAGTTTTTCCCTTAAGCGCGGGGAAATCCTGGGCATGTTCGGCATGGTGGGCTCCGGGCGCACGGAGATTGTCCGCGCCATATCCGGCGCCGACCGTTTTTATGCCGGAGAAATCCTCCTGAACGGCAAAAAGCTGCGCGTCAACAGCCCCCGGGACGCCATTGACGCGGGCATCGCCCACATCACCGAGGACCGCCAGCGCCTGGGGCTTAACCTGGGCTCAAGCGTGCTGGAGAACGGGCTGATGGTGAAGCTGCAGTACATGAAGCCGAGCCCGCTGTATGACTTCAAGTCCTACAGCAAGCTGGTGAACCCCGTCATGGAAGGGCTGAACGTAAAAACGCCCAGCCTCATGCAGGAGGTCATGTACCTCTCAGGCGGCAACCAGCAGAAGGTGGTGCTGGGCAAGTGGCTCATCACAGACGCGCAGGTCTTCATCTTTGACGAGCCCACCCGCGGCATTGACGTGAACGCCAAAGCGGAATTCTACCGGCATATGACCGGGCTTGCCAAGGCCGGCAAGAGCATCATCATGGTCTCCTCCGAGATGCCCGAGCTTATCTCCATGAGCGACCGGGTGCTGGTGGTGCGTGAGGGCGCGGTGTACTGCGAGCTCTCGGGCGGCCGGATCAACGAGCAAAACATCATAAAACAAGCATTGGGAGTAATCAGCCATGAGTAAAGGACGTCAGCTTCTAAAGGATCAGCGCTTGCTGCTGCTGATCATCATCGTGGTCCTGTCAGCCACAGTGGGCATCATCAACCCGCGTTTCGTGCGGCTCAACAACATCATGGCCATCCTTCAGCAGATCTCCGTCCTGGGTGTATTGACCATGGCCATGTCCATGCTGCTTATCAGCGGGGGGATTGACCTGTCCATCGGCAACATGATGACTTTATCCGGCGTGGTGGTGGCAACCCTCCTGATGCGGGGCACAAATCTCGTGGTGGCGGTGTTGGCCGGCATGGGCGTATCCACCCTGTGCGGGCTTTTTAACGGCGTCATCATCGCCAAATCACGCACCATGCCGCTGATTATCACCCTGGGCACGGGCCAGATGTTCAACGGCATCTCCCTGCTGATCGCCGGCGGCTCCTTCCTGCAGTTCCAGAACAAGCTGGACTTCCTGCGCACCATCAAGCTCTTTGACTTCCTGCCGCTGATGGTGATCGTGATGCTGGCGATTGTGCTGTTCATGTATGTGCTGCTCAACAAAACCCGCTTTGGCCGGCGCATCGTGGCCATTGGCGGCAACGAGCGCAACGCTTACCTGTCGGGCATCAAGGTGGACCTGTACAAGATCCTCACCTACGGCATCTCCGGGGCCATTGTGTCGGTGGCCGGGCTCATTTTCGCCGCGCGCCTTAACGCCATCACGGCCAACGCCGGCGCCGGGTATGAGCTGGACGCGCTGGTGGCGGCGGTGATCGGCGGGGTCACCTTTGACGGCGGGCGCGGCACGGTGCTGGGCGCTTTCCTGGGCTGCCTCCTAACCGGCATCATCTCAAACGCCCTGGACATCCTGGGTGTGGACGCTTATGTAAAAATCGTGATCACCGGGGCCATCATCGTGGGCGCCGTGGTGCTCAGCAACATCGAAAAGCTGCGCCGCAGGGCGTAAGCGCGGCAAACAATCAAAGGAGTGGGCGGATGAAAAAAGGCGTGAGTTTCTTCTCCTTCGGCCAGGACGCGGACCTGCTTGAGGCCGCGCGCCAGTCGGCCGGCGCCGGGTATGACGGGGTGGAGCTGGTGCTGAGCGAATCCGGCTCCCTCAACATGAAGACAAGCGACGCAGATGTTTTGTCCCTCAGGCGGGAGATCGAATCGCTGGGCCTCTCCGTCTGCGCCCTGGGCGCCTGGAACCTGTGGGAAAACAACCTGGCGGGTGAAGACCCAAAAGCCGCCGGCCACGCCCAGGACATCATCAAAAGGCAGATCGACCTGGCGGCGCTCCTGGGGGCTGACACGGTGCTGGTGGTGCCCGGCTGGGTGGGCACCAATTTCGCACCTGGCGTCGTCCCCTATGACACGGCCTATGGGAACGCGCAGGAACGCCTGGCGCGGCTGGCCCCTTACGCCCGGGACGCCAAGGTCAATATCGGGGTGGAAAACGTATGGAACAAGTTCCTGCTCTCCCCCATGGAGTTCCGCCGCTTCCTGGATGAGATCAACAGCCCCTTCGTGGGCGCCTACTTTGACGTGGGCAACATCATCTACATCGGCTTCCCGGACCAGTGGATCCGTATCCTGGGGGAGAAGCACATCAAGAAGATCCATTTCTGCGACGCCAGGGAGGGCCAGGCGGGCCTGGGCATGTTTGTGGACCTGATGGCGGGGGATGTGGACTACGGGGCCGTGATGAAGGCGCTTGGTGACATTGGCTATGACGACTGGGTGACGGTGGAATTCCTGCCCAACTACCGCAGTTTCCCCTACCAGTCCATCATCAACGCACGCCTGTCGCTGGACACCATCCTGGCCATCCCATGAAGTACAGCCAAAAGCTGCGCTTTGGCGTCATCGGGGCCGGGGGCATCGCCGACCGGCGCACCATGCCTGGGATTATAAATTCCAGGCATGCGGCTTTAAGCGCCGTGATGAACCCAAAGCTCGGGGATGCCCGGCGGCTTAAGGACAAATATGGCGCCCTGCGCGCCTATGATGACGCCTTTGCGCTGGCGCAGGATAAAACGGTTGACGCCGTGTATATCGCCTCCCCGGTAAAGGAACACCTTGCCCAGGCCTTGATCGTGGCGGACTGCGGGAAGCCGCTGCTCATTGAAAAGCCCCTGGCCCTCACCAGCGGGGACGGGCAAAAAATCGTGGACGCGTTCGCCGGGAAACAGCTGCCGTTGGCGGCTGGGCTGATGATGCGCTTTGGCGCCCACACCCGCCGGATGAAAGAGCGCCTCAAGGCCGGGGACATCGGGCCCCTTGTATCCGCCTACGCCCGCTTTTCCTGCTGGTATCCGGATATTCCCGGCGCCTGGCGCCAGCGGCCTGAGACCGGGGGCGGCGGGGCGCTGATGGACATGGGGGTGCACGTGATCGACCTGATTGCCTGGATGACGGGGAGCCCTGTCAAGCAGGTAGCGGCAATGACAGACACCCAGACCTTCTCCTATCCTGTGGAGGACGCCGCCTGCGTGTTGATGCGCCTTGAAAATGGCGCCCTGTGCGCCCTGCAGAGCCACTTCAATATCCCGGACGAGGGAGCGGATTGGCGGCTTGACCTCTTTGGCACCCGGGGCTCCCTGCTGGGCCCGGGAATTTTGGGGCAGGTGGACGGCGGGCGGCTTGAGATGCTCTCCCTGAAAGAAACGGGCGGCTATGACAGCCGGCAGGACGGTGAGCGCCAGGCTTTCACGCAACTGCCAGCGGACTTCGGCGACCTGTACGCCCGGGAAATCGACAGCTTCTGTAAAAGCATCCTCAAGGGCCTCTCTCTGGAAGCGCCCGCCCAGGCAGCCCTTGATGCCCAGCGCGTGGTGGAAGCGGCCTACCAGTCGCAGAACAGCGGGGTATTTGTGGCGGTCTGATCCAGCCCCTGGCTGAAGAATCGTGAACAAAGGAAGCCCTATGCTTTCTCCGGGCTCCCTGCCAACTGAATCAGGGCATCGGCGATCTGCGGGTCAAACTGGCTGCCTGCGCCCTCCCTGATGTAGTGAATGGCCGCCGGGTTTCGTTCCTCAGCCGGCAGCCGCTGCGTGTGCGCCACCCGGGCGTACGCCTCACAAACCGCGATGATCCTGGATATCAAAGGAATCTGCTCGCCCACAAGGCCTTTTGGGTAACCGGTGCCATCCCACTTTTCGTGGTGGCTGTAAATATACCCCGCGATATCCAGCGTGTCATCAAACAGGCTGAGGATGCGATACCCATACAGCGGATGCTGCATGATCCTGGATATTTCTTCCCTGGAATAAACATCTTTTTCCATTATCTTTCTGTCCAGCACTATTTTTCCGATGTCGTGCAGATAGGCGGCCTGCTCCAGTTTGCTGACGTCATTGGCGGGCAGCTTCAAAGCGGCCCCGAGCCTGGCGCAAAGCTTTTGGGTGTGCGCTGAGTGCTGCTTTTCGCGCGGGTATTTGGTATGCAAATCCCCGATCACGGTATCCAGCATCTGTCTGTTTTCGGACTTGCGGTTGATGGTTTTATCCATGTACATCCCATTGTCCGCATCCAGCATGACATCGTCCAGGGATTGGCTGGGGTTTGTTTTTGTGGAAACACCGGCGGAAATGCTGCACCTGATGGCAGCGACACGCACGCCGGCAACCAGGGATTTGATTTCCGACAGGATTTCCATGGCGCCCTCCCGGGATGTCCGGGGCAGCAACAGGACAAATTCATCCCCGCCGATCCGCGCGATGATGTCCCCCGGGCGGCAAACCTGTCTGAAGATGGCGGAGGCCTTCTGTATCAGCTCGTCGCCTGCGGCATGGCCAAAGATATCATTGGTCATCTTCAGCCAGTTGATATCGGCAGCAATCACAGACAGGGGGAGATTCTCCCGCGTGTCGATTGCCGCCCGGTTCTCTTCGAAACATCTCCTGTTCTGCAGGCCAGTCAGAGCGTCGTAGAAGCTCAGGTAGTTTATTTCCGCTTCCCTTTCCTTGCGCTGGCTGATGTCCATAAAGGTGATCACAGCGCCCACGATGTCCCCGTTCTTGATTTTTGGAAAGGAGGAATATTCCACTGCAAAGGATGTGCCGTCCCGGCGCCAGAACACTTCATCCTCCGTATGGGCGCTTTCGCCAAGGGAAAATGCTTTGAAAATCCTGCAGTCCTCTTCAGGATACGGGCTGCCGTCATCGCGGGAATGATGGATCTGCCGGTGCATGTTCTTTCCCAACAGTTCCTTTTCATTGCTGTATCCCAGCATTTCCAGGCAGCTTCTGTTGCAGAATGTGCAATTCCCTTCTTTGTCAATGCCGTAAATGGCTTCGGCGGAGGAATCCAGAATCAGGCGAAGGTCGTTTCTGCTTTCATCCATCAGGAGGATGGTGCCGTTGAGCTCGTGCCAGACATCCTCCCTGGTCTTCTCATAATAGGAAATCATCAACAACTGGCTGAGGCTTGCGCCCAGGATGTTGAATACAGCCTGCGCGTTGAAGCCCGCCGGGCTCCAGCGGGGCATATTGGAAAGAATAAAATAAAGCATATAGCCAAAAAACAGAAGGATGGCAATCCGCGCCGCCTTGCGTCTGAGCAGAAAATAGGCAAAGGGCGGAACCATGGACATCCAGATCAGGCCGTAATTCTGATACTGAACGATTTGATAGAAGGAAATTTGGCACAGGATCAGCGCTGCAATGGCAATGTAGGCGACAGGTTCGTACCTGTCAGTATTCCTGAAGTAAATCAACGCAGAAAACGCAACGGCAACACCCGCCGCGTTGATCATGGCGGCGCTGTACGTCTAAAAAAGAACAATGTTGATCACCACGAAAACCGAGCAGATGGCTATCACGCCGATCAACAGGGCATTAAGCAGGCTCACCTTCCGGTACAGCGCGTCTGCTTTTGAAAACCTTCCCTGATTGCTCAGGAATCTGTCGATCGGCTGTGCGGTGCCTCTCATCGCCTTTTGATCTCCTGCATCAATGATTGCCTTCATCAGGCCTGCTTTCATTCTGCCTGGCTATAAATGCCAAAGCATCCCCTTCATCCAGCGGCCTTGCCAGCAGGTACCCCTGAATCCGGTCGCAGCCATATTCCTTCAGGCGGCTTAGCTGGCTCTCGTGCTCCACCCCTTCGGCCACCACAAAGTAGCCCAGCTTGTGCGCCATAGAAATGATATCACTGGTAATGGCCCTTCCCGGGTCCGCACCTATCAGCTGATCGATAAAATGCTTGTCGATCTTCAGGCAGTCCACATGCAGCTCCTTCTGCCGGGACAGGGAGGAGTATCCTGTCCCAAAATCATCGATGCATACGCGTATTCCGGTTTTCCGCAGCTTCTCAATGCTCCGGTTGGCTGCCGCATAGTCCGAGGTAAAGATGGATTCCGTAATTTCGATCAGGACGTTGCTTGGATTGACCGCCATCCTGCCCATCATCCGGATCAGCCCGTCCGCAAAATCGGGGTGCAGCAACTGAATCGCGGATACATTCACGGAAACGCTCAGGGTATCATACCCCAATTCACCCAATTTCCCCAGAAAAGCGAACGCCTGGATAAACACGCTTTCCCCCAGGGGAAGGACCAGTTTGGTCTTCTCAGCCACCGGGGTAAATTCCATTGGCATGACCAGCCCAAGATTGTCTGTCCTCAGCCGCGCCAGCGCTTCAAACCCTGCAACGCTCCCTTTCTGAACATCAAGAATCGGCTGGTACTGCAGGAACAGCTCATGGCCGCGCTCTTTGCCCGCGGCGGCGGAGAGGGCGTGCCGGATGGCTCCCTCCCGGTTGACCATGGCCTCAAGCTGGTTATTGTAGGCGGTGATGCCAAAATCCTTGTGCGATACGGCAATGCTTCGTTCCGATGCGATCAGCAGCCTCCTGAGGATCGCGTCAGCGTCCAAATCCGCTTCGGCCTCCCCGATTTCCAGAATGCCGATGCCCCCGCTGATCCTGTCCGTCACAAACAGCGCCTCCAGTGTTTCCGCAAGGGACTCAGAAAAGGCAACCAGTTCGTTTATATCCCCGTAATCCTTAAGATAATAGACAAAACGGTTGGCATAGGTCTGGAAAAGCATGCAATTGTCGGCGCAATGCGAACTCAGGGCCTTGGCCGCACCGTTGATCAGGTTCTGCGCATACTGAAAGCCATAGTTGGCGGCCAGCACCTCCACCATGCTCAGGTTGATGCCGATGAGCGCCCTTTTCCTGCCATCTCTGATGCCGGCTTCTTTCTTCAGAATCTCCTCCAGATACTCCCGGTTGTATAAGCCTGTCAACTTGTCATGCTCGTTGAGAAAGACGAGATGATCCTCCAGATCCTTCCTGTCGGAGATATCAAAGATGATCCCTTCCAGCGCCTCGACTTCGCCCTGGTCATCGTAGACGCCTTGGCCGATTTCCAGCACCCATTTGCGCTTGCCCTGAAAAGTCACCAGCTCATACTCTGACCGGAAGGGCTGTCTCTTTG
>JAQVQY010000151.1 GCA_028701335.1 Eubacteriales bacterium
CCTGTTTGACAGGCAGGTTTGCGGCGTGTATACTAAACCAAAAAGGCTTTGTCCCCACAGGACAAAGAGAGGAGGCAGATATGCCCTTAGTCAATTCCCGCGAGATGTTCAAAAAGGCCTACGGGGGCGGTTACGCCGTCGGCGCTTTCAACGTGAACAACATGGAGATCATCCAGGGCATCGTGGAAGCCGCCCAGGAGGAAAACGCGCCCCTGATCCTTCAGGTCTCAGCCGGCGCCCGCAAATACGCCAACCACACCTATCTGATGAAGCTCATTGAGGCGGCGGAAGCCACCAGCGGGCTTAACATCGTGGTGCACCTGGACCACGGCCCGGATTTTGAGACCTGCAAAAGCGTCATGGACGGCGGATTCACTTCTGTGATGATCGATGGCTCCCACCTGCCCTTTGAGGAGAACATCGCTGTCACCCGGAAAGTGGTGGAATATGCCCACGACCGGGATATCACGGTGGAAGCGGAGCTTGGCCGCCTGGCAGGCGTTGAGGATGACATCAAGGTTTCCCATGAGGATTCATCCTATACCCGCCCTGAAGAGGTGGAGGAGTTTGTAAAGCGCACCGGCTGCGACTCCCTGGCCATCGCCATTGGCACCAGCCACGGCGCCTACAAGTTCAAGGGGGAGCCCAAGATGCGTTTTGACATCCTGGAAGAGGTGGGCCGCAGGCTACCCGGCTTCCCCATCGTGCTCCACGGCGCTTCCAGCGTCATGCCCGAATATGTCAGGATGATCAACCAATACGGAGGCAAACTGGGCGACGCCAGGGGTGTGCCGGAGGAGATGCTGCGCAAGGCCGCTTCCATGGCCGTGTGCAAGATCAACATCGACTCTGACCTGCGCCTGGCTTTCACCGCCATGATCCGCAAGCACTTTGCGGAGCATCCGGATCACTTTGATCCCCGCCAGTACCTTACCGACGCCCGGGCGGCGCTCAAGGACATGGTGCGCCACAAGATCGTCAACGTCCTGGGCTGCAGCGGCAAGGCCTGAATTTATCCCCATTCGCCTGCGCGAAACCCGTGCGGGCGTTTCTATGCACAAAACCAATTTTCGCGAGGTATTTAAATGGATTTAAAAGGCAAAGTGGTCGTTGCCCAGGGCGGCGGTCCAACAGCAGTCATCAACCAGTCCCTGGTGGGCGCGGTGCTTGAAAGCCGCAAATTCCCCCAAATCACCAAGGTTTACGGCGCGATGAACGGCGTGTCCGGCATCATTAATGAGAATTTCCTGGACCTCACCCAGGAGACCACCAACAACCTGGAGCAGGTGGCCGTCACCCCCTCTTCCGCCCTGGGGAGCACCCGGGACAAGCCGGATGAGAAATACTGTGAGGAGATCTTCAAGGTTTTCCGCGCCCATGACGTGCGCTATTTCTTCTATATCGGCGGCAACGACTCCTCCGACACCGTGCGGATCGTTAACCAGCAGGCCGAGAAGGAAGGGTATGAGTTCCGTGCCATCCACATCCCCAAGACCATTGACAACGACCTGATGGTCAACGACCACACCCCGGGCTACCCCTCCGCGGCCAAGTTCGTGGCACAGGCCTTTGCCGGCCTGGATCTTGACAACCGGGCGCTGCCGGGCGTTCATATCGGGGTGATCATGGGGCGCCACGCTGGTTTCCTTACCGCGGCGTCCGCCCTGGCCCACAAGTATCCGGATGACGGCCCCCACCTCATCTACCTACCGGAACGCCCCTTTGTCATGGAGCAGTTCCTGGCGGATGTAAAGGCGCAGAACGACCAATATGGCCGCTGCCTGATCGCCGTGTCCGAGGGTATCCAGGACAGCAAGGGGAACTCAATCCTGACCAAGTACATGGGAAGCGAGGAGCGGGACGCCCACGGCAATGTCCAACTCTCCGGCACCGGCGCCCTGGGGGAGCTGCTTTCCAATCAAATCAAGGAAAAGCTGAACATCAAGCGCGTGCGTGCGGACACCTTTGGCTATCTCCAGCGCTCCTTCCTGGGCTGCGTGTCCGAGGTGGACCAGCGGGAAGCCCGGGAGGTGGGGGAGAAGGCCGCGCAGTTTGCCATCTGGCATAATATCGATGGCTCCATCACCATTCACCGCACGGGGTACTATTCCGTGGACTACAAGCTGACCAAGCTGGAGGAGATCGCGGCCAAGACCAAGCTGATGCCCGACAACTTCATCAACAAGGCCGGAAACGGCGTGACTGAGGCCTTCACCAATTACCTAAGGCCTCTTCTGGGCGCCAACCTCTTTGAGGCTTCCATGCTCAGAGCCCCCCAGGCCGGCAAGATTCTCAGGCCCTGAGGGAACCCCTGGTTTAAACGAAAAACGGCAAGGCGCCTGATTTGGCCCTTGCCGTTTCCAGTTCATATGGTCTGCTCAGCCGGTTTGATTTTTTCGCCCCAGACGCCCAGGTAGTGCGCGGCCACAAAACCCGCGGCCGCCACTAAAAGGCACAGAAGCCCCTCGCCCAGCCCTGCGTAACTGCGGGGAATGATCATCAGGGTGCTGGCCAGCACCAGGCCCACCACCGCGTTTGAGGCGATGCCGTAGTGGCGCTCAAAAAGGCGGTCCACCAGGCGGGCGAAGAAGGCCGCCACCAGGGCGATGCCAAGCAGCAGCGGCACGATCACCGCGTAGTTCAGGTTGCCCACGCCGGCCATGATCTTGTCATAAATGCCCATGAACAGCAGGATGGAAGAGGAGGAGAGCCCCGGTACGATGAGGCTGAATCCCCAGATGACGCCTGAAACAAAGCTCCAGAACACCGTGGGGGTCAGGGTCAGGCGGGTGAGGGAAGAGATGAGGATCAGGAAAATGAGCAGCCCCGCGAAACTGACGGCAAAGGCCGCGCGGTTGTACCACTTTTCTTTATCGGTCAGGGAAATCCCGTCCCGCGGCTTTTGCGCATTGCGGTAGAGCATGGGCACCGTGCCCAGGATGAGCCCCACGAAAAGGCTGATGGGCACCGGCGAATCCCCTGAGAACATCCAGTCCACCAGTTTGGCAAAGC
>JAQVQY010000152.1 GCA_028701335.1 Eubacteriales bacterium
CCCGGGACGCCATCATCAAGCCCAAAAACAGAATGCCCAAAAACCACTCGGCTCGCCTGGCGCTAATGGCTCCGGGGGATGCTGCCGCCACCCACACCATGACCCCCGCCACCGGCAGCGATGACAACAGGAGCCCCAGCGCCATCCTTAGGAGGGCGGGAAAATCCGCCTGCCCGCCCAGGAATATGACAACACCTGCCATTTGCCCCGACAACGCGGCCAGAGTGACGATCAGCGCTTCCAGCACTACCAGCCAGAAGAGCGTCATCATAATGGTCCAACGCCTGTGGGGCGCAGCCAGGCGCTGTGCCATGCGGCCGTCGCCCATGGGCTTGGCAACAAGCCGCAGAGCAAGCGTTTGGGTACTTAAAACAATAACCACTTGCAGCAGGAAGCCGTGCAGCACGCCCATCACATGAACCGGCAGGTTGGCGCTGCCGGCATAGCCCAACAGGCGGGTGAGAAGCGGCGCCTCCTCCGACCAGAGGCGTAATTGCGCCAGCATATCCGGCGTATACAGCCACACCGCCGCCAACCCCAGCAGAAAACTAAACAACGCCAACGCCAGCAGGCGGCGCAGCAATTGCCTTAGCTCAAACGCGAACAGCGATAAAATCATACGACATCGTCCCCATGGAACCTGAGGAAGCTCTCCTCGCTGTCCTCCCGGCCTCCCACCAGGTCCAGCACCGTGTAGTTGGCAAGCGTTTGGATGAGGATCTGCGGGCTTGCCGGGATTGCCACCAGAACCCTGGTCCCAATTACCTCCACGGCCGTTTCCCACTCGGCGGCAAAAGCCGCCGCCTGGGCGGCGTCCTTAAAGGTGATGTGATAAACTTTTTGCCGGGTGAGTGCCAACGCCTCCGCCGGCTGGGAGAGCACCAGCCGCCCCTGGCGGATAATGGCCACCTGGGAGCAGGTGCGCTGCACCTCTTCCAGCAGCCGGGAGGTGATGAGCATCGCTGTTCCCTCGCCACGCCGTTCCCGGATGAGGTCAGTGAGCGCGATTTTCTCCATGGCGTCAAGCCCATAAAAGGGCTCATCCAAAATGGTGACCTGGGCGTCTGTCATCAAGGCCGCCATCAGCCCCAGCTTCTTGCGCCCGGCTTCCCCCAGGCTTGACACCCGCCCGGTCAGGCGGATGTCAAGCCGCTCTGAGAGGCGCCTGGCCTTCTCCGGATTATAGGCACCGTGGTACCTGGCATGAAAGCGCAGCCAGCTGTCTCCCGTAGCCTTGGGTTCAATGGCGGGGCTGGCAGCCGCATAAGCCACCTCCCGCTGGATCTCATGCCTTTTGTCAAAACAGCCTTTACCAAAAATTCTGGCGCTGCCGGCATCCGGCCGGCAAAAGCCCATCAGCAGGCGCACCAGGGTGGACTTGCCCGCATCCGTTGGACCCAGAATCCCCAGGGTCTCCCCGGCCTTTACCTCAAGGGATAGGCCGGCGATGCCGCCGCCCTCCTCAAAAGACTTGCTCAGCTCCTCACAGCGGATCAATATACCGCCCCTCCTCCGCCCTGCGGCGCTCCCGTCCGCGCACAAACTCCGCCGTCAGCCGGTAGATGACCGCCACCAGCGGGATGAACAGCAGCATTCCGGCAATTCCAAACATCCCGCCGCCAAGGGTTACCGCTACCAGCACCCAGATGGAGGGGATGGCGATGGCGCCTGACATGATGCGCGGGTAGATGACCGAACCCACCAACTGCTGCACAATCAAAAACGCCAGCAGGAACCATCCTGCCTGGCCCGGGTCAGCGGTAAACACCAGCAAAAGACCCAGAAGCCCTGAAATATAGGGGCCGAACACCGGGATAAAACTGGCCACAAAGGTGATCAGGCCAATCAGCACCGCATAGGGAAAGCCAAAAACCATCAGAACGGCCATGGTGAGCGCTGAGGAAAGCAGGGACTGAAGCAGCTGCCCGCCGATGAAGTTTGAATAAGCCTGCACCAGCATGTGCAGGACGCGCTGAACATAAGCGTCTGCCTTTGGCGGAAGCAGGGCTGTCAAGAGGCGGCTTAACTGGGTCTTGATACGTTCCTTCGAAAACAGGAGGTAGATGGCAAACACCAGGCCAATTCCTACGTTGAGTAAAAACTGCGCGGCGGAAATGACCACGCCGGAGGAACTGCTGAGGCCGCCGATTAAAAATTGGTAAGCCCTCTGGAACAGGTCCCTGACCCCGCTCTCATCCGCCTCCGCCAGCCCCAGGGAGTTCCTGATCTGCATATTGCTTAGGCTCAGCCACTCCTCCAGGTCACCCAGCAGCCCGGGCACTGCCATGATCAGCCGCTCCACCGCCACGATGACCTCAGGGATGATAAACACCATCAGCATCGCCACCACCGCCAGCACCAAAATCACCGACAGCGCCAGGCTGATGCCCCGGCGCAGCTTGACCAGCACCTCGTTTTTACGGAAAGCAAACAGCCGCCGCTCGAAAAACCTCATGGGCAGGTCAATGACAAGGGCCAGGACCGCGCCGATGATAAAGGGGGTTATGATAGTAATGAGCGCCTGGACAAGCCCAATCACCGCGTCAAAACGGTAAAGCAGGAAGGCGAAGAGCATCAGCCCCATCACCAGCCTCAGGTCCCTTTTCTTCAGGCTGCGCATATCCCCGCCTCCAGTTTGTTTGCGGGAAGTATAGCAAAACGGGTGTATGGTGACAAGGATGTCAATTTTTTCGCGCTATTGCGGCCGCTAACCGGTTGATGTAAGATGGCAAAAGAGAATCAATAACAGTGGGGACTTGGCATGCGGAAATGGCTTGAGGATCTGCGCGCGCGGGCTGCTCCCCCGGCTGGGGGGGCCGGGCCTGTTCCAGATGACAGCGCGGGTGAAAACCTTTGCTTCGCTCTTATTGCCGGCATTTCCATCCTTGTTGTTTTGTCCGCCTTTCTTTTTGACAGCCCAAATGATATCCGGGCGGGGTTTTTGCGCATCATCGCTTCCACCTCCATGCTGCTGAGCGACTACATTGCCATCGGCGGCCCCGGCGCGGCC
>JAQVQY010000006.1 GCA_028701335.1 Eubacteriales bacterium
TCCCTCCCTGGCTCTTTATTACAATCCGGACCGGGGCCAGTACTATCACTTGGAACAGAACTGCCGCAGTATAAAGGACCGTTATCTGCCGCTGAAGGGTGAGATGACCTATGGCGAGCTGGATGATGGGGGCTATCAGAAGCTTACGCCCTGCAAAAGCTGCAATCCACCCATCAGGCGAGCGGAAATTGACCAGATTAACCGCGACAACGGATTTTGACACGCAGCCCAAAACCCGCGCGATATTGCGTCTTCAGGAGAAAAAGGCTATAATGCTTTTTGGGAATGGATACATCCTGAAAGGGGAATGCCTGTAATGGAATTTAAAATCAAGAACGATATCGGGACGATCTACATTTCCGAAGAAGTCATGCTCAAGGTGGTGGGCTACGCCGCTCTGGAGTGTTACGGAATCGTCGCCATGTCTTCCAAGCGCGCCAAGGACGGCTTCGTGGAATGGTTGGGGCGGGAAAACCTGAGTAAAGGCGTCCAGCTGCGCTCGGTGGACGATATGATAGATGTGGATCTTTATATTGTGGTGGAATATGGGGTTTCTGTCACCGAGGTCTGCAACTCCATCAAGGAGGTCGTTCGCTATAAGTTGGAGAAAATGACCGGAATCAAGGTCAGGAATGTGAATATCACAGTCGAAGGCATCCGCGTCTGAAGACTGGCAAACGGAGGAAGGTACATGACAGATATATCCGTGATTGATGCCAGCCTGCTTCGGGAAATGGTTAACGCGGGCGCAGCAGTGTTGGAAAAAAACCGCGAGGCGGTCAACGCACTGAATGTTTTTCCGGTTCCCGATGGGGATACCGGCACCAATATGTCTATGACCATGATGACGGCCGTTAAGGAAGTAAACGGCCGGGATTATAATGTCATATCAGGCGTGGCCGAAGCCCTGGCCAAGGGCGCCCTGAGGGGCGCAAGGGGGAACTCCGGGGTCATCCTCTCCCAGCTCTACCGCGGGTTTTCGCGGGCGCTGGAAGGGCTTGACACCATGACCCCGGCCCAGTTTGCAGCCGCGCTAAAAGCGGGCGCTGATACGGCCTACAAGGCTGTTATGAAGCCCAAGGAAGGCACAATCCTTACCGTGGCTCGTGTCATTGCCGATGACGCGATCCATCAGGCCGCTAAAAATCCTGACAGCTTTCAGGAACTCTTCCGCCAGATCCTGGCCAGCGGCGAATCCATCGTCAAGCGCACGCAGGAAATGCTGCCTGTCCTCACTCAGGCCGGGGTGGTGGATGCAGGCGGCTGGGGTCTTCACTTGATTTATACTGGCTATGCCGCGGTCATCAAGGGCGAGCGTATAGAGGACGCTATCTCGGATGTGATTCCCGTTGGCGAGGCAGAAACATTCACGGATGACCACGATCTGCTGGGAGAGATTACCTTTGCCTACTGCACCGAGTTCTTCATTCAGGAGATGAAATCCGAGGTGTCAGACGAAGATGTGGACGCTTTTCGGCGCAAGCTGACCCGCCTGGGGGACTGTGTGCTGGTGGTTGGGGACAGCAGCCTCATCAAGGTTCACCTGCACACCAATGACCCGGGCAAAGCCCTCCAGCTTGCCCTGGCTCTGGGGGAGCTCAATGGCCTGAAAATCGACAACATGCTCCAACAGCGCAGGGATAACCAGGCGAAGAAGGAGCAGGAGCAGTTGGCGCTGGGGAAAGACTACGGCATCGTCTCCGTTTCCCAGGGTGAAGGTTTTTCTGATATCTTCAGGGACCTGGGAGTGGACATCATTGTTGAGGGCGGGCAGACCATGAACCCCAGCATTGAGGACTTGCAGAAGGCTGTTGACAGCATCAAAGCCAGCACGATTTTCCTGCTGCCCAACAACGGGAACATCATTCTGGCGGCTGAGCAGGTGGCCGAAATGGCCGAGAGCCGCGTAATTGTGCTGCCCACCAAAAATGTGGCTATGGGCATCGCTGCCGTCATCGCTTTCCTGCCGGATGACAGCCCGGAGGAAAATGAAGCCCGCATGAACGAGGCCGCTGAGAAGGTGCGCACTGGGATGATTACCTTTTCCGTCAGGGACACGGAACTTGATGAGATGCACATTAAAGAGGGCAGCATCATCGGGTTGAACAACGGCAGGGTGACGGTTAACTGTGAATCAGCAACTGAGGCCGCTGTGGCGCTCATGAAAGAGATTGTCACGGAAGATGATGGGCTCATCACCGTGTACTACGGCGCTGAGACCAATCCGCAGGAAGCCGAGGCTCTGGGGCATGAAATCGCGGAGCTCTATCCCAACTGCGATGTGGAAGTCCACAAGGGCGGCCAACCGCTGTACTACTACCTTTTGTCCGTTGAATAAAGAAACACATGCCATGAAAGCCGCCTTGCCAGGCGGCTTGTTTTTGGTTTATCCAGATGAAACAGCTTGAAGAACTGCGGGGAGTAGGCCCCAAACGCCTGGAAACACTGGCGAAAAACGGCATCACCTCGCTGGGGGCGCTTTTGGCTGCGCTGCCCCTTGGCTATGTTGATGCCCTGAACCCCACACCCATAGAGCGGCTTACCGAACAGGTACATTGTGTTGAAGGGCTTATACTGGAGAGCCCGAGGCGGCATTATTATGGAGGAAAATCCGCTGTAAAAGCCAGGATCGGGGATGGAAGCGGCGTATTATCCGTGACCTGGTTTAACCAGCCCTGGATGTCCTCGCAGTTCAAAAAGGGCGATTCACTTCTTATATATGGCAAGGTGGGATTTTACCAGGGAATGGCCAACATGGTGAACCCCCGGAAAATCCAGCGGCGGGGGATTGAGCCCATCTACCGCGCCATGCCAGGGCTGCCGGGTAAAACCTTTTCTGCCCTGGCGCGCCAGGCATTGGACAGCATGACGGATGAATGCGCGGAAACGCTGCCGCAATGGTTTCGGGATAATTATGGGCTATGCGGAAAGCGCTTTGCCTGGGAACAGGCGCATTTCCCACAAAGCCAGACGCTTTTGGATCAGGCCAAACGCCGGCTGGCCTTTGAAAATTTGTTGCTCTATCAGGCGGCACTTTTGGCTGTAGGGCAGAGGGGGCAGGCGGGATTACCGCTAAAAGGCCAGGAGGGGGACTTGAACCGTTATTGGTCCGCGCTGCCCTTTTCGCCCACGGATGGCCAAAGAACGGCACTCCAGGATGTGTTTGATGACTTAAACAGCGGCTACGCCATGCGCAGGCTGCTTCAGGGGGACGTGGGCAGCGGAAAGACCGCGGTGGCCTTTGGCGCGGCCTGGCTGGCGGCGCGCTCGGGCTACCAGTGCGCCATGATGGCCCCTACGGAAATCCTGGCCCAGCAGCACGCGGCCAGCGCCGCCAAGTTGCTCTCCCCCCTGGGTATCACCTCAGGCCTGCTGACGGGCTCTTTAGGCACGGGGGAGCGCCGGGCTGCGCTTGGCCACATTGCCGATGGCTCCTGGCAGCTGATCATCGGCACCCAGGCTTTAATAAGCGACACCGTCAGCTATCAGAATCTGGGCCTTGTCATCACCGATGAACAGCACCGTTTTGGCGTCAGGCAGCGCCAGGCCCTGGCTGAGAAAAAGGGCGGCGAAGCGCAGGCCCACATGTTGGCGCTGTCCGCTACGCCCATTCCCCGGTCGTTGGCGCTGGTCATGTATGGCGATGTTGAGGTGTCCCTCATTCAGGAAAAACCGCCGGGGCGGCTGCCGGTGAAGACGCGCGTTGTTCCTGAGGGAAAGCGCAGCCAGCTTTTTGACTACATTCTGGCCGGAGCCAAACGGGGAGAACAGTGCTTCTATGTCTGCCCCCTGGTGGAAGAGGATGAGGAACTGAACGCGAAAAGCGTGAAGGAAACATATCAGTACCTAAAAAAAGGCCCCCTGAAAGCCCTTCGGCTGGGTATGGCCTATGGCCAGCAGGATAACGCTGATAAGACGCATGCCATCAGCCGTTTCGCGGCGGGGGAGCTGGATATGCTGGTGGCGTCCTCAGTGATAGAAGTGGGGGTGGATGTCCCAGGCGCCACGATCATGGTCATTGAGGACGCGGATCGCTTTGGCTTGGCCCAGCTGCACCAGCTGCGCGGCCGTGTTGGCAGGGGGGATAAGGAAAGTTGGTGTTTCCTGCTGGGACAGCCCAATGACCGGCTTCAGGTGATGACCCAGAGTGATGACGGCTTCTTCATCGCGCAGAAGGATCTGGAGCAGCGGGGGCCGGGTCAATTCTTTGGGACGCTTCAGCATGGCCACGGCTTGCCGGACGCATTTGGCGTTGGGGATGTCAGGCTCATTGAGGAAACCACCCGGTGCCTTAAGTCGCTGGCGCAAGATCCTAAGCAAGGGCCGTTCCTTGAGTATCTCACCGGGCTTTCAAGGGATGTGTTTGGCAGCGTATTCAACTCCGGACGCCACTGATTATGATTGACATAAGCGCATTACGGGTGTACACTTTGGCCAATCCTGAGTGATTTTGTCGGGATTGGGAGGAACAGTGAAACTAACGGCCAAAAGCCATTACGCAATGCATGCCATGCTGCACCTGGCGCAGCATCAGAATAAGGGTCCCCAGCCGCTTCGCCGGATTATCAAAGCGGGGCAGCCCAGGGAATACACGGAGCAGCTTTTGGGCGCCCTGAGGCGCAGCGGATTGATTGTCTCAGTCCGCGGCAACAAGGGGGGCTATTTGCTGGCTAAAAATCCGGGGGAGATCACCGTGGCTCAGATCATCGAGAGCGTGGAGGGTCCCCTGACCCTGTCGCACTGTGTGCTGGACGCGGACACCTGTGAAAACAGCCGCGTCTGCGCGCTCAAGGGCACCTGGGAATACCTGACCCGGGGAATTGAAGAAGTGATGAACACAGTAACCCTTAAAGACATGCTGGCAAACCCCTCCATTATTTCATACGCGGAGAAGGTGACCCATTGAACAGGATATATCTGGACAACGCCGCCACAACCCCCTTAAGCCCCGAAGTGCTGAAGGCCATGATGCCCTTCCTTATGGGGCATTACGGAAATGCCTCCAGCATCCATGACACCGGCCGGGATGCCAGGCGTGCCATTGATGAGGCGCGCAAACAAGTGGCGGGGTTTATTGGCGCCAAACCAAACGAGGTTTATTTCACAAGCGGCGGCACGGAAAGCGACAACTGGGCTTTGAAAGGCGTTGCCTATGCAAACCGAAACAAAGGCAATCACATCATCACCAGCGCGATTGAGCATCCGGCGGTGTTGGAAACCGCCAAATGGCTTGAGACCCAGGGCTTTGGAGTGACCTATCTGCCCGCAGGAGCCAACGGTATTTTGAGCCTTGAGGATGTGGAGAAGGCAATTACCAATCGCACAATCCTCATCTCTATCATGGCTGCCAACAATGAGATCGGCACCTTGCAGCCGGTGGCTGCTATTGGCGCACTCGCGCGGGCCCATAAAATCCCGTTTCATACCGACGCGGTGCAGGCTGCGGGGGCAATCAGGATTGACGTCAATGCCTGGCAGGCTGACCTTTTATCCCTCTCGGGGCACAAATTCCATGGTCCCAAGGGCATGGGTGTCCTGTATGTCCGTTCGGGCACCAGGATGATGCCGCTGCTGCACGGAGGCGCTCAGGAGCGCAATCGCCGCGCGGGTACCGAAAACGTGGCGGGCATTGTAGGGCTGGGCCAGGCAGCCCAGAACGCGGGGATGTTCATTGAAGAAAACGCCGAGAAGATCACCAGGCTGCGCAACCGCCTGATAGACGGCATTCTAAGTACCATTTCCCATGTCCGGTTGAACGGAGACCGGGGCAGCCGGCTTCCCAACAACGCCAACCTATCTTTCAGGTATATCGAGGGGGAGGCGCTGCTGTTGCACCTTGACTTGAACGGTATCGCGGCCTCTTCCGGATCCGCCTGCGCATCGGGCTCCCTGGAACCCTCCCATGTGCTTTTGAGCATAGGCCTGGACGCGGAGGATGCCCACAGCAGCCTGCGCTTCACCCTGTCTGAAGCGACCACCGAAGACGAAATTAACACAGTGCTGGCGCTCTTGCCCGGCATTGTTGACAAGCTGCGGGCCATGTCCCCGCTGGCAAGCTGAGGAGCGAATATGTACAGCGAGAAAGTGATGGATCACTTCAGCAATCCCCGCAACGTGGGAGAGCTTAAAGATGCCAACGGCATCGGCACTGTGGGCAATGCCACCTGCGGAGATATCATGAAAGTCTACCTTAAGGTAGAAAACGGCATCATTCAGGATGTGAGCTTTAAGACCTTTGGCTGCGGCGCGGCTATCGCCACCAGCTCCATGGCAACGGAGATGGTCAAGGGCAAGTCGCTGGAAGAGGCGCTGAAGGTCAGCAACATAGCGGTGATGGAGGCCCTTGACGGCCTGCCACCCCAAAAGGTGCACTGTTCGGTGCTGGCCGAGGAAGCCATCCATGCCGCGATTGAGGACTACCGAAAAAACCAAGCCTGAAGACCCTAAGGAGGAATATGCCTGAACTGCGCGGAAACCTGACGGGAATCAAGGACAGCGTCCAAAAGGAGCTGGCTCTGCTGTTTGATTTCCCCGTGGGCTCGGATGAATTCCTCCCTTTTGAACTGGCACAGGCGCTTTGCCGGTTCTCGGCACAAATCCGGCGGGAGATCTCCTTATACCTTTCCCGCAGCGGCGAGGTGCTGGACATCGCAGTGGGGCACCGGGACAATGTGCCTCTAATGGACTTGTCCCAGCGCCGCAATGAGAACCGCCTCGGCCGCGTGCGCTGCATCCACACCCACCCGGATGGGCAAAGCCACTTGTCGGATGTGGACATTTCAGCGCTTAAGAGCCTGAGGCTTGACGCAATCTGCGCGCTGGGGGCAAGTGAGGACGGCAGCGTAGCCGGAGCCAGTGTTTGCTACCTTATACCTGACGAAACGGGTTTTATACCTGGCCCTGTGATGGTGACCGGCGCCCGGGCACTCAGCCACCCCAAATGGATGGAGGCCATCAATCTAAACGACCAGGCGCCATCCCCGGAGCAATTGACACAGACCGACATAGAACGCGCCTATCTCATTGGCATTGACTCCCAGTCTTCTCTTGACGAGCTGGCCTCCCTGGCGGACAGTGCCGGAGCCCAGGTTGTGGGGCGCGCGCTGCAGGCCAAGTCCGGCATGGACCCCAGATCCTACATCGGTTCCGGCAAAGCGCTGGAAGTGGCGCTGGATGTGCAAGCTCTGGAAGCAGACCTGGTGATTGCGGATGATGAGCTGACCAGTGTCCAGCTGGCGCACCTGGAGGAGCTGACGGGAATCCGGGTCATTGACCGCACGATGCTGATACTAGATATCTTCGCCCAGCGCGCCACCACCAGTGAGGGAAAACTCCAGGTGAGCCTGGCGCAGCTGAAATACCGCTCCAGCCACCTGATCGGCATGCGCTCCGCCCTCTCCCGCCTGGCGGGCGGCATTGGCACCAGGGGACCGGGCGAAAGCAAATTGGAGATGGACCGGCGCTATATCAGGCGGCGGATTAAAATCTTAAGCCAGGAGCTGGAAGAGCTGGAGCGGCAGCGCGCCGTGCGCCGCAAAAACCGCCAGCAGAGCGATATTCCGGTGGTTGCCCTGGTAGGTTACACCAACACCGGTAAGTCAAGCCTCTTAAACCGCCTCTCCGGCGCTCAGGTCAATGTGGAAAATCAGCTGTTTGCTACCCTGGACGCGATATCGCGCAAGGTTGAATTGCCGGATGGCGACAGCTTCCTTCTGGTGGACTCGGTGGGCTTTATCAGCAAACTGCCTACGGACCTGGTAGAGGCATTCAAGTCCACGCTAGAAGAGGCTGCGTTGGCGGATGTGCTGGTCATTGTGTCTGACGCCGCCAATCCCAAGGCCAGGGAGCATCGCCAGGTGGTGGAAAGCGTGCTTCACGATCTGTGCGCCACAAACCAACCGCGGATTGAGGTCATAAACAAGGCTGACATAGCCGTTGGGGACAGCGACATCGGCATACCAGGCGCCCTGATGGTGTCCGCCCACACCGGTGAGGGAATTGAGCAACTGCTTTACGCTGTTGCCCGGATCCTTAGGGACAATGAGCGGGAGTACAGGGTGTTTGTGCCGTTTTCCCGATATGACGCGCTTAATGAGCTGCGCAAGCAGGGCAGAATCCTGAATGAGGAGCACAAGGACACCGGCACAAGTGTTGTGGTGCGGCTAAAACCTGTGGCCATGATGAAACTCAGCGCCCAGTATCCGGGCCTTTTCACGCCGGAGAAGGCCGATGATCGTTAGGCTCCTGTCCTTGTTCGCGGCGGTCTTTGCCATCGCCCAGGGAGGGATTATCGCCTGTGTGGACCAGACTTCCCTGGGCGGTAACCTATACCTGGTGAACCGGACCTTTCAGTTGGCAAAGGACTATGTGCCGCCGGACTTGGTAAAGCCGGAAGTCCGTACCCAGGGCTCAAACGTCACCCTAAGGCGGGAGGCGGCGAAAGCCCTGGAAGAACTCTTCGCTGCGGCCAAAGAAGCGGGGCACTCCCTGGTAGCGGTGTCCGGCTATCGGAGTTACGCCAGCCAAAACGCCATTTACCGCAGGAAGGTATCAAACACCGGCAGCGCCGAGAAAGCGGGCCTTTTGGTGGCACTTCCCGGCAGCAGCGAGCACCAGCTGGGTTTGGCGGTAGATTTGGGAAGGGCGTCCAGCACTCAGCTTAACTACAGTTTTGGGCGATCCAGGGAAGGCCAGTGGGTGAGCGAAAACGCGCACTGCTTTGGCTTTATTGTGCGGTATAGGGCGGAATGGACGGAAGTCACCGGCATCGCGGAGGAGCCCTGGCATCTGCGTTTTGTCGGCGTGCCGCACGCGGCTGAGCTGAAAAGGCTCGATATGCCGCTTGAAATGTATATCTACCAACTCTCCCAGGCCTCCTTTGGCGCGTACTTCACGGAAGGATTTGGCGGATGATAAAAAGGCTGTTATTGATTTTCCTGACCCTGGCGGTGCCTTTTTTGGCGTTTGGAGAGGAACCTCAATGGACCCATCCCCTCCCCGCCAACCTGCTTGAGAACAGGAACGGCAACCTGACATTGGTCAGTCGCCAGTCCCTTCTGGATGGCAGCTTTGAGCCCAATAATTTGGTGTCCTTAAGCGGCCTGCGCAGTGTCAGCGGCCCCCACACGCTGCGAAAAGAAGCAGCGATGGCGCTTAGAGAGCTGTTCGCGGCAGCGGAGGAGGCTGGCCATCTTTTGTATATTAAAAGCTCCTATCGGAGCTTCGGTACCCAGGAGACCATGTATTACAACCGCTTGGAGAAAAATGGCCGGGATGACGGTGTGGTCGCTCTCCCCGGCTCTTCTGACCATCAGACGGGCCTTGGCATTGATGTGTTGAATCTTGAATGGGCCAATCAGGATGGCATGCGGCCTGAATTCGGTGACACGCCTGAGGCCCGGTGGATGGAGGCGCACTGCGCGGAATTTGGTTTTATCATTCGCTACCTGCCGGAAAAGCAGGACATCACCGGCATCATCTATGAACCCTGGCACCTACGTTATGTGGGGCTGGAAGTGGCCCAATACATCATGGAGGAGCGCCTGTCGCTGGAGGAGTTCGACCAGGAAGTCAAGCAGGCCATCCTGGACTATGAATCCAACGGTGGGGATTTTTTGGCGCTCTGCGCGCGGCTCAACGCCCTGCCGCCGCCAAAGGAGTTGGCGGAATCAGACGACGCGGGCGACAGCGAGGTGTCCATCTTCTATAAACCTTGAGGAATTCTGATGAAAAAGCTGATTGCGTTGCTGGTTCTGTTTGCGCTGATCCTGCCCAAAGGGGGAGCGGAGCCTGAGAGTACGCCCGCCCCAGAGGCGCCGATGCCGGCGCTGATGGAGCTTGGGGGTACGCTTATTTTGGTGAACGCGCAGAACCGCATCAGCGGAACTTATGTGCCGGAGGATCTGGTGAAGCCGGATGTACAGACCCGTAAAAAGAGCCTTGAGAACAACATCCTGATGTGCGGAGAGGCCGCCGGAGCGCTTGAAGAGATGTTTGAGGCGGCGCTTTATGAAAAGGGCTACACGCTGTATGCCACTTCGGGCTACCGCTCCTATGGCGTCCAGCAGATTTTATTCAACTCTAAAGTGGAAGAGGTGGGGAGCAGGGAAAAAGCACTGCGCCGCGTCGCCCTGCCCGGGACAAGTGAGCATCAGCTGGGGCTGGCTATGGACGTACAGACGCCTACGCAGACAAACCTCAACGCCAATTTTGGTGACACCCCCGAAGGCCTGTGGGTTTCTGAAAATGCCCACCGCTTCGGCTTTATTGTCCGTTACCAGCAGGAATGGCGGGCAATCACCGGGATTAGTTATGAGCCTTGGCATATACGCTATGTGGGCGTGGCCCACGCGACTGCGCTTTACCGGTTGAATATTCCATTGGAGACCTATCTGGCACAGGCGCGGTATTTGCCGGAGTATGTGCTGAACAGGGGAAATCACTTCCTCCTGGAAGGGTTGATTGGGCAGATGATATCGGGACAAACGCCAACAGCGCTAAGCGCCCTTCGCCAGGCGGACACCCTGGGGGAGGAGGCCGCCATGCGTACCGCTTCAGGCCCTTTCCTGCCGAAAGACACCAGCTATGATGAAGCGGTGTGGTACGCTTATCCCACACCCAGGCCAACCTCAGCGCCACGGGTGGATGAGGATGAGGAAACCAGGCTGTTCCAGCAGGCGGAGGGCGGTTGATGGCGTCCATGCTCGACAGGCTGCGCGCGGCTCAGCCCATCCGCCCTCAGGAGAAGCCGGCCCCGGCCGGGCGGGGCCTGCTCATCAGGGATACCCTAACGGAACTGCCTGCCAATCGTGAGACCCTAAAAGCCCAGACCCTGGCATATCTGGGTCTTGACGCTGGGCGGGATATCGCGCTGAAGGATTTTCTCTTTATTGACACGGAAACCACGGGCTTAAGGGGCGGCGCCGGAACCGTCGCTTTTTTGATTGGGGCAGGGTGGTATGAGAGTAATACCTTTCACGTCCGGCAGTACCTCATGCGGGACTACCACCAGGAACCGGAGATGCTCAGGCGCGCCTTCGCGCGGTTTGTGGAAGCCGGATGCCTTGTCACTTTCAACGGCGCCAGCTTTGACATGCCTCTGCTTGAGAGCCGGGCTACCGTCAACCGCCTTCAGGACAGCTTTCATAATCCTTTGCACCTTGACCTCATCCATGCCGCCAGGCGCGTGTTTAAGCTGCGTATCAGGCAATGTTCCCTCAGCAGCCTGGAAGAACGGATTTTTGGCATGCCCCGGGAGGGTGATCTGCCAGGGGCTGACATCCCGCCGCGTTATTTTAATTACCTGAAAAGCCGGGACGAGAGCTTGATGGATGATGTGCTCCGCCACAACCATCTGGACATCCTATCCCTTGCCAGGCTGCTTCTTCTGATGGGACACCTGCATGAGAACCCCCTGGACGCCGTGCACCACCAGGACATCTTCAGCATCGGAAAAGTTTATGAACAGCATGGGCAGGTGGAAAAGGCCGCAGCCTGCTTTAAGGCCTGCACCGATCGTGACATCAGGGCGATGGCGGGAGTACGCCTGGCAGACATGTATAAGAGGCACCAAAATAATCTGGAAGCTGCTGACACCTATGAGGCAGTACTGGGAGAAAACGCGGTGAGCTTTCATGTGTGCACGGCGCTGGCCAAAATCTATGAGCACAGGCTTTATGATCCGGCCCGCGCGCTTGCCATTGTCAAGCGGGGCATGCTATATTGTGCAGAATGCCGCCAGCTGTCTTCTCGGGCAGCAGCCGAATACGCGGCTTTGGAACACCGTTATCTGCGGCTAAAAAGAAAGGTTGATAATCACAGACATGGGACTCATGAGCAAACTGAAAATACGTCAGGCGCTGCTGAAACATCAGCGGGGTCAGGCCCGGGAAGCGCGGACCATCTATGAGCAGCTTTATAGGGAGGGCGAAGTGTCAGCCAGCTACATGCTGCCCTACGCGGTGCTCCTTTTGCGTTCAGGTGAGGAAGGTGCGTTTGAGAAAGTAAAGGAAATCATGGTGAAGGCGCAAAAAGCGCCTGACCTGAGCACTGAGCGCAAGCAGCAGCTCTTTATGAATTACGCTGTTGCCAGCTGGAAAACCGGGGATCTGGACAAGGGCGTGCGCCTGCTGGAGGCTTCCCACCGGGATTCTCCCTGCGGTCTCACCTACCAGTCCCTGGGCTTCCTTTATATTGAGCAGGGGGATGGCGAAAAGGCCCTCTCCTACAACCTGGAAGCCCTGGAATACGATGATGAGGACCCGGTAATCCTGGACAACCTGGGCCAGACCCATTACCGGCTGCTAAAAGACAAGGAAAAGGCCCGGCCTTATTTTGAAAAGGCCCACCAAATTAAACCCAGCCAGATTGACACCCTCTATTTCCTCTCCCGTTATGATCTGGCGGAAGGGAAGAATGCGGAGGCGCTTGGGAAGCTGGAGGAGGCGCTGGAAGGCCGTTTTTCCCCGCTTAATTATGTGACCCGGGAGATGGCTGAGGCTGAAGTAAACAAGATTAAAGAAGGCATTCAGGAAGGGGACAGCTGAATTGCTCGACTGGCTGCAATCGGACCCATGGGGCTTCCTGCAGTTCATGCTCTACCGGGCGCCTGCCGTGCTGCTTGCCATCACGATGCACGAGTTGGCCCACGGTTTCGCGGCGCTTAAGAGCGGGGATACCACCGCCCGGGATATGGGGCGGTTGTCGCTCAACCCCTTGCGCCACCTTGATCTGCTTGGCACTATCAGCCTTTTCCTTCTTGGTGTGGGATGGGCTAAGCCCGTGCCGGTCAACCCCAACCGCTTCCGCAACCGCCGCTGGAATGATCTGCTGGTATCCCTGGCGGGTGTGGCAACAAACTTCGCGCTGTTTTTGTTGGGGACGCTTCTGGCGGTGCTCGTGGGCAGGTTTCTCTATCATTCTGAAGCGCTCAGCTTTTTTGGACCCTCCTTTTTCCTGAGCTTTCAGGAAAAAGGTTTTATTATGCAATTATATCCCGAGTTTGCGGAAGCACTAAGCCCCATGATCAAGTCGCCGGCGCTTTTACATGTCCAGCGTTTCCTGTTTCAGTTGGCGATGATCAATCTGGGCATGGGTTTGTTTAACCTTTTGCCCATTCCGCCGCTTGATGGATTCCATGTAGTGAATGACATCATCTTCAAGGGAAAGCTAAACATCGCAGGAAAGGCGTTCCGCATTGCCCAGCTGGCGCTGATCATCCTGCTTCTTACCACCAATTTCATCGGCAACTGGATAACGCAAGCCATTTACGCCGTGCAGGGATTCATTTTTCCGCTGTTCCTGGCTATATTCCCCCTGTAGTGTTGATATGAGTACCGTCCATATCCATCTGAGCCAGTTTAAGGGTCCCCTTGATCTGCTTTTGCATCTGGTGGGCCGGGCCAAGATTGATATCCAGGATATTTTCGTGTCCGAAGTTACCGAACAGTATATCCGCATCGTACGGGAGTCGGGGGAGATGGACATGGACGAGGCCAGCAGTTTTGTGACCATGGCGGCCACCCTGCTTGAAATCAAGAGCCGCTCCATGCTGCCTGTAGTGCCGGATTTCCTGGAGGATGAGGATACGCCTGAAGCGCAGCTCATCCAGCAGCTGGAGGAGTACGCCCGGTTCAAACAGATTTCCCTTGAGATGCAGGCCTTTGAAGAAGAGGCGGGCAAATCCTTCTTTAAACTGCCCGATGAGTTTCCCCTGCCCCAGCCGGAGTTTGAAATTTCGGGGCTGACGCTGGAAGGCCTGGTCCGGGCTTTTATCAATGTCAGCCGGCGTGTCCGGGAAGAAGCGCTGGATGAGGAGCCTGGCGGCCACATCGAGGCAGAGCGGTTTTCTGTATCGGCGTGCATGGCGATGATTCTCAAATATCCCCGAAAAACGCCGCTGAAGTTCTCAGGCCTCCTAAGCCCCCGCGCCTCCCGGGACGAGGTGGTCACTGTGTTTCTGGCGATGCTTGAATTGATGAAACAGGGAAAGGCCTGGGCTAAACAGGACAGCAACTATGAAGACATCACCCTGTATGTGGGCCGCAGGAAAGAAAACGATGATGAATGACGGAATGTTGGCAGGGATTATCGAGGCCATTCTTTTTGTGTCCGGGGAGGCGGTCAACCCGGATGATATCGCTATGGCATTGGAGCTGCCTGAGGGCGCTGTTGAAAAGGCGCTGGATAGCCTTGAAGGCCGATACCAGGAGGCCGGAATGGGCCTGTCCATCAGGCGTTTTGGAGGCAAAGCACAGCTGGCCACCAAGGCGGATTTCGCGCCCTATATTGAGCGGGTGCTGCAGCCCATCCAGCGAAGGTCATTAAGCCAATCCGCTCTTGAGACGCTGTCCATCATCGCCTACAAACAGCCAGTGACCCGCATGGAAATTGAAGCCATCCGCGGCGTGGGGAGCGACTATGCCATCCAGTCCCTGGTAAGCAAGCGCATGGCGCGGGAAGTAGGGCGAAAGGATACCCTCGGCAGGCCCATCCTCTATGGCACCACGGAGCAGTTCCTCTCCCACTTTGGGCTAAGGGATCTGAAGGAACTGCCGGCGATTCCCATGGGGGATGAACAGACCACGTTCCTTGCCAATGATCAATTGGCAGACGACTACATCCAGCCTGAATAAGCTGGCAAAAACCGGAGCCGGCGGGGGGTTCCCTGCCGGCTCCGGTTTTCCATACATCGGAACTAAATTGCTTTGATGGTATCCCTGATGTGGGAATAGACACCGGTATAATCGGAGTTGAAGTTGGCGGGGCAGACAAAATGCAGCATCAGCACCCGGTTGTTGGGCAACAGCGCCATGTGTACGCGCCCGCGTACCACGGTGTCATCATGCATCACACCGCGGTAGTTGACATAGTAGCCGCGCTGGCCCATGAGGGTGCGCTCAGCAGTGTCGTATAGCCGCCACTCCTTGTAGTTGATCTGGCCCAGGTCGGTGGTAAAAGTACGGGCGTCCTGGGAGAGGTTATTCAAAGCGTAATTGGCCGTGACGGTGGAGATCTGAAGCACAATCTGAACAGAAACATTGTCCTTCATCTGCTCGGGAGGCTCAGACAAAATATAGGTGTCAGGCTGGCTGTCATCAACGGTGTATCCCGCGACGCTCTCAAAGGTGAGGCCCAGGTTAACGGCGGTATAGGGCGAATAAGTAAAGGTGAGCGCCTGGCGCGGGGTGGGAGTGGGCATATCAATGGGGTCAAGGGGTATGGGCGTGGCGCCGGCATAGAGCGGAATTCCCAGTTCATCAACCTGGGTTTCCGCTGTGATCAGCCCCGCGTCCTCCTCGCTGGCAGGGTCATAGCCTTCCGGCAGGCCCTCAATCACGGGGGGATCGGTGGGCACATCCATAGGATTGGGCTGCGCGGCTGCCGTAGGAGTTGGTATGGCGGTATCCACAACCGGTGTCTCGCCCGCGGGTTGGCAGGCGGTCAGCGCCAGCGCCGCCAGGATGATGACGATGGCCAACAACCGTTTATTCATGTGACATATCCTCCGTCCGTTGGTATCATTGCACCTGCTTAAGAATATTGTAACAATTATAAAAGCCTTCGTCAAGCGGCATAAGTCTGCCGGGCCAATGTGTTACAGAAGGCCCTGATAAGCGCTGTCGGTGTCAAAGCCGTCCCCTCCTTCATCGAGAGATGGGTTCAGCGCGCCAAAATCTGAAAACGCGTTCTCCTCACTCAAATAACGCGGGTGGTAAACCCGCCGGTCCAGGGCGAACACACGGTCGCTGAACTCACCCGGGCGGGTGCGTTTAAGCGCCGCCTGCATTTCGTTGAGCTTGGCGTCCAGGTCGTCCAGCTGGCTTAAGACTTCTGCTTCGGGGAACTGAGGCTTGCGGGGGCTGCCATATTCAGGAACTCCATGATGGCTGATGATCATGTGCTCCAGCAGCAGGGCGTATTCCTCGTCCGGCGGGTAGCCCAGGGCCTTGGCCACGTCCCGCACTTCAGCCACACCCGTCACCAGATGCCCCAACAGCAGCCCTTCCTTGGAATACTCACTGACGTTGCCCAGGCTGTCTGACAGCATCTCGGTCAGTTTGCCCAGGTCATGGAGGATGATGCCAGCCAAAAGCAAATCACCGTCCAGAAAAGGATAGCAGGGCAAAATGGCCTGGGCCACTCTGATCATGTCCGTCAGGTGATGGAGCAGGCCACTGCGCTCGGCATGGTGCATACTCTGGGCAGCCGGATAATAGTGGAGTTTATCTCCCGCGCGTCGCACCATTTCCTCGGTGATGGCCTTGACAACCGGATTCTCCATTCCCTCAATAACGGCCATGATTTCCTCAAACATCTCGTCCGACGGGCGCGGCGCGGCAGCCACCAGGGCGGAGAGGTCCACCTCATCATGCGCTCCGGCCACGCGAAAACGATCAATCTTGAACTGCAGTCGTTTATTATACTCCGTTACCGACCCCCGAACCTTCAGCACAGTGCCGGAGGCGGGCGGCTCGTTATCGCAATTCCATACTTTGGCGTTGATGTCGCCCGTATTGTCAGCCAGCGTAATATCAAGATAAGGCTCGTTATTTTTATTCAAACGCTTCTCAGCGCTTCTGACAAGCAGGTATCCCTCAAAACGGTCATCTTTGGCAAACAGGTTTACAGCGGTTTGGTTCATTCTCGATCTCCTGACGGTTGGTCGTAACGGTTTTCAAAGAGGGTGAAATCCTCGTTCCAGTTGAGGCGGATTGTGTCAAGCGGGCCGTTTCGCTGTTTGGCCACAATGACTTCCGCCTCGCTGGGGTCTACTTCCTCTTCCTTGTTGTAGTAATAGGGGCGGTGAAGGAACATGACCACGTCCGCATCCTGCTCGATGGAGCCGGAATCCCGCAAGTCGCTGAGCACCGGCCTTAGGCTGCCGGTCCTCTTCACATTGGCGCGGGAAAGCTGGGCGCAGGCCAACAGCGGCACCTTAAGCTCCAGTGCTATACCCTTGAGCTTACGGGATATCTCGCTCACTTCAAGCTGCCGGTTCTCCACCCGGCCATCAGCCGTCATCAGCTGCATATAGTCCAGCACGATCAGGTCAAGCCCGCGCTCCATCATCAGGCGGCGGCAACGGCTGCGCAACTGCGCAGGCGTGAGGGAGGCGCTGTCATCCAGATACATCTTGGTTTCAGACAGGGGAGACAGGGCCGCGGCCAGGCGTTCCCAGTCCTTGTCAGTGAGGGCGCCTGAGCGAATGCGCTGCATGTTCACCCGGGCGTCACCGCAGAGCATACGCATGGCAAGCTGCTCTTTGGGCATCTCCAGGCTGAATACGGCCACAGACTTGCCGTGGTGGGCGGCGTAGGAGGCAATATTCATGGCGAAGCTGGTCTTGCCCATGCTGGGCCGGGCACCCACCAGTACCAGTTCGCCCGCGTGCAAGCCGGTCAGCAGCCGGTCCAGCAGGGCAAAGCCCGTGGGGACGCCTGCAATCTTGCCCTTGTTGCGCACCAGCTCTTCAATTTGCGCCAGTGTGACCTTGATTACCTCCCTGATGGGGGTCAACTGCTGGGAGCCGGTGCGCTTCATGACGATGTCAAAAATTTCTTTTTCGGCAAAGAGCAGCGTCTCCTCCAGCGTAAGTTTCTCCTCAAAACAGACCTGGGTAATATCAGTGGCGGCGGTGATCAGCTTCCTGAGTGTCGATTTTTCCAGCACGATATCCAGGTAGTGTTTCAGATGGGCGGTGGTAGGCACAGCGCGGATGAGCTCAATCAGGTATTCCGTGCCCCCAATGCCAGCCAGGGAACCGCTGCGCTTAAGTTCGGCGTCCATTGTGACCAGGTCCACGGCCCGGGCCTGGCCAAAGAGCGCCTGCATGGCACGAAAGAGCAGCGCGTGCTGCGGATAATAGAAATCATCCGCCGACAGCGCTTCCATCACCAATGTAAGCGATGCCACATCCTGAAGCGCTGCGCCCAATACGGATTGCTCTGCCTCCAGACTCTGGGGTGGAATGCGCAACTGGTCTTCTCCCAGGACCGAAACAGCCCTTGCCTGTCCGGTGCTCATTATTCCAGCGGGAGAACGCTGATGGTTATGGTGGCTTTTACGCCTGTATACAGCGAGACGATTGCCTGGACCTTGCCCAGGTTGCGGATAGGCTCCGCCAGGTCAATCTTGCGCTTGTCCACCGCCACCTTGTGCTGCGCGTTCAGGGCGTCAGCCACTTCCTGGGCGGTGACGCTGCCGTACAGCCGGCCTTTCTCGCCGTTCTTGGCTTTGATTTCGATGGTTTTTCCATCAATCTCTCGCGCGAGTTCTTCAGCTTCCTGAACACGGGCCAACTCCTCAGCGCGTTCCTTCTCGTTGCGGCGCTCGACTTCTTTCACAGCGCCTGCGGTCGCCTGGGTGGCCCACTTGCGTGGGAACAGATAGTTGCGGGCATAGCCATCGGATACGTTGACAATCTCACCCTTCTTGCCGGTGCCTGGAATGTCCTGAAGCAAAATCACTTTCACGGCTGAAACCTCCCTTAAAACTTTTCGATTTTTTGGCTGTCCCTGCGCAGCCCCCGGGAATCCCTCGCCTGATCCAGTATGCCGATGATCACCAGCAAGGGCTGCAGGATAATAAACAAAACAATCAGCAGCGCGCGCCTTAGCCATCGGTTAAGGCGGGTGTGGCTCAAACGGTGATCAATGACCGCCAGGCCCTGGACGGTGTATATGGCGAAGAAAACATTGAACATCAGGGAGCCCGCCAGCTGAATTACCACCGAGGTTCCCAGCACCATCAACAGATAGCCGGCCGCCAGTACCCAGAGCTTCATGCCGATAGGCCTGGGGATGTGCCAGTTTTCAAAGTTGGGCATGCCCAGATCCGGGCAGCTGTCTGGCTGCGCGGTCTTTCCCAGACGAAGCGCCGCGTAGCTGCCGATAGCCGCGATATAGATCCCCAGGCTGGTCAGCATCCCGTGGAACAGCGACTGAAGCAGGGTTTCAATCCGGTACGCCAGCTGTTTGTAAAATTCCTCCAATACCTGGGGAGTGAAGGTCCAGCCGTTGCCGTTTTCGATAAACACCTGGGTGCCGCTGGGCTGGCCGTGGGAAATTAAGCCGCCTTTCCACAGGTTATACAGGAAAATATCCCGCTGGGGCAGATGTTCCAGGGCCAGGATAGCTTCCTGGGCGGCGTAGGGGAAGGCGTTGCCGCCGGCAGCCCGCTGGATAAAAAAGTAGAGCGCCAGCACACCCAGCACATAGGAAGCCAGCACCGCAAGCCCGGCTTTTAGGTATGGAAGCCTCATTTCAATGCTGATCAGGAGCGCTATTGCAGCTGGCAGCATATATGCCAGCACCATCAGCCCAGGTATGCCAAACAGCCTTGTGGCGCCCCAGGCAACAACCGCACCGCCAAAAAGTATGGCCAGCCACCCGCCCACAGCGGCCAACCCCATGCCGGCCAAGGGAAAGAGGATAAGGCCAAAGAAAACAAAGTACATGGGCGCCAGGGGTATGGAAGACAATGCAAACACCAGCGCTGTCAGGATTGCCAGCAGCAAGAGCGTACGCCTGTGATTCGTCAATACCCTGATGCCGGTCATTACCACGCCTTTCCTGTTGTCGTTGGTCAAATCATTCTACTTGCAGCTAAAGGGGGTGTCAAGGAAACGCGCTCACAGGATGATGTCACTCACCACATCGTCCATGACAGCCATAATGTAGGGTTTTCCGCGCTCTGTCAGGGTCTGGCGCACAACTTCCTCGCTGTTGACAGGCACCAGTTGCCCTTGGGTGGTTTCCACTGTAAAACTGCGGGGTACCCGAATAAAGGCTGCCGCCGCCACGTAAGTGCCGTTGCTGCCGTTTTTGTAGAAATAGAAGCTGTGCACGCCCTTGCCCGCCCGCTTCTGGCTGTCTACCATGCTGCCCGGGACCCGCTTCATAAACCCGCGCTCACTGGCCAAAATCAGGTCACCGTCATCTCCAATGCCCCCAGCCCAAAAAAGATAATCCTTTGGATTCAGTTTAATGCCCCGTACGCCACCTGTCACCCTGCCCATCACCGGAACATCCTCCTGGGCAAAGCGGATGAGCATCCCCTGGCGCGTCAGGCAGAATAGGTCATCCTGGGGGAGAGGCTGGCAGACCTCGGCCAAAGTATCGCCTTTGCCCAGCTTGATGGCGGCAAACTTGCCCCGGCGCACCTGATAATCCTCCGCCAGGGAGCGTTTGGCCATTCCCAGCTTGGTGAAGAAAAACAGATCAGGGGTATCCTGCGGCGTGTTCCCGCCCACATCGATTAGCGACACGCATTCTTCGCCCTCTTCAAGGCCATTGAGCACCCCGGCCAAAAGGGTACCCCGTTCCCTGGGCCTGGACTGCTCCTCCAGCTGGCTGACGGGCAGCTGGTAGCAGTTGCCCAGCTGTGTAAATAAGAGCAGGGTATGGTCCGTCATTGTCTGAAATACGTACCGGGGCATGTCCGCGCTTGTTTCCGGCAGCTCCAGCTTCTCATACATCCTGGGCGACAGCCTGCGCAGCTGCCCGCCCCGGGTGAGGATGACCACAGTCTCTTCCGGCACCGGGATATCAAGCGGCAGTGACGCATCCTCAGCCTCGTCATCCACTTTCAGGATCATGGTGCGCCGCTCGTCACCGTATTTGTCGGCGATTTCCTGGAGTTCTTCTTTAATGAGTTTCAGGAGCAAACGCTCACTGCCCAGGATAGCCCGCAGCCTTTTCATCAGTTTCTCAACCGCCTCATATTCCTTTCGCAAGGTGAGGATTTCAAGGCCGGTCAGCCGCTGCAGGCGCAGGTCCAGGATAGCCTGGGACTGAATATCGCTAAGACTAAAGCGTTCCATCAGCCCTTCCTTGGCCTGTTTGACGCTTTGTGACTGGCGGATGAGCCTGATGACCTCGTCCAGGTTATCAACGGCGACAATTAGCCCCTCAAGGATGTGCGCCCTGTGTTCCGCCTGGTCAAGCTCATACTGGCTGCGGCGGGTCACCACATCCCGCTGATGGGCGATGTAGTATTCCAGGGCCTGGATCAGGCCCAGCTGCACAGGCTTGCCCCCGGCGATGGCCACCATGTTCACGCCCACTGTGACCTGCAGGTCGCTGTAGCGGAACAGGTAAGCCAAAACAGCCTCCGGATCAGCGTCTTTCTTTATCTCCACCACCGCCCGCATGCCGCTGCGGTCTGATTCGTCCCGGATGTCGTAAATGCAGCCAAGGGCTGCTTTTCTGGCCTCAGATAGCGCCAGAATCCGCTCCAGCAGCTGCGCTTTATTCACTTGGTAAGGCACCTCGGTGATGCAGAGCAAATGCCTCCCCGCCTTGCCCTGTTCAATATGGACCCGGGCGCGCAGCTGGATTTTCCCGCGGCCGGTGAGGAAAGCCTCCCTGATCTCCGGCGTGTCAAGCAGAACGCCGCCGGTGGGGAAGTCCGGCGCGGGGATTATTTCCATCAGCTCATCAAGGCCTGTTTCGGGCTTGTCCATCAGCCGGATAGTGGCCAACACCACTTCCCGGAGGTTGTGGGGCGGGATGTTGGTGGCAAGGCCTACAGCGATTCCGGTTGCGCCGTTTACCAGCATATTGGGGAAGCGCGCGGGCAAAAGGTCAGGCTCTTTCATGGTGTCATCAAAGTTCAGGTGAAAGTGGACGGTTTCTTTTTGGATGTCCCGCAGCATTTCCATGGCAAGGGGCGCCATGCGGGCCTCGGTGTAGCGCATGGCGGCCGCGGTGTCACCGTCAATGGAGCCAAAGTTGCCGTGTCCGTCCACCAGCATGCCCCGCATTGAAAAGGACTGGGCCATGCGCACCAGGGCGTCATAAACGGAGCTCTCTCCGTGGGGGTGGTATTTGCCAAGGCAATCTCCCACGATGCGGGCGCACTTGCGATGGGGTTTGTCAGGGGTTAATCCCAGCTCATGCATGGAAAAAAGAATGCGCCGCTGGACGGGCTTGAGACCATCCTCCACCCGTGGCAGTGCGCGCTCCAGGATAACGTGCTCTGCATAGGGCATCATGCTCTTTTCCATGACCTCCTCAAGGGGGGTCTGGATGATCTCGTCCAGGCGTTCAATAATGTTTTTTTTACCGCTCTTAGCCATCTATCTGTTCCTCAAGCCTGCATCTCTTCAAACAAGTCCGCCTTGTTGAAGTCGGCGTGGCTGATGATATATTCCCGGCGGGGATCCACTTTATCCCCCATGAGGATGGTGATCAGGCGGTCAGCCTCGGCGCCGTCCTCAATGGTTACCTGCATCAGCTTCCGGTTTGCCGGATCCATGGTGGTCTGCCACAGCTGCTCCGGATTCATCTCGCCCAGGCCTTTGTAGCGCTGAAGGGTGTAGTTCTTTCCCTTGGGAAGGATCTTCTGCAGTTCCCGGTTGTTGTATGCATAGGTTTCCTTGCCGGCGGTTTTGAGAAGGTACAGAGGAGGCATACCGATGTAAACATGGCCGCCGGCCACCAGCTCCCGCATATAGCGGAAAAAGAATGTGAGCAGAATAGCCCGGATATGCGCGCCGTCCTGATCGGCGTCGGAGAGGATAATGACCTTGTCGTACTTGAGCAGCGACAGGTCAAAATCCTGGTCAATGCCTGTGCCCAGGGCGGTGATGATGGAGCGGAACTCCAGGTTCGACAGTACCTGATCGATGCGTTTTTTTTCTACATTTAAAGGTTTGCCCCGCAGGGGCAGAATGGCCTGGAAGCGGCGGTCACGCCCCTGTTTGGCGCTGCCGCCGGCGCTGTCGCCTTCCACGATGAACAGCTCGTTTTCCCTGGCGTTGCGGCCGGTGCAACTGGAGAGCTTGCCCACCAGCGGGGCTGCCTCCAGCTCGCTCTTGGTCCGGGCCACATCCCGGGCTTTGCGGGCTGCTTCCCTTACCTTGGCGGACTTGATGGATTTCTCGATAATCGTTTGGGCTGTGGCGGCGTTGCGCAGGTCTTCCAGATACTCCGTCAGCTTTTGCAGGATGACCGCTTCCACCATCGGCCGGGTTTCAGTGTTGCCCAGGCGGCCCTTGGTTTGGCCTTCAAACTGGGGATTGGGCATTTTAACACTGAGTACCGCCGTCATGCCTTCCCTGTAGTCCTCTCCCGCCAGGTTATTGTCCTTTTCCTTCAGCGCTCCGATGCGCCGCGAATAATCATTAAACGCCTTGGTGAGGGCGGTACGGAAGCCTACCTCATGGCTTCCGCCCTCCCCGGTGGGGATGTTGTTAACATAGGAGAAAAGGGACTCGCTGTAGGCGTCGGAAAACTGGATGGCGCAGCTCACCATCATCTGGTCCCGGGCGCCTTCCAGGTACAGCACGTTGTCATGCAAGGTGGTTTTGTCGGTGTTAAGAAAACGCACATAGTCAACAATTCCGCCGGAATATTGAAACTCACGGGGTTCACTGCCAGGTGATTTCGCGCGGTCATCTGAAAAGGTGATTTTCAGCCCTTTGTTCAGATACGCCAGTTCCCTCAGGCGCCTGGCCACCTGCTCGCCGTTGAACTCGGTTTCCTCAAAGATGGCGGCGTCCGGCAGGAATCGCACCAGGGTACCGCGCTTTCGGGTGTTGCCTACACGCTCCATGGGGGCGGTGGGCCTGCCCGGCAGAGCCTTGCCTGTTTTCTTGTCGGTAATGGTTTCGAAGCGCATGCGGTGATGGCTCCAGTCCCTGAAGCTGTCCACCGTCATCCAGGCGCTCAGCGCGTTTACCACGGACGCGCCCACGCCATGCAGGCCACCGGAGTAGCTGTAATTTTTATGGTCAAATTTCCCCCCGGCGTGTAGCCTGGTGAAAATAACCTCCAGGCCGGGGATTTTGAGCGTGGGGTGCGGATCAGTGGGCAGGCCGCGTCCATTGTCCCACACGCTGGCTGAGCCATCCTGGTGAAGCGTCACGTTGATCTCATCCGCGAAGCCGTTTGCCGCCTCGTCAATGGCGTTGTCCACAATCTCCCAAAGCAGATGGTGAAGCCCCCTGGGCCCGGTGGAACCGATGTACATGCCGGGACGCAGCCGGACCGCGTCCAGCTCTTCCAGCACCTGAATATTTTCTGATGTATACTGTTGCGCCATGTTCACTCCTTGCAGGATTGCAGCCGGCTTCACATGGCCGGCTGCGGGGAATCCTCATAAATTATAGCATAGGCAAGGGAGCTGGCACAAGAAACGAGGACATGCGGGTAATTTTGAGGAATCTCTTGCTGCCGTCCATATAGAACAGAGATGAAAGCCGTAAAAATCACGAAAGACAGGATATTCACGGGTATACTACTGTTTGTAACCCTTTGGAACCAATTTTTGAGAGGTCAACTATGAAGTGGCAAGGAAGAAGAAGGAGCAGCAACGTCAATGACGCCCGCGGACGCGGTGTCTCCGGCGGAAGGAAAGTGGCGGTCGGCGGCGGCGTTGGCCTGGTGATCGCGCTGGTGGTATTCCTGCTGACCGGTAATCCCGGCACGCTGCTTCGAGGGATTGGAACCCAGGATGCCACCGTGCCCTCGGGCAATCAGCAGGTTGAGTACCAGGTGACCCAGCACGAACAACAGCTGTATGATTACGCCAGCGTGGTGCTGGCGGACATCGAGGACACCTGGAATACCATCCTCCCTCAGGAAGGGGCAGACTATATCGAGCCCGAACTGACCATCTATTCCGGCATGGTTCAATCAGGTTGCGGGCTGGCGGATTCAGGCGTTGGCCCGTTTTATTGCCCGGCGGACCAATCGATTTATCTGGACCTCAGCTTTTACGACACACTGCTCAACCGCTTTGGCGCCCGGCAGGGGGATTTTGGCATGGCCTATGTCATCGCCCACGAGGCTGGCCACCATGTGCAAACCCTCATGGGCGTGACAGGACAGCTGGACAGGCTGCGCACCCAGGTAACTGACGGCAGGCTTACCCAGGAAGCGTATAATCAATACAGCGTTCGTTTTGAATTGCAGGCGGATTATCTGGCGGGGGTGGTGGCCCGGTATATGGCGGGGCGCGGCTACCTTGATCCCGGTGACCTGGAGGAAGCGCTCAGCGCCGCTGCCTCGGTGGGGGATGACCACATCCAGCGGCAAGCCCAGGGCTATGTTAACCCCGATACCTTCAACCATGGCACCAGCGCCCAACGCCAACACTGGTTCATGACGGGCTATGAAGCCGGCGACCTGTCCCAGTGGGATACACTCAGCGCGCTGATTTGAGTTTAGGTGATGTTTACAGGTGTCGGCTGATTGTGGTATGATTCACAAGTGGCATAACCGCGCCCTCGGGTCTGCGATACTCCAACGCGATGCTGGGGATGCGGTGATTAGCAGGGGAAGGCCACGCCCCAAAAGGAGATATACCATGGATAAGGAAACCAAAACCAGGATCATGACCCAGTATGCCCGCCATGAGGGCGACACCGGCTCCCCGGAAGTGCAGGTTGCCCTGCTGACACACCGCATCAACCACCTAAACGAGCATCTGAAGATCAACAAGAAGGACCATCACAGCCGCAGGGGCCTGCTTTTGATGGTTGGCCAGAGAAGGGGCCTGCTGGATTACCTGAGAAGAACGGACATTGAGCGCTACCGGGAACTGATTGCCGCGCTTGAACTGAGGAAGTAAGGGACCAAACCAGTCGGAACCTGCCCAACGCGGGTTTCGGCTTTTTATGTAGGGCGCGAAAAACAATCCAAAACCGTGCCCGTGGAAGGAAAAGGAGAGAGAATGGATCACAAAACCTATACCATGGACTTTGCAGGGAGGCCGCTGTCGTTTGAATTTGGCAGGTATGCCGAACAGGCATCGGGCTCCGTGCTGGTCCGCTACGGCGATACGGTGCTTTTGGTAAGCGCGACGGTGTCTGAGAAAGCCCGGGATGGCATTGACTTTTTCCCGCTGAGCGTTGACTTTGAAGAGAAACTTTACTCGGTGGGCCGCTTTCCTGGCGGGTTCATCCGCCGTGAAGGCCGCCCCACAGAAAAAGCAGTCCTTACCTGCCGGCTGATTGACCGCCCGCTGCGCCCACTGTTTGAAAAAGGAATGCGCAACGACGTGCAGGTGGTGGCGACGGTGTTGTCCGTTGATACCAATAACCCGCCGGACATCCCGGCGATGCTGGGGTCTTCCATCGCTTTGGCTGTCAGCGAGATCCCGTGGGCTGGTCCCACAGGCTCTGTGCTGGTGGGAAGGGTGGATGGGCAGTTTGTTCTTAACCCTGATGAAGCCCAGCGTGCGGTGAGCGATTTACATCTGGTGGTTTCCGGCACCAAGGACGCTATCATGATGGTAGAAGCCGGCGCCAATGAGGTGTCTGAAGAGGTGATGCTGGACGCCATCCTGTTTGCCCATGAGGCGATCAAGGAACTGGTGGGGTTCCAGGAGAAGATCGTGGCCGAGATCGGCAAGGAAAAGCGCGTATTCCCTCTGGTGACCACCGGGGAGGACGTCTCCGAAAAAGTGAATGCCTACGCCCTTGACAAGGTGCAGTGGAGCTTTGACAGTTACGAGCGTGCCGAGCGCCATCAGCGCGAGGAAACGGTCAAGGAAGAAGTGCTCGCACATTTCGCCCAGGAGTTTGAAGGCCGTGAAAACGAGGTAAGCGAGGCGCTCTATCAGCTGAACAAAAAAGTGATGCGCCGGAAGATTCTGGATCAGGGCATCCGTCCTGATGGCAGGAGAGAAGATCAGGTACGGCCCATCTGGTGCGAGGTCGGCCTCCTGCCGCGCACCCATGGCAGCGCGGTCTTTACCCGCGGGCAGACCCAGGCGCTCACCGTGACGACCCTCAGTTCACTCAGGGACGCCCAGACGCTGGATGGATTGTCCAACGAGGATTCCAAGCGCTACATCCACCAATACAACATGCCGCCCTACGCCACAGGCGAAGCCGGCAGGATGCGCTCACCCGGCCGCAGGGAAATTGGACACGGCGCCCTGGCGGAACGGGCGCTTGAGCCCGTCATCCCCAATGAAGTGGACTTCCCTTACGCCATCCGTTTGGTGAGTGAAGTGCTTTCCAGCAATGGTTCCTCCTCCATGGCGTCGGTGTGTGGCAGCACCCTATCCCTGATGGACGCGGGCGTTCACATCAAAGCGCCGGTGGCGGGCATTGCCATGGGCTTGATCAAGGATGATGATTCCGGCAAGGTGGCCGTCCTCACGGATATCCAGGGCCTGGAAGACTTCCTGGGTGATATGGACTTCAAGGTGGCCGGCACAATGAACGGCATCACTGCCATCCAGATGGACATCAAGATCAAGGGCATCGATAAAGACGTCCTCAAGCGCGCCCTGGAGCAGGCCCTCAAAGGGCGGCTGCACATCCTGGGCAAGATGCTGGAAACCATTGAGCAGCCAAGGGATCATCTGAATAAATACGCGCCCAAGATCGTTACCTTCATGATCAACCCGGACAAGATCCGCGAAGTCATCGGCCCGGGCGGCAAGATGATCAACAAAATCATTGCCGATACGGGAGTCAAGATTGATATCGAAGATGACGGCCGTGTCGCCATCGCCACGCCCGATGACGATGCTGCCGCCAAGGCGCGCCGCATCATTGAAGGCATCGCCAAGGATGTGGAAGTGGGCGAAGTCTATGATGGTAAGGTAGTGCGTATCCTCAGCAACATGGGCGCTTTCATTGAATTGCTTCCCGGCAAGGACGGGTTGCTCCACATCTCCAAACTGGCCAATGAGCGCGTGGAGAAAGTGGAAGATGTGCTGAACATCGGCGACGCCGTGGAGGTAAAGGTGGCGGAAATCGATTCCCAGGGCCGCGTGAACCTTATCCGTAACGACATTGAGTACAAACCACGCAGCTTCAACCGCGGGCCCGGTGACCAGGCCAACCGCCCTCCCCGCAGGGATGGCCGTCCTCCCCGCCGGGGCGAGTGAGATTAATCCCGGGCGATTAGCCCTTTGAATTGGGGAGGAGGTTTTTTGAAAGCCTCCTCCCCAATTAATACCAAGTGTGGAGAACAATATGCATCAGATACACACGCTAAGCAACGGCCTTCGGATTGTTTTTGAGCGGCTTCCTTACCTGCGAAGCGCTTCCATTGGTGTATGGGTAAAGGCCGGCTCCATCATGGAATGCCCGGGAGAATCGGGGCTCTCCCACTTCCTGGAGCACATGGCCTTTAAGGGCACAGCCAAAAGGAGCGCCCGGGAGCTGGCGGATGACATTGACCTGTTGGGTGGGAACCTGAATGCCGCCACGGGCAAAACCTACACCTGCTATTATGCCAAAACAGTGGACCGGGAACTTGGGCAGGCGATCGATCTGCTCAGCGACCTGGTGGTAAATCCCCTGATTGATAATAAGGATGTGGACAAGGAGCGCAATGTTGTCCTGGAGGAGATTGCCATGGAGGAGGATTCGCCGGAGGATCTGGTCCATAACCTTCTCCACCAGGGGATCTATCGGGGACAGACGCTCGCCGGCACCATCCTGGGGGATAAAGAAACCATAAACGCCTATCACAGGCAGGATCTGGTGAAATATCGCGAAAAGTTCTACCGTCCGCGCAACACCGTGGTGTCGGTGGTGGGGCGCTTTGAGCCGGAAGCGCTGATAGCTCAATTGGATGAGGTTCTTTCCGCCTGGGATGGCGGGGGAGAAGAGCTGCCTTTTCCCAGAAACACTTTTTTACCCTGCAACGAGGCGCTGCGTTTGGAGAAAGACACGGAACAGATGCACCTCTGCGTGGCTTTTCCCGGGCTTCATCAGTTGGACGAGAACCGCTACACGCTCCTTGCCTTAAGCGGCATGCTGGGCGGAGGCGTCTCCTCCCGGCTGTTTCAGCACCTCAGGGAGGATAAAGGCCTGGTCTACAGCATTTACGCGAGCCCCTCTTCCTATCCGGATTGCGGGGACTTTACCATCTACGCCGCTGCCTCCCCCAGGAGCATAATAAAGGTGCTTCAGGGCATCCGGGAGGAAACGGACAGCGTACTATGCAATGGATTTTCCGAGGATGAGTTTCTACGCACCATGGCACAAATCAGGACGCAATATGTACTGTCCCAGGAAAGCGCATATCAGCGCATGGCCCACTTTGGCAATCAACTCTTAACCATGGGGAAGATCATTCCTGCCAGAGAAATCCTCAAGCGGCTTGACCAGGTGAAACTAGAGGATGTGAACAATCTGGCCAGGACGATTTTAGCTCATCCAAGTGCAAGTGCACTTGTGGGAAAGGGTGTCGGGGATATTGACCTATGAGGGAGAGAATGGACAGGCTGGAAGAGATGTTTGTACTGCAAAAGGCATTCAATGAAAGCGTCATCAACGAGAGGCATCTGGGGCATATCAGCCCCGAAGAATGGCTGCAGAAGCACACCCTGGCGCTGATGTGTGAGACAGCGGAAATGCTGGAAGAGACCAACTACAAATGGTGGAAGAACCCTCAGCCCGTTGATGAAGACGCGCTGAAGGAAGAATTGGTGGATATGCTCCACTTTTTCCTAAGCCTTTGCCTGAACGCGGGCATGGACGCTGAGGAACTGCACGCCAGATACCTGAAGAAAAATAGGGTGAATTTTAGCCGCCAGAGCGGAGAAGTGGATAAGCCGGGCTACAAGCTGGGCGAATCATAACCTTTTGGTGAACAATTGTGTCATTCTTGCAACATTTCCTGCTTTCGGATAGAATGGGAATGAGAAATTCCATTCACTTTAAGGAGGATCAGCATGCTTGCATCAATTACACGCCGCACCATCCTCTTGCTTTGCGTTGTTTCACTCATGCTGGCCAACGTGCCCGCGCTGGCTCAAGGGCACGAGGGTGCCATCAAGATGGTAACGGAAGAAGCTCCGGGGGGCAGGGTCACCTATCCCAGGCTGACGGGGTTTGAAAACACCTTTGTGCAGGACAGCGTCAACCAGGCTGTTCTGGATCTGGGCGGCGTGCAGGGGCATCTTGACGCCCTGGCCGCATTTTCATCCGCCATACCCGGAAACCTCAGCGTTTCCTCCACGGCGGCTATCCTGCCATCAGCCGAGGGACAGGGCGTTTTTTCGGTTTTGGTTGAGGCCCAGGGGAATCTTGGCTTTGGCCCGCCGTCACACCGCTACATGCCCTTGGTGTTCGACCTGACAACCGGCCAGCCTGTGAGCTGTGGAGACTTGTTTTTGGACTGTGATCAGGCCAGGGCAAGCATCGAGGAAATGCTGAAAGAACGCCTGGACCAGGAGCTGTCAAATTATCTTGATATGGGCGACCTTTTTCCCTTCCCACTTGAGCGCTTTCTGCTGACAGAAAACGGCATCAGCTTCTTCTATCCGGAGCAAAGCATGGTGTGGTTGTCGGGGAAAAGCGCGTATATCCATTTCCTCTATCATGAACTGGAGGGGTTGCTTCGGCTGGCAGAAGGGGATGTACTAAGCCGCCTTAGCCTGCAGAATGATATTAAAATCACTGATATTAGCCGGGCAGCCATTGATGTCGCGGCCAATTTGGGCGCGCTGCCCGGCCTGCCTGTCTCCCTGGGTGATGGCCTAAGCCAGGTGCTTGAGACCTATCCATTGCTATATGATCCCGAAGGCTTTGTGGCGGGGGAAAAGTATCAGCTGGAGGATGACCGCTTCCGCGGCACTATAGTAATCTCAGGAGACGGCCGTGAAGTCACTGGGCTTCTCAGCCGGCGAATGAACCTGTTTGGCCTTATCACCGGCAAAACATCAATGGATGAAATTATGAGCGTCCTGGGAGAACCCGCCGGTACCTTCCCCCTAAACCTGGAAGCGGCCGGGCTTTACGGCGTTCCTGCCGGCGCGATGCTGGCATATCACTATCCGAATGCCACACTGCAGCTTTTTGTTGATGATAATAATGTACTAAGCGCCGTATGGCTTGACCAGAAGAAGGCGGAATAACCTTGTCCACCGCGAAGAAGAAAGCCAGGCAAACCATCCAGTCAACGGACCGGGGTGGCCCGGTACTGTTGGTGTTGGGCTGCCTTCTGCTGCTGTTTGGATTTCTCACCCTGCTGGGTCTGACCCTCCAGACTTCCGCGGCCTCCCTGCAGGTGTTTAAGAGCGCCTCATTTGGCCTGGGAGGCGGCCTCTATTGGTCAGTGCCAGTATTAGCTTTAGGTTGGGGTATCGCCTTGTGTTTTTCATCCAAGCGCTATGTGAGCTTCTATCCGTTTGCGGTCATCAGCGCCCTGCTGTTGTGCGCGGCGGCGCTGATGACGCTGCTCACAGGAGTTGACGGCTATCAGAACCTGATGGACTATGTGCACAACATTAACCTCAATTACCGCCGCAGCGCCAACCCTGACAGCATGGGGGAATATATCGCCACAGCCTATCTGCAGTATGACGGGCACTTCGCGGGGTCCGCATTAATCCCGGGAGGTGGTGCTTTGGGGATGCTTCTGGCTTTTCCCTTCTGGTCCGCCCTGGGACGGGGAGGGGCTGTGACGCTCCTGATTATTGTAGGCATCGCCCTGATATTTGCCCTGCTGCGGACTAATCCGGTGTCACTGGCCCAACGGCTGGGGGATCGAGCTGCCCAGCGCCAGGCTCAGCCTGCCGCGGCAAACGTTCAGCAGGCGGCGCCAAGTGAAATTGAGCCCCTTTATCAGATTCCAAAAGAGCCTTACGACTTTGGATCCGCTTCCCAGGGGATTGTTCCCGGGGAGGACAACACCAAGGTGTATGAGGAGCCTCCGGAAGCATTCAATAGCTGGCCGTCACCAGCTTATCCGGCGCATGACACCCCGCAATATGATCCCAGCGATGATGCGGGGGATTTTGTAGCCCAACCCCCGGCAGACCTTTGGACAAATCAGGAGCCGATCACACGCCCGGCGGCCGAAGTCTACGCGCCACCGGTGAAGCCAATTGCCCAAGCGCCCGTGCCAAAACCTGAATTGTCAATACCTGCCGGCGCACCAGCCGTGATTCCGGCCGCTGATATAGCGCGCCCGGTTGAGAATATGTCCGTTGTGAAATATTCAGACCCCCAGGAACATGAAGCACAGCCCAGGCGGGCCGCAGTATCAAATAGCATCAGCGTTCCCAAACCCGTCCTCACCAGCATGGCAGTTGAACCCAGTGGCCAGCGTGTGGCTATCCCCACCCGAAACCCTTTGCCCGAAAAGGAGCGGAAGCCGGACGGTACCGCAATCCAGGCAAAGCCCGGGCAGGTGAAGTTTGCCATGGACGATTATCAGGCGCCGCCCATGCGGCTTCTAACCCTGCCGCCTGAGACAAATATCGCCGATACTACAGAAGAAGACCAGGCCAAGGCCAACCGGCTCATTGAGACGCTCAACAGCTTCGCCATCCCGGCCCAGCTGCATCACATCACCCACGGGCCCACGGTAACCCGCTTCGCGATTCGCCTGGCGGAAGGCGTTAATGTCAGCAAGCTCCGCAGCGTCATGGATAACCTCACTATTGAACTGAAAGCCAAGGGGGACATCAGGGCGGAAATTCCCATCCCCGGCACATCCTTTGTTGGGCTGGAGGTGTCCAACAACACCACGTCCACCGTCTACCTGAGTGAAGTACTCAACTCCCCCAAAATGCGGGAAATCACCTCGCCCACCACCGTAGCCCTTGGCAAGGATATCACGGGCGCCCCCATCCTGGCTGAGCTGATGGACATGCCCCATTTGCTAATTGCCGGCGCCACCGGCAGCGGCAAATCAGTGTGCATCAACAGCATCATCTGCAGTATTCTATACCGGGCTTCGCCCCGTCAGGTGAGGCTTATTCTTATTGACCCCAAGTTCGTGGAGCTGCAACCATATAACGATGTGCCGCACCTTCTGCTGCCGGTCATTTCAGACGCCAAGAAGGCTACCATGGCGCTGGACTGGGTGTGCCAGGAGATGGACGAGCGCTATAAGACCATGCAGAAGGCAGGCGTCCGGAACCTGGACGCTTACAACAAAAAACTGGGCCCGGATGAGGAGCCGCTGCCCCGCATCGTGCTGGTGGTGGACGAAATGTCCGACCTGATGACCACCTCCGGCAAGGTAATAGAGGACCATATCAAGCGCATCACTGCCAAGGCCAGGGCCGCCGGCATCTGCCTGATCCTGGCCACCCAACGCCCCAGCGTGAACATTATTACCGGGGTCATCAAGGCCAATATCCCCGGGCGCATCGCCTTTAGGGTCAGCTCGCCCTTTGACAGCAAGACCATTTTGGACGCGCAGGGAGCGGAGAAACTGCTGGGATACGGCGACATGCTGTTTCGCGGAAACATCCGGGAGCCCGTCCGCGTCCAGGGCTGCTTTGTAAGCGACCGGGATGTCGAGCAAACAGTTGAATACATCAAAAGCCGCAACAAGGCTGACTACAATCTGGACATCATGGAACATATCGAACAGCAGGACCAGACTGGCAACGGCATTGTGGGGGATGACGACTTGGGTGGGGACGAAGGTTTTGACGAACTCCTGCCCCAGGCCATTGAGATGGCGGTTGAGGCAGGACAGATGTCCATCAGCATGCTTCAGCGGGTGCTGCGGGTGGGCTACGCCAGGGCTGGCCGCCTGATTGACGAGATGGACCGTCGGGGCATCATCTCAGGCAACGAAGGGACCAAAGCAAGGAAGACCCTGATGAGCCGCGAGCAATACACGGCGTATCTGGAGCAATCGGAGTTCTAATTATTGGAGACAGCACTGTGCGCTTCTGAGCTGTTCAATGGTGAAAAAGGAGAAAAGATAGGGGGGTGCGGACGAAAAGTGGGAGAAAGAGGAAATTCTTGAAACACTTTTCGTCCGTACCCCCGTACCGGAGAAAAGGGAGAGCAGGCCGGTTGGGATGCTCTCCTTTTTTTTTTGCATAAGCGCACGAAAAAGGCTGCCGCGAACGCGGCAGCCCGGGCAATATGCGATGGGCTTATTTGGCGTTGGTAGCAGCCTTCTCAAGGGCTTCCAGGAAATCACCGACATCAATAGTGACGGAGGTTTTGAGATCGGCGACATCAGGCACTGAAGTATGATCGTCATCTTTGGCGTACAAGGCCATGCCTAGCACTTCTTCAGGAGTCTTACCCACGCAATAAGCAGCAAACGCTTCTGCCTGCTCAAACCACTCTTTGCCTATGGGGCTGGCTTTGAGCATGCCATAATCGGGGCCAAGCTCCATTTTGGTCTTGAGCGTTTCGGGAAGGTTCACCACCTTACCCTCAGCGGTGAATTGGATTTTGCTCTGCTGCATGTCGAAAAGGGCAGAAACGATTTTGCCTTCGTCATCCAGCACAAGCGCGCAGGACAGGGTGTTCACTTGGGCGGCGCCATTTTTTTCGCCGGCATCAGCAACACCGGAGAAGTTTGTGACCATTCCCAAGCCATACTTTTCGGCGGAAGCGATGGCGGCAAAGCTAAGCAATAGGACAGCAACAAGCACCAGGGTTATGGACTTTTTTATCATTGATTCTACCTCCTGTTTTGGGTTTGCCAGCAGATAGTAGCACCAGATAAAATTCCTGTCAACAGGAAAATATTGCGCCGACACACCTTACGCAACTGTTGTCCTCAGTTGACACAACAAGCGGAGCATGATACTATTTTGTGCGTTCAATTATCGCTATTCTAGTGAGGGGATAGGCGGGTTTTTTTATGGAAGTGTATTGGCTGGATCAAGCGGAAAAACCGTTCGCGAAAGCAACTGTGGTGTGCCTTGGTATGTTCGATGGTGTCCATCTGGGCCACCAGGCCCTCCTGATGGAGGGTAAGCGCATCGCTATGGAAAAAAACCTCGCACTTTGCGTGCATGGCTATGATACCCTGCCGGTCAATTTCCTAAACCGCAAGGGGAGGATACCGGAGCTGACTACGCTGGAAGAGAAACTGGATCTGTTTGAACAGCTTGGAGCGGATATCGCTGCGATTGACCGCTTCAATGACAGTTTTTCCCACATGAGCGGGCAGGACTTCATCCGGGATATCGTCATGGGGAAACTCAACGCGAAGCATGTGGTGGCGGGCTTCAACCACCGTTTTGGATACAAGGCGGATTCAGGTCGGGATGAGCTGGAGGCCTACTGCAAGACGTATGGAATAGGGCTTAGTGTCATTTCGCCAATTACTGCGTCATCCGGCGCTCTGGTTTCCAGCACGGCCATTCGCAGGGCCATTCTGGAGAACAATCTTGAGCTGGCTGCCCAAATGCTGGGCCGTCCGGTTGATAAGGCCATGGAAGAACGGGTTAGGGGCATACATTAACGCAAAGAGGCGTGCAGGGAGGATAATCAAGGCATGAAAAAACAACTCGCGGCTTGGCTGGTGCTGGGGCTTATCACGGTGGTGGCGGGTTTCAGCCTGTCAATGACAAACGAAGTCACCAAGCAACCCATCCTAAACCAGACGCTGCAGGCAGAAGCCAAGGCTAAGCAGGAAGTGCTGCCTGAAGCTGAGGCCTTTGATGCCGTCGTTTTACCCGAGGACGCCGGTATGGAGCTGTTTGCTGGTGTTAAGGATGGGGAAACGCTTGGTTATGTGGGAAAAGTGACGGTTAATGGCTATGGCGGACCCATTGATGTCATCGCCGGTGTGGATGAAATCGGCGTGGTCAAAGGGGTTAATGTGGGAGGCGCTTCCTTCTCAGAGACCGCGGGCCTCGGCGCCAAAGCCAGGGAGTCGGCTTTTACAGCTCAGTTTGTGGACAAAGTGTCACCTGTCCGGGTAGTCAAGGCTTCGGATCCCAAGACCGAGTCCTCCATTGACGCCATCACCGCCGCCACCATCACCACCAACGCGGTGGCCGGCGGCGTGAACCGCATCGCGCGGCAGGTTTCCGACATACTCAATCCTGTCGAGCCGGAGATCCCCGTGGCTGAGGGCACCACCTATACCGCTACCCAGCAGGGCTTCGCGGGCCCTGTGACGGTGTTCGTGACGGTGAAGGATGATGGGACCATCAGCGGGCTGAGGGTGGGCGACGCCCAGTTCTCTGAAACGGAGGGCTATGGTGCGAACGCCCTGGAGAGTGACTTTACATCCCAGTTCGTGGGCAAGTCCCTGCCGGTCGCGGCGCAGGATATCGATGCCATCTCAGGTGCAACCATCACCACCAACGCGGTACTGGCAGCCATCAACCAGGCCTACGAGGAGAAGAACATTGTGGCGCCTGCAGCGGCCGAGGGTGTGGAATATACGGCACAGGCACAGGGCTTTGCGGGTCCGGTGGCAGTCAGGGTCACCATTAAGGAAGACGGCACCATCTCAAAGCTTGTTGTGGGGGATGAGCAGTTTTCTGAGACCGAAGGCTATGGTGCTCAGGCACTTGAACCGGATTTCCAGAACCAGTTTATAGGTCTGAGCCTGCCGGTCAGCCTGGATAGCATTGACGCCATTTCAGGCGCCAGCATCACCGCAGGCGCCGTAATAGACGCCGTTAATGATGCCTTTAGGCAATTTCAGGACGCCGGCACCGATGTGGCGGAATTGTTTGAAGAGACAGCCGCGCCTAAGCCAACCGCACAGGCTGCTGACGCGGTGGATACAGCAGATATGACAACCGCCGTAAAGCAGGGCTATGCCGGTCCTGTGGCTGTGCAGGTGACCTTTAATGAAGACGGCAGCATCAAAGCTTTGGTTGTGGGCGATGAGCAATTCAGCGAAACGCCCGGCCTTGGCGCCAAAGCTCAGGAGGCCGGGTTCACGGATCAGTTTGTCGGCAAGATGCCTCCGCTGAAGCTCAAAGGCGCTGATGAGGAGGAAACGGCATCCACCATTGACGCCATTTCCGCCGCCACGGTCACCAGCCAGGCGGTGGTGGACGCGGTGAATGAAGCAGCCCTGTCATCGGATGATAAAGATGAAATCAGCATCCCCACGGTGTTTTATTCAGCGGAAGCCAAGGGTTATGCCGGCCCCGTAGCGGTGGACGCGGCTTTCAACACGGATAGCAGCATTAAGGAACTTCATGTGGGTGACACCAGGTTTGAAGAGACTGATGGCCTGGGATCAAAAGCGCGGGAAGAGGCGTTCACGTCACAATTTGTGGGCAAGCAGCCGCCCCTTCGTCTGCGTAAGCCGGATGAGCCCCAAAGCTCGTCCACCATTGACAGCGTAACCGCGGCCACTGTTACCAGCCAGGCCGTGGTCGATGCGATCAACGAAGCATATGAGCAGTTCAGCAGGTGATTTGGACAGAAAGCAAGAAAGGCGGGAAAACATTTGTCAAGACTGAGTTTTAAGGGCGGCATCCATCCGCTGAAGGAAATACATGAAGGCAAGGAAGCCACCAAGGCAAAGCCTATCCGTGCCCTTGTGCCAGAAGAGGTATGCATTCCAGTGGATATGCACCTGGGCGCGCCAAGCATCCCCTGTGTCAAGAAGGGGGACCTGGTGAAAATGGGCCAGGTGATAGCGGAACCGGCAGGGCCGCGGGGGATACCGGTACACGCCAGCGTGTCCGGTGAGGTGACAGCCGTCGTCCCCAAACAACAGCTGCATGGCAAGCCCAGCACCTGCATTTGCATCCGAAACGACAAGCAGGACACCTGGGTGGAGCGCCACCAGCTGGGAAGCGTGGAGACAGCGCCTGCGGATAAAATCGTTACCGCGATACGAAATGCCGGTATTTGCGGAATGGGCGGTGCTTGTTTCCCCACCCACGCCAAAATGGCACTGCCCGAAGGCAAGACGGTTGACACCATTATCCTCAACGGCTCTGAGTGCGAAACTTTCATCACCGCCGATCACAGGCTGATGCTGGAACAGCCGGAGCGCGTGGTGGACGGCCTGAGGGCTTCTATGCGGGCGATGGGTGTCCTTAAGGGCGTCATCGCCATTGAAGAAAACAAGTTGGACGCTTATGAAGCCATTAAAAAGGCCGCTGCGGGGCGCGAAGGCGTGTCGGTGGCGCTGCTGAAGACCAAATACCCACAGGGCGGCGAAAAACAGCTGATTCAAGCTGTTACCGGCCGGGAAGTTCCCTCGGGCGGACTGCCCATGGATGCCCATGTGGTGGTGTTGAATGTGGCGACAGCCGCCGCCATCACCGATGCTGTGACGGAGGGCAAACCCTTGATCGATCGCGTTACAACCGTGACGGGAATCGTAAATGAGCCCTCCAATCTCCTGGTACGCATCGGCACACCTGTGAGCGAAGTAACTGCCGCCTGCGGCGGAACTACTGAGGAGCCCGGCAAGATGTTCTTTGGAGGAAGCATGACAGGCCTGGCACTTCCGGATGATACCGTCAGTGTCACCAAAGCAAACAACTGCCTGGTGGTGGTCAACAAAAAGGATGCGGTCCTTCAGGAAACCTCCGCCTGCATCCGTTGTTCCCGCTGCATCGCGGCCTGTCCGATTATGCTCAACCCCCAGCGCCTCAATGTTCTGTGTGAAGCGGGAGATCTGGCACAGGCCAAGAAGGAAAACATGATGGACTGTATTCTCTGCCACAGCTGCCACTATGTCTGTCCGGCGAGAATCAAGTTCCCCTTCAAGGAAGCCAAAGAAAAAATCGCAGCGAGGAGGATTTAAGGCATGAACCTGCGTATGTCCGCCGGACCGCACTTCGTGGCGCGTGAAAGCACCCAGACCCTGATGCTGGATGTGATTATCGCGCTGATACCTACTGTGGCAGCCGGCGTTTACCTGTTCGGTCTCCGGGCGGCCTGGGTGCTGGCCGTAGCCGTCATTTCAGCGGTACTGGCGGAATTCATCTGGCAGAAGCTGGCAAAAAAATCGGTGCGGGTGGGTGACCTGTCAGCGGTGGTCACAGGGCTTATCCTGGGGCTGAATATGCCGGCTGAAGCGCCGCTTTGGCTGCCTGCCATTGGCAGTTTTATCGCCATCTTGTTGGTGAAACAACTCTTTGGCGGCATCGGGCACAACTTCATGAACCCTGCCATGCTCGCCCGGGGCGTCATGCTGGTGTCCTGGCCGGCACAGATGACCATCTATACGCTGCCCATCCGGGTACTTGGCAACACCAGCGTGGTGCCAAGCCCTGACGTGGTCTCCGCCGCTACGCCGTTGATCCGGCCAAGCGCCTACAGCACCTATGACCTGCTAATCGGTAACATCCCCGGTACGGTTGGTGAAGTGTGCAAGCTGGCTATTATCATCGGTTTCCTATATATGCTGTTTGTGGGCACCATCTCCTGGCACATCCCTGTCACCTTTGTTGGCTCTGTGGCGCTTTTGTCCTGGATTCTGGGCAGTGACCCGCTGACTGCCATCCTCTCCGGCGGCGTCCTCTTTGGCGCGGTGTTTATGGCCACAGACTATGTGACCAATCCTTTGCTTAACATCGGACATCTCATTTTTGGTATTGGCTGCGGCATCATCGTGGTGGTCATCCGCGAGTTCGGCAACTATCCCGAAGGCGTTACCTTCGCGATTCTGCTGATGAACACGGCGACTCCTCTGATTGACCGCTGGACCAACAGACGCGTATATGGGACGGTGAAAAAACATGCGTAATAAGCAAACAATGCGCGGCGTATTTATCAACGGCGTGCTCAATGAAAACCCCATTTTCCGCTTGGTGCTGGGCGTGTGCCCCACACTGGCCGCCACCACCAACGCCACCAATGGCTTGGGGATGGGCATTGCGGCCACCTTCGTGCTGCTGGGCAGCAACATTGTCATTTCACTTCTGCGCAACTTCATCCCCAACAAGGTGCGCATCCCCGCTTATATCGTGGTAATCTCCACCTTCGTTACGGTCGTTCAGATGATTATCCAGGCCTTTGTTCCTTCGCTGTACGACGCTTTGGGAATCTTTATTCCCCTGATTGTGGTGAACTGCATCATCCTGGCCCGTGCTGAGGCCTTTGCCGGCAAGAACAGCGTGCTGCATTCAGCAGCTGACGGCCTGGGCATGGGCGTGGGCTTTACCCTAGCGCTCATCCTGATCGGCATTGTGCGTGAGCTTGTTGGAAATGGTTCTGTCTTTGGCTTAGATATCCTGGGGCCCACCTTCCAGCCCATGCTGATAGCCATCATGGCGCCGGGCGGCTTTATCTTCTTTGGTCTAATTCTTGGCATCGTCAACAGCATCGTCAATAAGGCTGGCAAGCGTTCCGCCGGGAAGGGAGTTAAGGCATGATGGAGTTTACGCTGGTCAATTTCCTGTTGTTCATGGTAAACTGCGTGCTGAGCAACAACTTCATCTTCTCCAGATATCTGGGCTGCTGCCCCTTCCTTGGGGTATCCAGCAAGGTGGAGACTGCCGCCGGTATGGGTGTTGCCGTTACCTTTGTGATGGGGCTGGCTTCACTTATGACCTATATTGTATACTACTATGTACTGGTGCCATTGGGCCTCCAGTATCTGGATACCATCTCCTTCATTCTGGTCATCGCTGCGCTGGTGCAGTTTGTGGAGATGTTCCTGAAGAAATCTGTCCCCGCCCTCTACAGGGCCCTTGGCATCTACCTACCGCTTATCACCACCAACTGTGCGGTGCTGGGCGTGACCCTGCTTAACATATCAGACCAGTACAACATGCTCTGGTCTGTGCTCAATGGTGTCTTTGGAGCACTTGGTTTTCTGCTTGCCATCGTGCTGATGGCGGGTGCCCGGGAACGCCTGGAGTCCTCCAACATTCCGAAAGCCTTCAAAGGTTTCCCAATCAGCCTGGTGATCGCCGGGCTTATGTCCGTGGCCTTCCTGGGCTTCACGGGACTTGTACATTAAGGAGAGATTACTATGAACACGACGGCTATCCTCTCTGCCGTAGCGGTGCTGGGCGGGCTTGGCGTGCTGTTTGGCCTGGTACTCACGTTTGCCGATAAGGCATTCGCGGTGCCGGTGGATGAGCGCTACGCCCGGGTCCGGGAAGTAGTGGCCGGGGCTAACTGCGGCGCCTGCGGTTACGCCGGCTGTGACGCCTACGCGGCGGCTGTGGTCACAGGAGAGGCTTCCATAACTGCCTGCACCCCAGGCGGACAAAAAACTTTTGACGCGCTGGCTGAGATCATGGGAGAAAACGCTGTTGCTGTAGCGCCGGAAGTGGCCAAGTTGCTCTGCCAGGGAGAAGATGGCGTGGTGAAATCCCGCTACGACTATCAAGGGACCCCTTCCTGCCATGAGGCAACCCAGTTGGCCGGCGGTCCCACCGCCTGCGCGTGGGGCTGTGTGGGATATGGCGACTGCGTAAAAGCCTGCCAGTTCGATGCCATGAAGATCGAAAATGGCATTGTCTTCATTGACGAAAACAAGTGTACGGCATGCCAGCTTTGCGTACCGGAATGCCCCCGCAGCCTCATCAAAATGCTGCCACGGGCTGCCAAGGTGACGGTCAGATGCCTTAACGCCGCCAACGCCAAAGACGCGATGGCCGCCTGTTCCAAGGCGTGCATCGCCTGCAAGAGATGTGAAAAGGCCTGCGAATACGACGCCATCCATGTCATTGGCAATTGCGCTGTCATTGACCCGGAGAAGTGCACTTTGTGCGGCGAGTGTGTGAAGGTCTGCCCCACCAAATGTATTACTCAGCAGGCATAAATGACAAGCCCTGGGCTTAACAACTCCATCAACCAGGAAAAGCGCGCGCAGGCCTCTCTGCGCGCGACTGTTGTTGGGCTTATTGCCAATGTCCTGCTTGCCTCCAGCAAAATTGCCGTGGGGCTCGCCGCCAACTCAGTTTCGGTGCTGGCTGACGGGCTAAACAATTTTTCGGATATTGGCTCTGTGCTGGTCTCTTTTATCTCCCTGCGGCTGGCACGTAAACCCCGGGACAAGGAGCATCCCTTCGGTCACGGGCGCATGGAGTACATTGGCTCATTGGCCATCTCCATGCTGATATTGTACATAGGCATTGATCTGGCGCGTACCAGCTGGGAGGCCATCCGCAATCCCAAGGCGCCAATATTCACCTGGGCAACCCTTCTCATCACCGCCGCCAGTATCCCTGTCAAGCTTTTCCTGTTTTTTTTCTATCGACGGAACGGACGCGAATACAGCATCAGCACCCTGATGGCCTCAGCCCAGGACAGCATCAACGATGTGATGACCACCACGGTGATTGTGATTGGCCTCATGCTATCGCATTTCTATGGCATTTTGATAGACGCTTACCTTGGGCTGGGCGTATCCCTGCTGATCATCTGGGGCGGCTATAAAATCCTCCGTGATACCGTCAGCCGTTTGATCGGGGGAGAGCCTGATAAGGCGCTTGGCGCGCAGGCTATCGCTATTCTCAGGTCATATCCCGAGATTATGGGGCTGCACGATTTTGTGCTGCATGACTACGGCCCTGGCCGTGCCTATGCGTCAGTGCACGCGGAAGTATCATCGGAAGCGAGCCTGGTGACAATTCATGAGGTCATTGACCGGGCGGAGCGGGAGATCATGGACCATCTTGGCCTGCCCATCAACATCCATATGGATCCGGTGGTGACTGTCAAAGCTGGAGACAATGGGCCCGCCAGTCAAATCGCGGATTATCTCAGCGCATATGACCCACCATTGTCCATGCACGATTTTCGTGTGGTGCCGGGGCAAACCGTCATCAAGTTGATTTTTGATATCACCATCCCCGCGGACACGCAGCATAAAGAAGCTGACATTATCAGAGACATCTCCGCCTTTGCCAAAAGCCTGGATCCGCGTAACCGCTGTATTATCAATATCGACCACGACTATTTCGACAGCATTCCCCAATATGGAGCCAATCATTAGAGGAACGGCAATGCTTTCACGCGCTTTAAGCTTCGCCCTCGCGGTGCTGCTGCTGTGTGCCTGTACTACGGGTTCAACCGGAGCAGAGGGTGCGCTTAACGACCAGGAGTTGGCTGAACTTCTGGCGTTGGCTGGGCAGGAAAACGCGGGCTCTGAGGATTTTGTCGTGCTGCCGGAGGGTTACCAGACGCCCGCCGGCGGCGATTTTTTGGTGGTCCCTGAAGGCGGCCAACCGCAGAGGGGACCGGCAAGCGCCGGGTTCAGGCTGCTTATAATCGGTGTTGATACTGACAATCAGGCGCTGGCAGGCAGAAGCGATACCATGATTCTGGCACAAATGGACCCGGCCGGCGGAAGCGTCCGGCTGGTCTCCTTTATGCGGGATTTGTATGTATCTATTCCCGGCCATGGGCATAACCGCCTGAACGCGGCCTATTCCTTTGGGGGCCCTGATCTCCTGCTTCAAACGCTGGAAGAAAGCTTTGGCCTGAAGGTGGATGGCTATCTGGCGGTCAACTTCAGCCTGATGACAGCGCTGGTGGACGCCATTGGCGGGATACAGGTAGAGGTAACAGCAAAGGAACTGAAGTCCTTAAACGCTATCCTGGCATACCACAACCCGCAGCACGGGAGGCCTAAAAGGGAAGGCGAACTGCCTGCGTCAGGCTATGTGACTCTCACCGGCAGCCAGGCGCTGGCCTACGCGCGCATCCGGAAGATGGACAGCGATTACCAGCGCGTTATCCGCCAACAAGCGGTGCTTGGGGCTGTTTTTCAGCGCATGCTGGAAATGGATATTATGCAGTTGACAGGCGTTTTGGCACGCTTTATTGCCCAGGTGAAGACCAATATCACCATAGCTGAAGGGCTTGTATTGTTAAGCGACCTCCTGGCGATATCAAGTGCCCGCATCGACAGCCTCAGGATACCGGCGCCTGGAAGCGGCAAATCCAGGACAATCCGGGGTATGTATTTTATTGTGCCCGATCTCACGGAAAACCGGCATGCCATACAGGCTTTTCTCGGGCCTTAGTTTCATGCGCGGTTGATTTGGTTGGTATAAACAGGTACAATAGAATCGGAAAAAAGGAGGTTAGCGCGATGTATCAGGATGTGATAGAGCAAGCCGTTTCCAAAATGGAAAAGACCAAGGAAGTATACCGCCAGGAATTGGCGTCATTGAGGGCAGGCCGGGCCAACCCGAAGCTGTTGGACCGCATCACGGTGGACTATTATGGCACCCAGACGCCGCTGAATCAGATGGCCAATATCATGGCGCCCGAACCGCGAATTCTCACCATTTCCGTGTGGGACCAAAAGGCAATTCCCATGGTGGAAAAAGCGATTCAAAAAAGCGATTTGGGCATGAATCCCGCCAACGACGGCAAAGTCATCCGCCTGGTGGTGCCGGAACTCACCGAAGAACGCAGGAAAGACCTGACCAAGATGGTATGGAAATCCGCTGAGGATGCTAGAGTTGCTGTCCGTTCCATTCGCCGGGATGCCATGGAGCAGTTCAAGAAAATGAAAAAGAACAGCGACATCACTGAGGATGACCAGCGCAAGGCTGAAGACGAGATGCAGAAAGCCACTGACAGCGCCATCAAGGACATTGATCAGATGGGTCAGGAGAAAGAGAAAGAGATACTCTCTGTTTGAGCAAAATCGACGTAATTGGCCTTCCTGTGCCGGAGGCTCTGGAGATTCTGGCTGGCCAGGGGATTCAGGCGGCGGTTGAATATACAAAGCCGCCTTTTCCCGAAGTTGATACAGCCGGCAGAACCTTGAGAGTGGTGGCCATGCGGGGAACCACACTGATGGCAGCCTACTTTCAGGATGGGGAGCCAAAGGAAAAGGACGCCGAATGCAAATAGAGCACTTGCCCCGCCATGTGGCTATTATCATGGATGGCAATGGGCGCTGGGCCAAACGGCATGCTGTGTCGGTTGCCCTGGGCCATCGGCAGGGGGTTGAAGCGCTTCGTGAGATTATACGCTTCAGCAGCGATATCAGCATCGAGGTGTTGAGCCTGTACGCCTTTTCCACGGAGAACTGGCGGCGCCCGGCTTTTGAAGTAAAGGCGCTGATGCAGTTGATCGTTGAGTTTTTCGCTTCAGAAATTGACGAGCTGAATGAAAACAAGGTGAAGATTCGCATCCTGGGAGAAAAGGACGCGCTGCCGGAGGACGCCAGAAAAGCAGTGGCAATGGCAGAGGAACGAACATGGGCAAATACCGGCCTTCAGTTGAACATCGCCATCAACTACGGCGCGCGGGATGAACTCCTTCACGCCGTAAGGACGCTGATAGAAAAGGCTGAAAACAGTGAAATTAACGCAAAGGCCTTAAGCCTCCATGATCTTGAAAATGCCTTGTATACGGCCTCCCAGCCGGATGTAGACCTGGTAATCCGTACCAGCGGGGAAAAGCGCCTGAGCAATTTTCTCCTGTATCAAAGCGCGTATGCGGAGCTTAGCTTCATCGATAAACTGTGGCCAGACTTTACGGTGCAAGATTACCAGCAGGTGCTTTTTGATTTCTCAAAGCGGCAGCGC
>JAQVQY010000153.1 GCA_028701335.1 Eubacteriales bacterium
CTCCGCCTGGTAGTGTCCATCGCCAAGCGCTATGTGGGCCGAGGGATGTTGTTTTTGGACCTTATACAGGAAGGGAACCTTGGGCTGATCAAGGCGGTGGAGAAATTTGACTACAAGAAAGGCTATAAATTCTCCACCTATGCCACCTGGTGGATTCGCCAGGCCATTACCCGCGCCATTGCCGACCAGGCGCGCACCATCCGCATCCCTGTGCATATGGTGGAAACCATCAATAAGCTCATCCGCATTTCCCGGCAATTGCTGCAGGAGTACGGCCGTGAGCCCACGCCTGAGGAAATCGCCAAGGCCATGGGCATTACCGAAGCCAAGGTGCGGGAGATCATTAAAATCGCTCAGGAACCGGTATCTCTGGAAACACCAATCGGGGAGGAGGAGGACAGCCACTTGGGGGACTTCATCCAGGATGAGGACGCTCCCGCCCCGGCGGAAGCCGCATCCAATGCATTGATGAAGGAGCTCCTTTGGGACGTACTGGACTCCCTGACGCCCCGGGAAGCCAAGGTGCTAAGGCTGAGGTTTGGCCTGGATGACGGCAATCCTCGCACTCTGGAAGAGGTGGGCAAGGAGTTCAGCGTGACGCGGGAACGCATTCGACAGATTGAGGCCAAGGCGCTGCGTAAGCTTCGCCATCCCAGCCGCAGCAAGAAGCTTAAGGATTTCCTTGATTGAAGCCGCCTCGGTTGGACGCCAGGCTCAGGGTGGTGGCGGATTGTGTGCCGCATTGCGCCCTGGCGGCGGATATTGGCGCTGATCACGGGAAGCTTACGGCCTGGCTGCTGTACCACAAGCGTTGTGAGCGGATGATTGCCAGTGATATCAGCGCGGCGTCGCGCGCGAAAGCACGCGCGCTTTTTCATTGCCTGGGGCTTTCTGAACGGGTTACCATCAGTGACGCTGAGGGGCTGCATGCTTTGGCGCAGCCGGCCCAGGCAGTGATTATCAGTGGTTTAGGCGGCGGAACCATCGCAGACATGCTGGCCCAGGATGTGGATTTGAATGGCGCTGCGCTGATTTTAAGCCCGCACACAGAACTGCCCCGGCTGCGGGACGCGCTGAGCCGGCGGTCCTACAGGCTCACCAAAGAGCTTGTTGTCAAGGCAGAAGGCAGGTTTTACCAGGTTTGGCAGGCGGTTCCGGGAGAGATGCGTTTGACTGAAAAAGAGCGCGCGCTGGGGATCAACCTGGGTGCCACTTTTAGCGCCGTCCCGGCTGATTATCTGCGTTGGCAACTGAAGGTAACCAGGAACTGGCATGGAGCCGAAGCGGTCACCCTCAGGGGCTGGATAAAGGAGAGGATAGCTGATGAAGAAGGCGACCATTCAGGCAGTCTATGACTGGATAGACGGCATCGCGCCGTTTTTGGGGCAGGAAGAGTTTGACAACGCTGGCCTCCAGGTGGGAAGGCCTGATAACCCAGTAGCAGGCATCCTGTTGGCGCTGGACACTACCCCAGATGTAATTGCGGAAGCCCGGGAGCGGGGATGCGATCTCATCATAAGCCATCACCCCTTGGTCTTCATGCCCCTTTTGAGCCTCCGCCAGGATTATTATGTTCCCAGGGTGCTATCACTTTTGATACAGGGCGGCATCGGCCTGATCGCCGCGCATACGAACCTGGACAAGAGCGCCTATAGTGGCAGTATGGCGGTGATGAAGCGGCTGAATATGCAGAACATCCGCAGGGCGGATGATTACACGCTGGTGGGCGATCTCCCGCGGGCCATACCGATGGGAGAGGTCCAGGTCTTGATTTCCCTGAGCCTTAAAAGCGCTGTGCTTAGGTATGGCGATGCAGGAAAGGAAATCAGCACGCTGGCCGTAGCCGGAGGCGCTTATAGTGAGGGCTTCCAGGCAGCTAGAGCAGCGGGGGCTGAAGCTTTCCTGACCGGCGAGGTGCGCCACCACCATGCGGTGGAGGCGGCAGACACCGGCATCGCGCTCTTTGAAGCAGGGCACTTCGCCACGGAACAGCCGATGATGGAAGAACTTGCGCAAGGTTTACAAAGCGGCCTTAATGCGTTAAACTATAACGTGCAGGTTTATGTTTCACGGCAAATTCCTTATTTGCGGGAGTAGAATCTGCCAGGAGGAAGTTTATGTCACAGTTGGATTTATTGTGGGAATATCAAACCGCTGATACTGAGGCGGATATGCTGGCGCTTTCCATCAAGCAGTCCCCCAAGCGGCAGAAGCTGCTGAAGCTGCGCGATTACATTAAGGATCAGCAGGACGGCCTGAGGACCATTGAGAGCGAAATCATGGCCATGCTGGACCGCATGGACGCACTGAAGGATGCCATTTCCCTGGCGGAAGACCAGTTAAAGCTACTCCAAAAGCGTGTTCAGGAAGAGCCGCCCACCGACAGCCAGGAAATTGCTGAGTTTATTTCCGAGGCCGACCGGCTGACGGCCACGCTGGCGGATTTTGACCAGGAAGTCCGCCACGTGCGTAAAAGCGCTTCCGATCGGGATCGCCGGCAGCGGGATGCCAAGCTGAGGGCGATTAAATCCAAGGAGGAGTTTGACGAGTTAAGAGTAGAGTACGACCTGGAGTACAAGGAAAAGTCACAACTGCTGGAACAGTTGCGCAAGAAGGCGGAGGAAAAGAAGCAGGGTATTGATCCGGCTTATCTGGCCAAGTATACCGCCATAAAAGAGCACTGCACGCCGCCTATGGCAAAACTGGTTGACGGCCAGTGTGGCGGCTGCAACATGTCTTTTCCCTCCTCAGTATTGCACAAAATCCGGGCAGGGCAGCAGATTGAGTGCGAGACCTGCGGACGGCTGATTTTGGGATGATATGCTGTTGATGAGGCAGCTGGATGGCCGCGTGCCATAGGCATGAGGAAAGTCCGAGCACCACAGGGCAGGGTGCCAGCTAACGGCTGGTGGAGGCGACTCCAAGGCGAGTGCAACAGAGAGATACCGCCGAGCAATCGGTAAGGGTGGAAAGGTGCGGTAAGAGCGCAC
>JAQVQY010000058.1 GCA_028701335.1 Eubacteriales bacterium
CAGGCCCAGCATCCGGGGCATCGCCTGGGGCATTTCCTGGTGCAGGATGCCGGAACCGGCCGTCATCCACTGGCAGCCGCCCGGGAGGATCATGCCCTTGTTGCCCAGGCTGTCCTGGTGCTCGATGGCGCCTTCAATCAGGTAGGTGACGGTTTCAATCCCGCGGTGGGGATGCCAGGGGAAGCCTTTGGTGTAGTCATCAGGGTTACTGGAGTCAAAGGCGTCCAGCATTAAAAACGGGTCAAAGGCCTCCGTGGTCTCCCTGCCCAGCACGCGTACCAGGCGCACGCCCGCCCCGTCCACCGCAGGGTTTCCGGTTACCGCTCGCAACACATTCCGTTCCATATCATTCTCCAGTTCTGTACTGGGCGCCGGCCCGTTTATTAATATACCACGCCGCGCGCGCCTGGAAACACCGGGCTCGCTTGTTTTAGGCCTTCTTTGACTGTACAATGGGGGCGGACCATGGATAATCTGCCCGACCCAAAAGGAGCAATGGATGAAACGCTGCCTGATTCTGATTTTGACCCTTATATTATTCACCCTGCCTGCCCGGGGGGAAGAGGAGGAGGTCTCCCTTTTTGCGGGCGGTTCCACTGCCGTGCCAACCGCAAGCCCCGGGCCTTCGCCAGCACCCGCGGCCCTGCCACCCGCGGACGGCGCCCGGGCGGAGCTGATTGACGGCATCATAAGCGAAGCAAAGGCGCTCTTTGACAAGGCCAACGGCCGCCCCCAGCGCGCGCACTACGCCGGGGACATCTATGTCTGTAAGAACTTCACCGTCCACGTATTCAAGGAAAACAGCGGAGACTTCCGCATGGCCGCCTTCCCCGATGCCCCGCTGGTCATCCCCAATAACCTAAGCCGAGAGGCCTCCAAGCCTTATAATTATGGCATCGCCTGGGAGGATATCGCGCCTGAAGCCGGTAACCCCTTTTACGCCGCCCACAGCTTCTACTATGACACCAATCAGTCCCGGGAGGAAAACCGGGAGCGAGCCCTCCAATTCATGCGCGAAACGCGCCGGGGCGACTTTTTCCAGATGTCCGCCGACTACCAGTATGGCGTGGGGGCACACAGCCTGATTTTCACCCGGGACTACGACCCCGCCTCCAACACCGTCGCCTGGACGGACTCCAACATGAACGGCCTAAAGCGCGGCGGCCTGCGCTATGGTTATGTACAGTATGACGCCGTCAGGGAAATCGGCTGGTTTGTGGACGCCTTCTGCCAGCGCGGGCGCGGGGCAACGCTCTACCGGCTCAGGGAGGATATCACAAAACCCTAAGTTTCCCTTGCGTCATTCACGTATTCCGCTATAATGGCAAAAGAGGTGATGAATATGCGGCTAAAGGGTTTGTTCCAGAAACAGCAAATGATGCGGACGGTACTTCTCTCACTCATCCCGGTGACGCTTGGCTCGGTCTACCTGTTTGGCTGGCGGGTATTGACGCTCATGGCCGTGTCCGTTCTGGCGGCGTGCGTGGCGGAATACCTGGTGGCCCGTTCCATTCAAAAGGAAAAGACACGGATCACGGAGGCGGCCCTGGTATCGGCCGTCCTGTTCACCCTGACGCTGCCGCCCGAGACGCCCTACTGGATCGCCGTGGTGGGTATCGTGTTTGGGATAGTCTTTGGCAAGATGGTGTACGGCGGCTTCGGCCGCAATTTTTTTAACCCGGCATTGGTGGGGCGCTGCTTCATCTATATTGCCTTTCCCACCCAGATGACCCTGCAGTGGGCGCAGCCTTTCACAGGTTTTCCGGGGGGATTTGCCCGGTTTATGCCGCAGGCCACGGTGGATGCGGTCTCCTCCTCCACGCCGCTGATGACATTTGAAAACACGGGGGAGATGATGGGGCTGGACCGGCTGGCCCTGGGCAGCATCTCCGGCTCCCTGGGGGAGACCAGCGCCGTGCTGATCCTCCTGTGCGCGTTGTTTCTGGTGCTTAAAAAAGTAGCCTCCTGGCAGATCATGGTTTCCACCGTGGGCGCCACGGGCCTCCTGTCGGCGGTGCTCTACTACACGGGCGCCAGCACGCTTCCGCCTGAGTTCGCCCTGCTCACCGGCGGCCTGCTCTTTGGCGCTGTGTTCATGGCGACCGACCCCGTATCCGCCCCCAAACGCAAGGGCGTTCAGTGGGTGTACGGGGCGCTGATCGGGTTCATCACCATCATCATCCGGGTGTTCGGCCTGTTTACTGAGGGGATGATGTTCGCCATCCTTATCGCCAACGCCTTAACCCCGCTGATGGAACTTAAAGCCAAGGACTGGGCGGACAAGCGGAAAGCCGCAGTGAAGGAGGCAGCCGCATGAAACGAGGCTATCTGTATACCGTGCTTTTCATGGTGGTCTTGAGCGCCGTGTTCACCTTTGCGCTGGCGGCCTCCTATGAGGGATTCAAACCCGCCATTGAGCAAAACGCCGCCCTCCAGCAGGAGCGGGCTGTCCTCTACGCCTTCGGGCTGGAGGAGGGATTGAGCGATGACGAGGCCACCCGGAAGTATGACGAGGTCATCCGGGATGGCGGGCTAAACGGCATGGAAGTGCCTGTATATGAGGAATCAGGCCAGGTGATGGGCTACGCCCTGCCCTTTGAGGGCGCTGGCCTATGGGGCACCATCCGGGGCTACCTGGGGCTGAACGCTGCGCTTAACCAGGCGACCGGTCTGGTCTTCACCGAACAGAACGAGACGCCGGGCCTGGGCGGCCGGATTGAAGAGCCGCAGTATAAGGAGCAGTTCAGGGGCCTGCCAATAACCAAAGGCATCCCCATCCGGTATGGCGACAATCAGGGGGAGCAGCTGGACGCCGTGACCGGCGCCACCCAGACTTCCAGCGCTATGCTGCGCATCCTCAATAACGCGCTGGATGGCGTCTTTGCGGGGGAGGTAGACTGAGATGGCCGAAAAACCGCGGGAAATCATCAAGAGAAACCTCTTTACTGACAACCAGGTGCTGCGGCAGATTCTTGGAATCTGTTCCTCCCTGGCCGTCACCAACACCATGCGCAACTCCCTGGTGATGGGCATTGGTTTAAGCTTCGTGACAGCGCTCTCAAGCCTCACCCTCTCGGCCATGCGCAACATAATCCCCCACCGGATCAGGATGCTGGTGCAGACCCTGGTCATCGCGGCCTATGTCATCTTCCTCGACCTGCTCCTAAAGGCATATTTGCCTGATATCTCCAAGCAGCTGGGGCCTTATGTAGGGCTGATCATCACCAACTGCATCATCATGGGGCGCGCCGAGGCCTATGCCCAGCAGAACCCGCCTGTCGCGGCCATGCTTGACGGCCTGTTCGCGGGCCTGGGCTATACGCTGGTGCTGATGATCATCTCCCTGATCCGTGAGGTGATGGGTTTTGGCAGTGTCTTTGGCATCAACGTCAACTTCCTAAACCTTCAGACATGGACCATCATGATCATGCCGCCGGCCGCCTTCTTCATCATCGGCGGCCTCATCTGGGGCCTGACTGCCCGGGCCCAGCGCAGGGCACGCAAGGAGGGAAAAGCATGACATCGCCAATCAGCCCATGGATTATCTTCCTGGCCTCCATCATCACCAGCAACATGATCCTGGCCAACTTCCTTGGCATGTGCTCCTACCTGTCGGTGTCCACTGAATACAAGACTGCCAACGGCCTGGGCATGGCCGTGACGATGGTGCTGCTGCTAACCTCCGCCATCAACTGGCTGGTGTACACCTATGTGATCATCCCGCTGGACCTGGTGTACCTGCAGTACATCATCTTCATCATGGTCATCGCGGCGCTGGTGCAGATCCTGGAGATGGGTATGGACCGGTTTTTGCCGGACCTGCACGCCAAACTGGGCATCTTCCTGCCGCTGATCACGGTGAACTGCGCTATCCTGGGCGCTACCCTCTTCCAGGTGATCAGGAACTACGACTTCCTCCAGTCCGTGCTGTTTGGCCTGGGCTCAGGGCTGGGCTGGTGGCTGGCGATTGACATGCTGGCCGCCATGCGGGAAAGGCTGGCCAAGGTGAAATTGCCCCCCGGGGTATCCGGCCCGGCAATCGCCTTCATCATCACCGGCGTTGTCGCCATGGCCTTCATCGGCTTTTCCGGCATCTTTGTCATCCAGTAAGGGGAGGCGCTTATGAACTTCATGCTCGTGGCCCAAACCGTGGTCTCCCTGGCGCTGGTTTCCGGCGCCCTGGCAGTCATCATTTCCATCGCCGACAAGGTGCTCAACAACTATGGCGAGTGCAAGCTGGACATCAACGACGGGCAAAAGCAATTGACCGTCACCGGGGGCTCCTCCCTGCTTTCCACACTGGCGGGGGAGAAGATCTTCATTCCCTCCGCCTGTGGCGGCAAGGCTACCTGCGGGCTGTGCAAGGTGCAGGTGCTCTCAGGCGTGGGCGCGGGCCAGGTGCTGCCCACGGAGGAGCCCTACCTGACGGAGAAAGAAAAGGCGGACAATTACCGCCTCTCCTGCCAGATCAAGGTCAAGAGCGATATGCAGCTGCGCATCCCGGAGGAGCTGTTCAACATCCGGGAGTTCATCTGTGAGCTGACCGCGATGGAGGATATGACCTATGACATCAAGAGGCTGAGGCTGAAACTGCCCCCGGGAGATGAGATCAACTTCAAGGCCGGGCAGTTTGTGCAGCTGTACACCAAGCCCTACGGCAAGGTGCGGGAAGAGGTTTTCCGCGCCTACTCCATCTCCTCAAAAGCCTCCGAAAAGGACCATATCGAGCTGCTGATCCGCCTGGTGCCAGACGGCCTGTGCACCACCTGGGTGCACACGGCGCTGAAGGTGGGAGACCAGGTGCGCCTCTCCGGCCCCTATGGGGACTTCTACCTTAGGGGCGACTGTGAGGAGCTGATCATGGTGGCCGGCGGCTCAGGCCTGGCGCCCATCAGGAGCCTGGTGTACGACGTGATCGAGAAAGGCCTGCCGCACAAGATGCGCTTCTTCTTTGGCGCCAACACGGTGAAGGACCTCTATTATATTGAGGAGTTCACACAGATTGAAAAGGAGCATCCCCAGTTCCGCTTCATCCCCTGCGTGGCCACGCCGGAGCCTGAGGCCAACTGGCAGGGGGAGACCGGCTTTGTGACGGTGGCGCTGGATAACCAGGTGGACACCGGGGAAAACAAGGAGGCCTACCTCTGCGGCAGCCCCGGGATGCTAAACGCCTGCATCAAGATACTGAAGGCCAAGGGCTTCACCGACGACACCATCTTCTTTGACGAGTTTTAAGGAGGGCCCATGAAAGAGAACCCGAAGGACGCCCTGCTGCGTGTTGATATGGAAGCTGGTCGGCTCATCAAGGACGGGTTCCTGGGAGAGGACCGGCGCCCCGTGTCCGACATTATCTCCCAGGACCTGGATACCCTGGCGGGCCTTCAGGTGAGCCATGTGGAGCTGGGGCGCGCCATGCGCCGCCTGACCCGCGGGGGCATGGATGCCATTGGGGAAGAGGCGGACGTTGGAGACTACCTGGTGAAAATGGAGGAGTACATGGGCTGGCTGGGCTGCCCCTTTAAGGATGGCCGCCGCGCCGCCAAGCGGAACACCTGGGTGAAGGACAAAGCCTCTGGGAAGGAAATGCGCTGGACGGACCTGACCATCCACCTGATTGAGGCGCACGCCTTCTTCCAGGGCAGGGGTTCCGCTTTCCGGCTGGAGCCGGAAGCGCTGGCCGCCTTCCTGAAGCTGCCAGGGGCGGAAACCACGGATTTCGAATAGGGGACAGGGCTTGCCAAAGAAGCAGGCCCTTCACAGTCGTTGACAGCGGCCCGTGGCCGGGGTAAAATGATTTACATAAACATTGCTAAAGTATTAAGCAATTGTGAAGGAGGAGCCCCGTGATGTGCATAAAACGCTTTGTTGCGCTGGCGCTGGCCATGCTGCTTGTGCTGAGCTTACCCATGGGCCTGGCCGAATCCCCCGCCCCCCAGGAGACGGATGAGCTGATATCCTACGAGGAGGAGGGCAGCCCGGAGGATGATTTTATCCCCGAGGATATGCTGGTGGAGGAGAGCGACACCCCCCTGGTGGCGGAAACGCTGCCACCGGCTGTGATCGCTGAAACGCCTGATCCTGACGCCAGCCCAACACAAACCCTATCGCCCACCCCCGTGCCCACCCTGCCGTTGACCGATGACAAGGACATGCCGGCCCCCAACGCGGAAGCCAAGGCCGAGGGCATTGTGACCCTGCCTGAGGGCATCGCCCTGTTTGAACTGCCCTCCACCGAGTCCTCCATCCTGATGCAGCTGGACTCCGGCGCGCTGCTCACGGTGAAAGCCCTGGGGCTCAGCTGGAGCAGGGTGGACAGCGCGGGCCAGGAGGGCTATGTGCCCACCTACGCGCTGAGCTTTGGCTTTGGCTCCCCCCAGCCCGGCCTGGCTGTGGTGACAGCCCCTGGCGGCAAGCTCACCCTGCGCCAGGAGATGACCACCAAGTCAAAAGCCCTGGGCACGATCCCCAGCGGCCGCGCCGTGGTGTTTCTGGCCAAGGGCAAGACCTTCTCCCTTGTGCGCTTTGATGGCAGGGAAGGCTATGTCCTCACCGCCCATCTGTCCGAAGAGGCCGCCGACCGCAACCTGGGCATGCTGACTGAGGTGGTGCCGGCTGAGGGCAGGACCACCGCCAATGTGCGCCTGCGGGCCGAGGCCGACCGGCAGGCCGCCACCTACACCACCATCAAGAGCGGCAGCAACGTTGTGGTGAAGGACACCAAAGACGGCTGGTCCGCTGTTGAGTTTGAGGGATTCCACGGCTACATGATGGCCAAGTACCTGAAGCGCTGGGAGTAACCCCCCGCTTCACCAGGTGATTCACGTCGGGGGCTTTCCGCAGGGGAGGCCCCCGGCCCCGCTATCAACGTGTCTGGGGGGCACTTTTTATTTTCAGGAGGGTTTATGACCGACCACCGCAAGGGCGTCCTCATGCTGCTGGCCACCTCGCTCATCTGGGGGGCCGGTTTTGTGGCGGCGGAGTACGCCCTCCTGTCCGGCCTCAAGCCCCACACCATCATGGCGCTCAGGTTTACCATCGGGGCGCTGGCCATCGGTATTATCTACCACAAGCGCCTGATAGGCGCCGGAGCGGCTGTGGCCAGGCGCGGGCTGTCCGCGGGGGTGCTGCTGTTTTTCGCCTTCTACACCCAGATATTGGGGCAGGAGCTGATCTCGGTGGCCGCCACCGCCTTTTTGACCGCCACCAATGTGGTGATGATCCCCTTCATCCTCTGGGCGCTGGAGCGCAGGCGCCCGGCGGGGCGGGTGTTCCTATTGAGCGCCCTGACGCTCACCGGCGTGGCCTTCTTGAGCTTCAGCGGCATAGGCTCAGTGGGATTTGGATTGGGGGAGCTGCTGGTGCTGTTGTGCGCGCTGCTGTTCGCGGGCCACATCGTGTTTTTGGGGCGCTATTGCCTGCTTGATGACCCTGCCCGGATTACCTTCTGGCAATTGGCGGGGGCCGCGGCTACGGCGCTTCTGGTGCTGCTGTTCCGGGGGGAAACGGCCACGGCCGCCCAATGGGGCCGGGGCATCTGGCCGGCTGTCTACCTGGGCCTTTTTTCCACCTGCCTGTGCTATTATCTGCAAACCTCCGGCCAGCGCTATGTGCCCCCCGCCCAGGCCGGCATCATTATGTCCATGGAGGCGGTGTTCGGCACGGTTTTTTCCGTGCTCCTGGGGATTGAGGCCATGCGCACGGGGATTGCCCTGGGTGGCGGGCTTATCATCCTCTCGCTGGTCCTCATGGAATGGGGCGCCGGAAAGCAGGCTGTTCCGCGCGAATGACGCTGTCCGACCCTTTCACAAATGTGGATGCATAAATGCGCGAATCATGTTATAATTCATATGAAACTCGTGATAAAGACATTTGCGGAAAGGACAGCGCATGACTGACTCTCCAGGGACCCTTCCCCCGGCAGGGACAAAATTACCCGAAGCGCGTTTACGCCACCGGGGCCAAAAAGGGGATATGCCATGACCGTTGTTGGCAGAGCCGCGGCGCTCGGCTATAATGTCGGCATTGGGATCCTTTCCTGTGTGATCACGCTGATTGTCTGGTACTTCTACAAGCGCAATTTTGCGGATACCCACGATATCGGCATGCTGCGCCGGATTGAGCTGTCCCTGCTTGTGGTGCTGCTGAGTGATATTGGCATGTGGCTGCTGGATGGACGGTCTGGTGCAATTGTCCGGGTGGTGCTTTATGCTGTCAATCTCATCAATTTCCTGATGGCCCTTGTGGTTGCCATTCAGTGGCTCGAATACGCCTGGTTCCGTGTATATCGCCGGGAAGTGCAGGGGATACGGATGATGGCTCCCGTGCTCATCCCGTTTGGCTTGACAGCCGCGATCATCCTCTCTTCCCCCTGGACGGGTTGGAGTTTCTACCTGGACGATGCCAATGTGTATCACCGAGGGGAGTATGCCATCTACCAATACATCGTTCTCTTGGCCTATCTCCTTGGCGCTTCGGTCCGGGCACTGATCCGGCGAAGGAAAGAGACTGCTGTGGACCGCCGGGCAGAGCTGCTCACCATCGCGTTCTTCACGGCGCCACCTCTTGTGGGCGGCCTGGCGCAGTCAGCCTTCTATGGCCTGAACCTCATCTGGCCCTGCGCGGTAATCTCAAGCCTCCTGGTGCTTCTTAACAAGGCTGGTGAGGCCATTTCCCAGGATACCGTCACTGGGCTTAACAATCGCCGAAATCTGGAAAAACACCTGCGCCTCTATGAGGAGGATCAGAGTCGCCCGGTCACGGTGATGATGCTGGACATCGACAATTTCAAGCGCATCAACGATGAGCACGGCCACAGTGCCGGGGACAAGGCCTTGGTGGAAGCCGCTCGTGTCCTAAAGGGCGTGTTTGGCGGCAGCAGCGCGTTCCTCTCCCGCTACGGAGGGGACGAATTCGTGGTGGTGATGCCGGGGGACGACGCTGGTGCTGCCCAGGCGGCCTTGGCAAGGGTCCGCGCCGGCTTTAAGGCCCTGAATGCCGAAGGCCTATTCCCTTTCGAGCTGTCCGTCAGCGCCGGCTGCGCCGTGTCCGACAAACCCGGTGTCAATCGCACAGAGGAGCTGCTGAGGACGGCGGATGAGCGCATGTATGAGGCCAAGGCGCTGGGTGGGCATGCTTGAGGAACAGGAAAGACTTTCGCGAAAAATCAACGCGTAACGGCGGTGACGCTCTCCAATTATCTTGAGCACTCAGAATAATCGATAATTCCGGCAGGCCATGCATCCCAGCTTAATGGAAAGGCGCATGGCCTTTTATTAAGCTCGGCTTGCCCGATACCCAGGCACACCCTACAATAGAGTATATTGCATACCGAGGAGCCGCCATGAAAAGCAGTTGGAAAGACATCCATGAAATCATCAGGGACTATTCCGTGGGCCGCGGCAAAGCGGACGCCGGGGTTTTGGAGAAATTCGGCCAGACCATCCGGACTGAAGGCAGGCCCGCCCGGTTCAGGCTTTCCGCGCTGATGAATGATGATGCCGCGGCCTTGCTGGCTTCCATGGCCATTGAGTTTATCCGGGCCTGGCCCAGCCGGGGAAAAGGCAAAGTAGCGGAAGCGCTCAGTCGGTTTTTTGTTTACCTGAGAAAAAACCACGAAATTCCTGTTAACGCGGATGATCTGCCCCGGAACATCCAGGACTTGACCCAGCGCCGCCTGGATATGCTGCGCTATCTGCACACCCCCAGAACCCCGCAGGAAATGGAAGCGAGGTACCTGGTCAGCGAGCGTACCCTCAGGGATGATCTGAACGCGCTGGAGGATGGCTGGCAGGTGATGGGGAACACCATCCGCATCAAGCGCACCGACAGTAACGGCACGGTCAGCTACAACTCCACCGCCCATCCGCTGCTGTTGGCCCTGAACCTCACCGAGGTCTACGCCCTGGCCATTGGCTTTCCGCAGTTGGCAAAGGGAAGCGCCTATGAGGACATCGCGGAATACCTTTCCCGGGCTGTCATGACCCAGCTGAGCGATTACGCCAGGGGTATCCTTGCCAAAAGCACCCCGGGCAGCCATTTGGCGCAGGCCCTGGAGGATGGCCTTGTTTACCGGGCGGAGCAGGGCGTGCTGGAGAAAAGCCGCCAAAGCCTGATCGTATACCTGATTAAACAGGGGATGCGCTGCAGAATCCAGTACAGTGATGAAGACGGATCCGTCCACACTTTGGAGGGCATCCCGGAGTTCCACCCTGATGATTGGGCGCTGATGCGCATCGGGGGGCAGGATATAGACATCCCAATTGACAGAATCATCCGCCTGGAGCGCCTGGAACCCTACCGATAAAACCATTTTTTCCATAAAAAACTGACCCGGCAGCCAACCTTCTGAGAATCGGAAGGTGACCTTCCGGCGTTTTTTCGTATTCTGTGAGATGATATAGCCATCAAACGAGGAGGACAACACAATGGCTTCATGCACCGCGATGGCTTATCTGGGGAAATCGGACTGGTACGATAATGGCATCCAAATCATGCACATGATCCGGCTTTACGAAGGGAGCGGCATGGACCTCTGCATCGAGCGCAAGACCACCTGGGATCGGGATGGGAAGATGCTGGGTATTTTCAGGTGCACGTCCGAACACGTGCTGGATGACCTGATGCTGCTGGGCGCGGTTTACGCGCTTGAGGATGCGGAGGTAATCAGGGCTTGCCGGGAGGCCGGGATGCCCGAAGACACCATCAGGGAAAGGTGGCAGATGTTGGACGTAAAAGGGAAATTGCCCAGGCTGTATGAGCTGTCAAAGGCGGCTTATGCCCGGAATCACGCTTCCCTGGTGCTTGTCAGCCTGGAAATCTCTTCAATGAACAGGAGGATGGAGGACGCCAAGGGCTACAAGGTAAACCTGGAGCTGTGCCCCTCAGCCTACAAGCGCAAGGAGGAGCTGGCATGAAACAGCAGCATTTGTTTGTTTACGGCACCCTTAAGCGGGGTGAGGCGATGAATATCCTGCTTCCAAGGCATTCCGCAAACCTGCTGGGGCAGGCCAGGCTTCAGGGCTATGCGCTGTATGACCTGGGCGCATTCCCGGCCATCCTGCCCAGGGAAGGGGAAAGCGTGCTGGGGGAGTGCTATGCCATTAACCCATCAAGCCTTCCCGGCCTGGACCGCTACGAAGGTGAGGGCAGCCTTTACCTGCGCCGGCAGGTCCGCGTGAGCCTTGGCGGAGGCACGGAAAAGACCGCCTGGACATACGTTTACAATAGGGACATCCCTGAGGCCCGGATCATATCACGGGAAAATCAGCCCTGGAGAAAGACTGTTCCAAAGCCCGATGATGAGCTTTGGTACGCGTGCTATGGCTCAAACATCAACTATGAGCGTTTCATGCTCTATATCCAGGGCTGCGATGACAAAACCCCGCCCAAAGAAACCAGGCCGTATGTCCTGCCACACAGGCTGTACTTTGGCGGCAGATCCCGGACATGGGCGGGCCCGGTCGCTTTCATCAGCACGCTGCATGATGAGAATGCGCGCACCCTGGGCCGTGTATACCGGATTACCGCAGCGCAGTTTGATCAGATTCGTGATAAAGAAGGCCCATCCGACCACTGGTATGGCAACCGGATGTGTTTGGGGCAACTGGACGGGCTGCCCGTATACACCCTGACCCGCATGCCGGAGTATGAGGGATATCAGCCGGGAGTGCCGAGCCAAGACTATGTGGAAACCATCCGCGGAGGGTTTGAGCAGTCCTGGCCGGGCGAGGATTTTGACGCTTATCTGTCTGTAAGAAAGCAAATCACAGCCTAGGGCGCTTATTATACTGCGAAAACTTGATATAATCATCTGATAAACATATAATAAATTAAACTAGTGTCCCCTGAATAACATCGACCTCACGCTATCAACCCGCAGCCAGCTGCAGCAAGCAAACTTCCTGCCTCCAAAACCACAGTTTTACCCTCCCCCATATAAGCGCAAAAAAGAACCTCAAC
>JAQVQY010000154.1 GCA_028701335.1 Eubacteriales bacterium
AGCATCAATTGTCGATACCTTTAAAGGAACTGACAAACGCAATAACCAGCGTTCCAGGGGATGATGCTATAGCGCTTTGATCGTTGTTGAACTCACTATTGGACCACGTATTCCGATACGGGTATAATGCCAGCAAACGTCAAAGGAGGAAAACGATATGGTTTTGACTGTTTTCTCCATTGCCTTGGCCCTGATTGTTTTGGCGGTTCTGGTGAAACCCGCATGTGCCAAAGCCCACTGCGATACCATGGACGGCCCAACTGTAAAGGATGGAATCAAGGCGCTGGAAACCGGCAACATCAATCATGCCTACAAATGGATTGAACCCGCCTATGAATCGGAACTGAAAGAAATATTCGACAAGAGCCGTAAGGTAAGGACTCTGGGCCCTGATGCCCGGGAGTTGGCGGACCGGGTCTTCCTGGAAAACCTGGTGCGTATCCACCGGGCGGGCGAGGGCGAAGGATTCACTGGCCTCAAGCCGCACGGAGTCCCAATGGATGAGAAGGTGGCCGCCGCTGACAAAAGCATCGAAACAAGCAGCCTGGCCCCTATGACCGGCTTGTTTGCCCCACACGAAATGCACGCGCTGGAGAACAAGTTCCATGCGGCCATAGCGCTTAAGGGCTATGACCCCGATGATGTGCCTGCCGCGCGGAAGTATATCGCCGCGTATGTGGATTTCTTCAAGCTGGCGGAAGGGGAGGAACACGCGCCTGGCGGGCATGCCGCGCATGCAGCCGGCTCACACCACCAGGAACATGGCAGCCATTGACAGGACCATAACAGTTACACCCAGTTGACGGTTGGCTATTGTTCATGCCTAATTACACCTGAATAGGACAGCAGGTTTCAATCTATATGCCTCCCTTGATATTGCCTGGCATCAGGAGTCATGGGAGGCATTTTGCCTGGATTCCAGGCAGTGTTCTCTGCCGGACGTAATCCTTCATTACATACCGTTGTTACTGTCGTCCAAGTCTATATGCTATAATTTGCCTGGAAGCGCATTTGTTGGAGGAATTATGGCAAATATCCTTATCGCAGATGACAATATGCAAATCGCGTCTATCATTGAGGAATACCTCAGGAAAGAAGGGCACACCCCATTTCACGCGAAGGACGGCGTTCAGGCATTGGAGATGTTCCACAAAAATAATCCGGATGCCGTTTTGCTGGACGTGATGATGCCGGGGATGGATGGTTTCGCTGTCTGCAGGGAAATCCGCAAAATATCTTCTGTCCCGGTCATCATGGTAACCGCTCGGGGCGAGGATTTTGAACGGATAATGGGCCTGGACATTGGCGCGGACGACTATATAGTAAAGCCCTTTTCACCCGGAGAATTGATGGCAAGGCTGCGGGCTGTGCTGAGGCGTATAAGCCCGCCGGGCGGGAATGTACGCCATGTTGTGAACCTGGGCAATCTACAGGTGGATTTGGAAAATTACAGCGTCCGGGTAAATGGCCGCGCGGTATCCCTCACCCGCAGGGAGCTTGAACTCCTCTACACGCTCGCGGCAAACCATGGCAAGGTGTTTTCACGGGAAAATCTGCTGGATAATTTGTGGGGATATGACTATTTCGGAGACAGCCGCACGGTGGACTCCCACATCAAACGCTTAAGGGCAAAACTTGAGGTTTTTCAACCGCAAGGTTGGGAGATCCGTACAATTTGGGGCATTGGCTATAAGATGGAGAAGAAGGCCGATGAGGCATAAGATAGCGTTCAGGCTGCTGGCGTCCTTTGCCGCCGCACTCCTGTTTTTCGCGGTGGTCAGCAGCTTGCTGTTCCGTTCTTTGTTCACAAACGCGGTTGTGGAAGCGAAGCGAAAAGAACTGCTCAGCCGCGCCGCGTCTTTTTCGGACATGCTGTCTTCGGCGCTTGATCAAACGCGCCAGGTAGGCTTTATGGGTGGAGGCCAGGGAGGCAGCTATACAAATTTCGTTCGTTTGTTGTCCGAAGCGTATCCCAATCTCTGGGTACTGGATGAGAACCTGTCCTTTCTTTCTGCAGGGCACATGATGGGGAGAACGCTGGACTATGAGACGCTCCCGCCGGAGGCGGAACAACTGGTCACGGAAGTGTTTCAGGGGCAAACGTCCTTTTCCGAAGGATTCAGTGACCTGGCCGGGGTCCCGATGCTGACGGTTGGCGCCCCAATCTACCGGGAAGGCCAGGTGGTTGGGGCTCTGCTGCTCAATGACGCCGTTTCGGGGACTGAAGAAGCCACCCACCAAGCGCAGCGCATACTGCTTATCAGCGCTGGCGCGGCCCTGATGTTATCCACCATTCTTGCCGCCATACTCTCCTTGAGTTTCACCAAACCCATCAGCCGGATGAAGGCAACAGCCCAGCTGCTTTCAGACAGTGACTACTCTGCAAAAACAGGTTTGACCCGTCAGGATGAAATCGGGCAGCTCGCCAAATCAATTGACACGCTGAGTGTCAGGCTTGAGGAAGCACAGGCGGCATCCCGGCAACAGGAGCAGCTGCGCAGGGACTTCCTCGCCAATGTTTCCCACGAGCTTCGCACGCCCGTGACGGTGCTGAAAGGCTCCCTTGAGGCGATGCGCGACGGTGTTGTTTCCGAACCCGAAAAAATCATGGAATATGTTCATCAGATGCTGAGTGAAACGGAAGGCCTGCATCGACTGGTTAATGACCTGATGGAACTTGCGAGGCTTCAGAACACGGATTTTCCCATAGAGAGCGAGCCTTTGTCGCTTCAGGATGTACTCCTGGACGCTCTGCGCGGCGCGGATAGGCTGGCGAGAGATAAGAAAATAACCATCCATCGTCAAGTAACTGGGCAGCCTGTGCGTATACAGGGTGATTACGCCCGCCTGAAACAAATGCTGCTCATCGTACTGGACAACGCGGTAAAATTTTCACCAGCCAGCGGGACCGTCAAAGCTGAAATGAACGAACACAGTATC
>JAQVQY010000007.1 GCA_028701335.1 Eubacteriales bacterium
TGCGCGTTTATTGATTTGGGTCAAAGATGCTATTTATCTTGACCCTGGATCACTGAAGAACAGAAGCATCGTAACTAACAAAGCGGTTTTAGCTTAATCGCTATAACCGCTTTGTCTACGCTCTGAAAAGGCCTGCGGGCCTTTTTTTGTTTGCCGGCTTACCCCCGCAATGCCTCCATTGGATTTTCGCTGCACGGGATGATGACGCTGGTGATGCTTTCGCGGCCTTCCAACGCGTTCACGCCGATGCCGCTGACCCCATCCGGGATATTTACTCCCTTGGCATCGCTGCGGCCGATCCACCAATAGATGGAGTGAGGCGACTGCACCGCGCTCTGCGCGATGTTCAGGGTTTCAAGGCTGCTTAAGCCGCGGAAAGCGCCCTCCCCGATGGTTTGGTGCCGTTTAACAATATGCCCTTCAGGCTTTCGCATCCTTCAAACGCCGAACTGCTGATGCTTGTAATCCAGGGCGGGACTGTCACACTCCGGACAGTTTTGTTCCACTTGAACACCCCGCGCCGCCGATGCCAACCATCACACCAAAAGCGGGGGCTCCGGGAATTCCAGCCTCCGTTTCATCGCCGGGATACCGGAAGGCAATCGGCCCCCTGAGCTCTTCCCGGCATGGGGGTCACACACCTCCAAAATCCGCATCTTCATCAACCAAAATCCCTTTCAGCTGCCCGGGTTTTATTTTCAGGATCACCTTTCCGGCATCGGGCAGGTCTACCGTGATGAAGTTCTCCCTGGCCTTGTAGGCGCAGTTAATCATCTTTCCGTTCAGCAGGATGGCCAGGCTTCCGCCGCCGGCGATGTAGTACCCTTCTTCTTTCAGCGCCTGGTTTGGGGTGAGCCGCGTGAAGCGCCCATCCCCGTGAAAGGTGCACTCGACGTAATCTTCCCCGATCCTTCCGCCCCAGGTGCCCAGGAGCGCCTGGTCCACCGACGGCGTGGCCGTCCCTTCCTTCACCTGAAGGCGTGTATAGTGTTCAGGCACGCGGCGGAAAATGCCCGTGGTCCCCCGGACACTCAGGCGCATCAGGCCGCCCTGCACCGTGATCCTGTCGGCTTTTTCGATTGTTTCGCAGGTACCAGTCTTGTCCAGGCCGGGGTCTTCGAATACCGTCATGATGTATTTCCCGTTTTGGATGAATGTGTACTGCCGCCAAAGATTCTCATGCAGCCCTACCCAGGAGCCGATGAGCTCCGGAGGCCAGCCCCCTGATTCGGGGAACACCAGCTGCTTTTCAGCGGGTTCCGCGGCAGCCGTCGGACACGTCACCTGGAGCAGCAGGCACAGCGCCAGCAAGGTTCCGAGCAATCCCGTGATCTTTTTCATGCTGTCCGCCTCCCATTCAGTGTCCGCGGCCTGCCATGTCTGTCATGGGGGCTGCCGTGTCAAGGAGGAGGCGCGGCAGCCCCTGAGCCATTGAGTTGATCCCGGTTGGGTTTTTGGCCCGTTTCGGGGTTGATGTCACTCGATCCTCCACTGCTCCGGCACCTGCGCCAGCGGGCCGGCCCTCTTTATCAGTGTGGGGTGTGAATCCGGGAATTTGAACGTCAGGCTGGATTTTCTGGCTGTGTATTCGCACTTAATAATCTTCCCACCCAAGAGGATGGCTAGTTCCCCCCCATCTACCCCTGTGAGGAAGGCCCCGTTCTCCGTCAACTCCAGCTGGGGCGTGACCCGCGTCACGCGTCCGTCCCCGTGGAAGGTCCATTCGACATATACTTCATCCATCTTGCCGCCGAAGGTTCCAACAATGGCAGGGTCCACGCCTGCCGCTGCCGTTTCCTCCTCTTCTTTCAAGCGGACCCACGGCATGCTGACCTTGCGGAACTCGCCTCTGTTTTCATTGTCGTACAGATGCCAGAGGTCGCCTTCCCCTGTGGTTTCATAGGTCACTTCATCCGCCGGTTCAAGGTTTTTCGAGGTCCCGATCATGTTGTAGGAGGGCATGTCGAAATTGGTCAGCACGTGCCGTCCGTCCGGATAGAAACTCCAGCATCCCCAGGTGTGCATATAGAAGCCGACCCAGGAACCGATGGACTCCGGCGGCCAGCCGCCGGTTTCCGCGAATTCTTCCCGGTAGGCGGATTCTGCTTGCGCAGGGGAGGTGTATTGGACGTTTTCAGCCAGCGCCGGAGCGGCGGACAGGGAAAGCAGCAGGCACAGCGCCAGCAGCGCTCCCAGCAGCCTTGAAGTTTTTTTCATGATGTTTCCTTTCCTTTCCTTGGTGTTTCAGCCGTTCATTGCGAGTCTGGTTCCGGTCGGTCGTCGGCTTGCAGCAGCTATGTCAATCGCGCACGATTGTCAATGGGATTCCCTGTGCCTGCGCGTAGCGCTGTGCGGCTGAGCCCTCGCCCGTCCGCAGGGTCAGCAGGTCGCAGAAGCTGAAAGCGCCTTGCCCTATTTCTGTCAGGCTGTCTGGCAGTTCCAGGCTTTCCAGGGACAGGCACCAGGCGAAGGCCTGCATGCCCAGGCGGGTGAAGCCCTCCGGCAGCACGGCCTGCTCAAGCCCGGCGCACCAGGAAAAGGCAAAATTGCCGATATTTTTCAAACTCTCCGGGAACAGTACCTCCCGGAGGCTATCACACCGCCAAAAGGCATAATCCGGGATCTGCGTGAGCCCTTCTGGCAGGGAAATGCTTTTCAGGCTGCGGCATTCATAAAAAGCGCTGGCGCCGATATCTTCCAGGCCATCGGGCAAGCCAACGTTCTCAAGGCCCTTGCAGCCCGCGAAAAGGCCGCCGCGGACCTGGCGGATCCCTCTGGGCAGCCTGATAGCGGGCAGCTTTTCGCAGTCCGAGAACGCGCCTTCGCCCAGCCCCTCCAGGCTCTCCGGCAGGGTGACGCTGAGCAGGCCCGTGCAGCCGTTGAACGCCAAATACCCGATGTTTTTCAGGCCCTCCGGGAAATTCAGGGAGGTGAGGCTTTTGCAGTCGGCAAACGCGGAGTTACCGATGTTCTGCAGCTTCATGCCGTCCCCGAAGTCAACGGCCGCCAGGTTTTCGCAGCCGAAGAAAGCGGAGTCGCCAATGGTTACAAGACTCTGCGGAAGGGTGACACTCGTCACCTTCATGCTGCGGGCGAAGGCGCCGGCGCCGATGCCGGAAACCGGGACGCGTTGGATCGTGTCCGGAATGACTACCTTCCCTTCCTGCCCGAAATATCCTGTGATGACAAATCCCTTCACGCCGTTTTTATATGAGGTCATGTAAGTGAAGAAGAGGTCTTCCTGCGGAGCGAAGAGGAAGTCCAGCGCGCCGGTCTGCCCGGCAAAGGAGAGCGCCGTCGCGCAGACGAGCAGGGTCACCAGGATGGAGACCAGTACCAGCCTTAGAGGCCTGACCGCCCGCGTTTCGCCTCGGCCGCGGTAACAGGACAGCATCCGCTGAAAATTCTCTTCAAACGGTCCGTCCGCCCGAATGAATCCGTCCTTCAGGTCCCGCTTTCCGTTCATAAGTACAGCTCCTCCTCCGCGTAGAATTTCTTCAGCTCTTTCCGGCCGCTCGCCATCCGGGACTTGACCGTTCCCTGCGGGACGCGCAGCATCCTCGCGATCTCGTTCACCCGATAGTGTTCAATGTAGTACAGCATGATGGGCAGCCGCTGCTTTTCGTCCAGCGCCAGCAGCGCGTCGTGCAGCGCGATGTTACCCTCAGGCGCAGGAGGGGGATCCGGGTCTGAGATGGCCTCTGCGATCAACTCGCGTTTGCGCTGCCGCTGTATAGTGTGGCACTGGTTGATGAGGATGCGGACCACCCAGGTTTCCATGTACCGTTCTTCCTTCAGGCGCCCGCGGTTTTCCCAGGCCTTCTCCAGCGTTTCCTGCACCGCGTCCTCATAATCGCAGCGCTGGGACAACTGCATGCGGCAGACCCGGTACAGGGTCTGTGTCATCTGGCCAACGCGCCGGGAAAACTCCTCGCCTGTCATCTGACGCTCCTCCGCATTTGAGCCTTTCATACATTAGACGCGCAGAAAAGGGTTTTGGTTTGAGGGGTTGACAGGAAATCCCTGATGACGGAGCCGGATTCATCCATCGATGAGAGGCATCAGCACAAAATAAGGCCGCATCATCACATGCGGTGATGTCCCGCGTGTTTCTGCGTGCCTCACGGCCGATCATCTCTTTTCTGTTGTTTTGATGCTGCTGTCTGCCTGTCGCTCAGGGGACTGCTCAGGGACGGGAAGGGGGCGTTCAGCCGGCGGCGGAATCATCCCGCGCGCGGCCATATCCTGCGGAATGGGCGCCGCGGCGGCAGGGCAAGGGGGCTGATGGACAGGGGCCGGCGGCCGCGCCGGACGCGCGGGCCGACCCTCTGCCTCATTATACTTCCGGCCAACGGCGGGGGCAACATATCGCAAAAAAACGTCTCGAAAATATTCGCCCCTGAAACCAAAAAGAGGGCGGGTTTGCGCCGCCCTGGTTGAATCAATGAAAAGTTCGCCGCTGTCCCCGCGGCTGCCCGTTCAGGCCGGGATAATCACGTCGTGCGCATCAATCAGCGCATAATCGCGGCATCAGGTACTCTTTCACCTTGCGATTGGAGGCGCGAATCCAGCCATAGCCCGCGCAAGGGCGGGGCGCCGGCTGTTTTTATGCTTTTTCATGGCTCCGGCCCTTCCTCCAACCCGCTTAAAAGGCTTCCAGGCCTTTTATGCCTCCATGCTAAACCGCACATAGCACAAGCAGCCTGTGCGGCTGGCCTCGGTAAAGCCCGCCGCCTCATAAAAGGCGCGGGTTTTTTCCCTGTTGTCCGTGAGCAGGACAATCTGGCGGATATGGCTGAAGCGGGCAAGCGCCGCCGCCAGCAGCTTCCGGCCGATCCCCCGGCGCTGGCGGGAAGCGAGCACCAGGATATCCTGGACATACAGAAGGCTCACCCCGTCCCCCACGCAGCGGATCAGGCCAACAAGCTCATCCCCCTCCCAAGCGCTCATGTGCCACAGGGCGCCGGGCAAAAGACCCGCCATTATGTCAGGGTGATCGGTGTAGGCCGTCCAGCCGGCGTCCAGATACAGGCGCGTGAGCGCCTCTGTGGGGACAGGGGCGTTTTCCAGGCAGCGGATGTCCATGGCTTCCTCCCTCATCATTTCCTGGCGTGATGGTAGCACCGCGGCTTTCCATGGTCAATCAAAGGCCTGGGGAGCCGGCTCCTCAAGGCTGGCATAATGTGGTATAATCCTATTACCAAAGGAGGTGTTGCTGCATGCGCGCCAAGCCAGTCAGGCTGACTGTTACCGGAATTGCTTACAATCGAAACGAGGAAGACGAGGCCATGCGGCTGACCACTTTCGGGACCCTGTCGGGCAACCCTAAACAATGGAAGCTGCGCTATACTGAGCGCCAGGCCGACAGCCAGGAAAAACACGACATCACCATGACCATGGGCGAGGGCGTTGTCACCATGGCGCGCAAGGGCGCCTTTGGCAGCGACCTGGTGTTCCAGCAGGGGCACCGCTATGAGGGCAGCTACCGCACGCCCTACGGCGACCTGGCCATGGGCATTTTCCCCACGGAGGTGGATTACAGGGTGGGCGAGGATGGCGCGGGCGAAGTGAACCTCCGCTACCAGCTGGACATCCAGGGGCGTTATACCTCCGTCCACAAGCTTGACATCGCCTTTGAGGCCTCCCAAAAGGATGGCCGGGCTTGATAAGGACGCGCTGAGCCTCAAGGCCCTGCTTGGCGGCCGGGGCTTCATCCGCCGCGACAGGTCACGCCGGGCGCTGTATGTCACCGACGCGCCCCGCCTTATGGGCGCGGACGCCTGGAAAAACACCCGCGCCCGGCTGAACGCTGCCGGATACACCCACGGACTCGAGAACGGCCTGGCTTACATAAGCTGGGATTATCCCAGGAGCCTGGCCTTCAGCCAGGCCCTTTTGGTCCCTGAGGGCTGGGAGGACGGGGAAGGCAGCCTGGCCGGCTTCTGCCGGATCCTGGGCCGGCATGAAGGGGCCTTTGCCCCGGAGATGCTCCCCGGATTCCTGCATTGCCTCAGCCTTTGGGACAAGGGGGAGGAAGGCGCCCTGCGCCGGGAGGCGGAGGCAAAATTGGCCCATGCCTTGAGGGAACGCTCCCCTCTTCCCGAATACCTCTTGCCCTTGCTGTTGAACCTGCCTGAAAGGAGAACGCCATGCTGATCACCTATCACGGCCACGCCGAGTTTATGCTGGAAACCGCCCAGGGGCAGCGCATTCTGTTTGACCCCTATGACGAACAGTCCGGATACCCCATGAAAAGGGTAAAGGCTGATGCGGTGCTCATCTCCCACCATCACTTTGACCATGACTATGTGGACAAGGTGGACGGAAATCCGGTGGTGATTGACACCCAGGGCGCCCACAGCCCCCTTGAGGGCATCAGGGTGACCGGCTTTCCCTCCTTCCACGACGACGCCCAGGGATCAAAGCGCGGGCGTATCCTGTGCTGGCTGGTGGAAGCCGACGGGCTCAGGATTGCCCACCTGGGCGACCTGGGCATTGTGCCGGACAAGGGGCTCAAGGACAGCCTGTTTATGCCCGATATCCTCTTTATTCCCGTGGGAGGCTTCTACACCATCGATGCCATGCAGGCCCGCAAGACCATTGATCTCCTTGAGCCCCGGGTGGCCATTCCCATGCATTACCGCAATGAGAAGGGCGGCTTTGACAAAATCAGCACCCTGAGCCCTTTCCTTGATGCCATGAAGCCCCTGGACGCATCCTTCCAGCCTATCCTAAGGGTGGCTCAGGGGGATTTAAGCCAGCAACCCCGCCTGGTGGTGCTTGATATCCAGCCCGAGGCGCTCCGTGCAGATTCCTGACCCCCGCCGGGAAGGGATCGGCCGGGGAACCAAAGGCCTTAGGCTCTGGCGTTTGGGCCAGAAACGCCTGCCTTTTTATGTGCTGTTGATTGCCTTTATCGCCATCCTGCTGATGGGCTGGATCCTGTCGGAAAACTATAACCACGAAATCGACCGGCTGAGGGCCTACATCGAGGCTGCCAATGAGCAGGTGTTCGCCCGGGAGCGGGAGAACCTCAAGCTGGCCGATCAGGTGCGCCTGGCCGCCAGCGACAATTTCATCGCCAACGAGGCCCGCACCAAGTACGGCTATATCTTCCCGGGGGAAATCCGCTTTGTGGTGACCAACCCGGAGGTGCTGGGGCTGCCCCAGGCCTCCCCGGCGCCGTGAGCGCCGCCGCGCTCCGCGCGGGCGTCATCATCATCGGGTCCAATTCCACCCGGATGCTCACAGCCAGCCTTGACGCCGGGCTTTCAGGCCCCATCTCCGGGCGCATGGAAACCCGGCTTTTTTTGGCCCTGGGGGAGGGCAAACGGCTGAGGCTGGACGCCATCCAGGCGGCCTGCCGGGATGTGGCGGCCCTCTACCGCCAGGCGCGGGAAGCCGGAGCTGAGAGGACCTGGCTGCTGGCCACCTCAGCTGTGCGTGAGAGCGAAAACGGCAAAGACCTGGCCTATGCGCTCCTGCAGGAGACGGGGCTGGCCCTTCAGGTGCTTTCCGGCGAGGAAGAGGCGGCCTACTCCTTCTGGGGCGCGGTGCATCCCTTCTCCCGGCATGAAATGGCGGGCGTGGTGGACATCGGCGGCGGCTCAACGGAGATCGCCCTGGGCCGCCCGGGGGACATGCCGCTGGGCCACAGCCTGCCCATGGGGGCTTCCCGGCTTTACGCCACCCAGCCAATCAACAGCCCGGAGGAAGCGGAAAAGGCCATCGCGATCGCCCTTGAAACCGCCCGGGAGGGGGTGGGCGCCATGGCCCACAAAACCCTCACCCTGGACTCCCGCCACTGGGCCGACCCCACCCGCTGGCTTTTGGTGGGGGGGACGGGCACGGCGCTCATCGGCCTGCTGAAAGGCCGGTTTTACGAGCGGGGAGAAGGGGACATGGCGTTTAGCCGGGGCGAGGTGCTGGCCACCCTGCATGCCCTCTCGGTGCTCCCGCCCCAGGCCCGCGCCGCCCTCCCCGGGATGACCCCGGGCCGGGAGCACATCCTGCCCACGGGCCTGGCCGTCCTGGCCGCCCTCATGGAGGCGCTGGGGCTTGGTCAGATGGCTGTCACCAGCCGCAACAACACCGACGGGGTGCTCTGGCGCCTGGCGGCAAAGGGCAGCCTGCGCATGGAATGAAACCGCTGATTCCTGGCTTCGGCCCGACCAAAGAAGGAGGTTCCCTTGCGTAATACCAAACCGTTATCCCTGATTCTCTGCCTGTGCCTTTTGGCCGTGTCCCTGCCCGCTGCGGCGCAAACCCAACTCCAGGGCTATTCAGGCGGCTACCAGTATGCCGCCTTTGGCAGCTACCCCCAAACCGGGGCAGGCGAAAAACAGCCCATCCTCTGGCGTGTGCTGTGGGCCGGGCCTGAGCGGGCCTATCTTTTAAGTGACAAAATATTGGACGTCAAGCGTGTTGACGGCGACCAGTGGCAGTACAAGGGCTGGGAAACCAGCGAGCTTAATGCCTGGCTTAACACGGCGTTCATTGAAGAGGCCTTCACCTTGGAGGAACAGGCGGCGCTGGCTGGGGAGGAAGGCCTGGGGCGGGTGAGCCTGCCCAGCTCTGATGACATCAAAAACCGGGACTATGGCTTCATCAATGACAAGAGCCGCTATTTCTACGGCACGGACTACGCCTTTTCCCAGGGGTTGTACAGCTACACCCGGGGAAAACACAGCCCCATCTTCACCCGCACGATTTCCAGCCGCGCCCACGCCCACCGCGCCACCAAGGTGGACGGATCAATAGGATTTATCGGCGTGGAATCAGACGACCTGGGCCTCCTGCCCGTCATCTGGCTTGATTTGACCAAGGTCCAGGCGCTCTCCGGCAGCGGTACCCAGTTCGATCCCCTCCTGCTGGCGCCCCGGACAGGCCAGTGATTTAGTTTCCGGTCACGCCATAGGACTGGGCCATATAGTTGGCCCAGTTTTCGTATATCGCCTCTTCCCCCACGCCAAACGCGGCGGGGTAATCCCCCGTGTGAAGCAGGGTCCTGACCGCGTCCCAGCCGTAGGTATCCGCCAGGTACTTGATATACATATAGGAAAACGCGTAACCGTCGAAGCGTGCGAACCGGACGGGCGAAAGCAGGCCGAACACCCGCGTGTCCTTTAGGGACGGCAGGCGCATGCGCTCCCAGTACATATTGGGAGTCTGGCCCGACAGCCAGCCCGCCACGCCATTGTCTATCCAGTAGGGCATGCGTGGATTGATGTGGTAGTTATAGGCATGCACCATCTCATGCAGCGCCGCCTGCCTGACATCCTCATATCCGTGAACCGCGTATTCCCCGCCGGGAGAGACCAAAAGCGCATTGTCCCCGACATTGTCGCCAATATACCAGTCCAGCCCCAAGAGCGCCGCGGCAAAGCCATATTTCTTGGTTTGCAGGGTGCTTTGCCGGTCATAGAGGTAGATGTTGACGGCCTTGTCTCCCTCAATACCCAGCTGTTCCTTGAGGTCCCCTCCCTGAGCTTCAGCCAGTGCGAACACATCCCGGGCGGCATCCTCCTCCCGCTCATAATGGACAACGGCATGCTTTCCCGGCAATTCCCGCATGGAGGGTGTTTTCAGGCGGAAGGTGGGGATGAAGTTGATGAACACAGCCAGGGCCAGCCCCAGCAAGGCAAACAGCAGAGCCCTCAGGCCCCTGCGCCCTTTCTTTTTCTTTGCCATTTGCGCCTCCTGCCCAGGTTCAGCGGGGGAGGATTTCGCTCTTCCCGCCCATGTAGGGCCGGAGCGCCACCGGAACCGCCACCGAGCCATCCGCTTTCAGGTTGTTCTCCAGGAAGGCGATGAGCATCCGGGGCGGGGCCACCACGGTGTTGTTTAGGGTGTGGGGCAAGTATTTCTTCCCCCCCTCGCCGTTCACCCGGATCTTCAGCCGCCTGGACTGGGCGTCCCCCAGGTTGGAGCAGCTGCCCACCTCAAAATACTTCTGCTGCCGGGGGCTCCAGGCCTCCACGTCGCAGCTGACCACCTTCAGGTCGGCCAAATCCCCCGTGCAGCAGGCCAGCGTCCTGACGGGGATGTCCAGCGTGCGGAAGTAGTCCACCGTGTTCTGCCACAGCTTCTCATACCACATCATGCTGTCCTCCGGCCTGCACAGGACAATCATCTCCTGCTTCTCAAACTGGTGGATGCGGTACACCCCCCGCTCCTCGATGCCATGCGCCCCCACCTCTTTCCTGAAGCAGGGAGAATAGCTGGTCAGCGCCTGGGGCAGCTCCGACTCATCCAAAATGGTGTCGATGAACTTGCCGATCATGGAGTGCTCGCTGGTGCCGATCAGGTAGAGGTCCTCGCCCTCGATCTTGTACATCATGTTTTCCATCTCGGCAAAGCTCATCACCCCGGTCACCACTTCGCCCCTGATCATAAAGGGCGGGATGTAGTAGGTGAAGCCCCGGCCGATCATAAAGTCCCGGGCGTAGGACAGCACCGCCGAATGGAAGCGGGCGATGTCGCCCTTGAGGTAATAAAAGCCGTTGCCGCTTGTCTTCCGGGCGGCGTCCAGGTCGATGCCGTCAAGGCGCTCCATGATATCCACATGGTAGGGCACCTCAAAATCAGGCACCAAAGGCTCCCCAAAGCGCGCCATCTCCACGTTTTCGCTGTCATCCTTCCCCAGGGGCACGGATGGGTCCATGATCTGGGGGATCTGGAGCATGATCTCCCTTAAGGCGCCGGCATATTCCGTTTCTTTCGCTTCAAGCTCCGCCAGCTCCTCCTGCATGGCCTTCACCTGCTGCTTGGCTTCCTCCGCCCCGGCCTTCTGGCCCTGCTTCATCATGGCGCCGATCTGCCTGGAGATGGTGTTGCGCTGGCCGCGCAGGTAGCCCGCGCGTTGGATCGCCTCACGGTTCAGGCGGTCCAGTTCTTTTGCCTCGTCCACCAGCGCCAGCTTGTGGTCCTGGAATTTTCGGCGGATGTTGTCCCTGACCATTTCAGGGTTTTCCCGGATGAGGGTGATATCAATCATATTGCTGCCTCCTTGGAATAAAAATTCGCTGTGGGTGAAAAAGAAAAAGCCCCGCTCCCTATGGGACGGAAGGCTCCGCGGTGCCACCCAAATTGCCTATATCGGCCGCTTAAAGCGCTGTAAGGGGCGCGCCCCCGGACGCTCCAGGCATCCCCGCTCCCGGGCGGAAAGCTGTGCCCGCTGCCGCCTCGCACCCTCCGGCGGCTCTCTAAAAGCGGTTTCCCAGCAGTTTCCCGTTCATCGCGATGGCGCAATTTTAGCATAAACAGGACAGCTCCGCAAGAACGCGTTTGGGCTGCCCCAGTGTTTTTATGCCTCCGGGTTTATTGCGGGTTTTCCGCTCCCTGGCCCTCAAGGAGCTTGGTCATCATCCAGCCGGTCTTGCCGTCCACCCACACCTGGGTCCACCATTCGCCGTATCTGAGCACCCAGACCTGGGTGCCGTTGGGGTAGAGGCCCTGGGTGTCAGAGGCTGTGGAAGCCCGCTGCCTTAAGTGGGCGCCCTGGCCCCCGGTGTTGTCAATGCGTGTGATGTAGTCAAAGCTGTCCGGCGGGATGATAGGCGCTGTGGTCGCGGCCGGCTGCGCGGTGGCGCCGGGCAGCAATGCCGGGGGCGCCGGCAGGGCGGCGAAGGGCTGGGGATCCAGCCCCCAGGCCATCATGAAGCCCACCCGCCCGTCAGGGGCCAGGACGTGCCCAAAGTCATCGGTGAAGCCCATCAGCCTGACCTGGGTGCCGTTGCGGTAGGCGGTCACCTTCTCCGACTGGAAGGACTGGGCCGCCCGCATGGTAAGCGAGGGGCCGTCCTGATAAGCCACGGCCACCCGGGGCAGAAGGTCGGCCACGCTGCCGGGCGGCGGGTCAAAGGCCAGGTCACTTTCCCGCATGTAGCCCTCCAGGCTCCCGATGGCCAGGCGCGCCCAGCCGTTCTCCGGCTGCGCCAGGACACGGGCCACCACGCCCGGGAAGTAGCGGCCCAGGGAATCCGCGCCGCTGCGGGGCCCGGTCCTTAGAATGGGGCGGTCATCCGGATTTTCAGGCGCGATGACGGCGGCGCTGTAGCCGTCCTCCGCGGTTTTCGGGCGCAGGCCTTCTGAGGTGACCCAGCCGGAGAGCATTTCGCCGGATTCGGTGAGCACCCGGATGGACGCCCAGCCGGCCTGGCTTGAAACCATTTCAAACGCCTCGCCCGGCTGGAGCGTCCGCAGGGCGCCCGTGCCCGCATCGGCCGATTCATGGATACTCAGGGCCTCCCCGGCGTTTACGTAAAGGGGAGCCGCCGCCCCGGCCTCCTGTGCCAGGGCGGCCAGCGGCATCACCAACAGCGCCATCACAATGGCCAGGGCCCTGAGGCGCAAGGCGTTTTTCGTCATATCATGGTGCCTTTCTCATTGGATTGCAGGTTCAGGGCAGGGGCAGCTCCGCCACAAAGGGGGTGCTGGTCCCGTCCGGGATCAGCAGGCTCACCGTGACCGTGACCAGGCCCTCGCCGTTGATCAGGTAATCGGTGGCCTCGGAGATCATCTCCCCGGGGCCTACCTCGCCCAGATTGGGGGATTCGATGCCTTCGCCGGGCTTCAGGACAAAGGTGACCTCATTGGGGACGCCGTTCTGGGACGCCGCCACGGCCAGGAGCAGCAGGGGGCTTTGGGGCGCCTGGCTGTCGTTCCTCAGGTCGTAGGCCAGGGTAAAGGCCGGCCGGCCTTCAAAATCCTCAGCGCGGCTTATGCTCCGGATACCCACAAAAAAGCCCGCCACGCTCCCGGTGGCCAGGTAATCGGTCCGCGCCACAAGGCGGCGCGCCAGCTCCTGGTTGGCGCCGTCGATGACCGCCTGGATCTCCTCATCGTTGAGCGCCTGGAAATCAAGCGGCGCCGCCAGCGCGGCCAGGGGCACAAGCATGGCGGCTAAAAGGATAAGGCTCACAATGCGTTTCATGATGTTTCCTCACTTCCATAGGTTCAAGGGGCGCGGTCTTGCGCCTTGATGAGAGTATACCCATTGGGGATACGGCGCTGAAAACCTGCCGGCTGGTAAGGGATTTTTGGACGCGTTTTCCGCGCCCGTTTTCCCCCGCAGAATCCATTTGGCCCCCGCGCGTTGACAGGCAGGCCCCTCCTTTCTATACTGGGCGCATAAAAGAGAACGCTTGTTCCCATTAAGGAGGGGAGCCATGATCAGCCAGGAACTGCGCCAGCTGCGGGCGGACATGAACCGGGCCCGCGTCAGCCGCCGGGAGGGAGCGGAAGCACTGCACCTCTCCTACAGCGCCTTTAACCGCAAGCTGCGCGGGGAACGGCCCCTCCTGCCGCAGGAGGCACGGCAGCTCCGGGAATATATCGCGGGAAAGGCCAAAGCGGGGTGAGGGCGAAAATGTATCTGGAAAGCGTGGGGTGCCTGGAGGAGCGGCTTAACATCCTCCTGCGCCAGCAAAGCGTGCTGTTTGCCCTTGCCCGGGCGGAAGGGGAGAACAAAAGCCTGCGCCAGGCCCAGTCCCAAACGGTGGGTGATGCCATCCAGACCGCCTGGAAGAAGCTGGACCGCCAGCGCCGCCTGGTGGCCCACAGCGTTTCCCGCCTGCCGCGGGAGGAGGAGCGGGACCTGCTCAGCCTGCGCTACTTAAGCCGCCTGTCCTGGCCCGACATCGCGGAGGTGCTGGGCTACTCCCAGCGCCAGGTTTTCCGCATCCACCAGCGGGCGCTGATGCACATGGAGGCGCTGGCGGCGGGAATGGAGGCGGGCTGATAAGGCGGAGTGAACATCCTGGCTGAATGTGGAACCCTGAAAAGCAGGCGCTTCCTTTTTTGGGCATATCGTTCTTTATCACCATTGGCGCGTTTCTCAGGCGCAGGCGTCTGCTCCTTCCCATGGGACGGAAAAATCACGGCGGCTGTTATGAAATGCCCCGGGTATGGTATGATGTCTCAAAATCCCCGGGGAGCGCGCCATCAAGCTGCCGCCGGGCAGACATGGGAAAGGGGGGCCAGCGATGCCAAACAGCGGCGGTACCGGCCCGAATCCGCGGCCCGAAGAGCCACAGGGGGAAAGGCTCCCGCTGACCGCGGACAACCTGCGCCTGCTGTGGTCCAAAACCTACAACACGCAGGGCAAACCCGACTGGTCGCACATCTTCCAGTATTATCATGAGGACATCGTGTTTCATGACACCATCCAGCGCATAGAGGGCAAGCCCGCCTTCATTGCCCTGTGTGAGCGCCTCACGGGCCGGTGCAAGGAATTGCGCATGGACATCGGGACGGTGTTTTGCAAGGGGAACGAGCGCGCCTTTGACTGGACGATGACCATGATGTTCAGAAAATTCCCCAGCACGCCCATTTTCGGCTGCACCAAGCTGACCCTGCATGAGGACGGCCGGATTATTGCCCAGCGGGATTATTACGATCTGTGGGGGGATATCTTCAACGGCATTCCCTGGTTCAAGCGGCGTTACCGCCGGTTTATGCGCAATAAATTCGGCTGAGGTAAAAAAGTGAAATACACCAAAGAGGATTTGGCCTTCCTGAAAAGCAGGCGGAAAGAACAGCACAGAAGCACGGAGATGATGGCGGGCAAGCTGTGCGTGATTTCCGGCGCCACCTCGGGCGTGGGGCTTGAGGCTGCCCGGCGGCTGGCCAAAGGCGGCGCGGACCTGGTGCTCGTCTGCCGGAATAAAGCAAAGGGCGAAGCCGTGCAGGCGGAACTGGTGAACGGCCATGGGATAAAGGCCGGCCTTGTGATCGCTGATTTCAGCCGGCTTGATGAAGTGAGGCGCGCGGGAGAAGCCATCCGGCAGCGGTATGAAAAAGTGGACGTGCTCATCAACAGCGCCGGAATCCACTCCACCAGGCGATTTGTCACGGACGATGGGAATGAGCTGGTGTTCCAGGTCAACCACATAGCGCCCTTCCTGCTGACGATGCTGCTGCTAGACCCCCTCAAAAAGGGCGGCCGGGGCCGCGTCATCCAGGTCAATTCAGAAGGCCACCGCTTTGGCGGGCTGAACATGGACGATCTGGACTGGAAAAAGCGCCCCTATATTGGCCTGCGCGCCTATGGAGCCTCCAAAACAGCGCAGATTATGACGGTGATAAAACTGGCGGAACAGCTCCAGGGCACGGGGGTAACCATCAACGCCATGCACCCGGGCGGGGTGAGGACGGGCATCGGCGGCAACAACGGCATCCTGTACCGCGCCTGGCTGCGGGGCGTGGTATGGCATTTTCTCAAGGATCCGGCCATTTCCGGCGAGGCCCTCTACTATCTGGCCGCCGCGCCGGAGCTTGGGGCTGCCAGCGGCGAATATTTTTACCTGACGATGGTTGAAAAGCCCCTGCTGCATGGGATAGGCGATAAGGGGATCTCGGCAATATGGGATAAGAGCCTTAAGCTGGCAGGCCTAACGCTTTAGCTCCCTGACGGCCCTGTCCGCTGCCAGTTTTCCGGTGAGGATGGAGATCGGCAGGCCGGAGGGGCTGTAGGTCCACTGCCCGGCCTGCAGCACGCCCGGTATGGGCGTCCTCACGGCCCTGGTGATCCCGGGGATGCTGGTAACCGCCGGAAGCACGCTGTTGGTAAAGGCCCATCCCGTGATGGCGCCGCCGGTGTTCCCCGTGCGCTCCAGGATGGTCAGGGGGGTGGACAGGAAACCGTCCGTGATTTTGCCCGCCAGCTCCGGGTAGATGGAGCCCGTCAGCGCTTCTGCCATCGCCTCCCGGCACAGCGCCTTGAAATCATCATACCAGCCCATTTCCCGGATGTGCGCCGCCAGGGGATAATCCATCAGCGTGCTGGCAATCAGCCCGGTTTTGCCTTCCGGCGCCAGGGCTTCGTCCCGCATCACCGGGATGGAGATCTCATAGGTGGTAAGGGACAGGAACTCACGCAGCCAGGCAAATACCGCTGCCTTGTCCGTGAAAAAGCGGCCATTGCCGTGCATGATCCTGTCCCGGGGCAGCGTGCCCAGGCCCGTTATCCTGGGCGTGTAGAAGAAGTGCGGGGCGTGGATATTTTCAAAGTAGGCCTTGTTCATGTCGCAGGTGAGGTACAGGGTGAGCACCGAGTCGCCCCCCTCCTTATCCGCAAGCAGGGCCTGCCGTTCCCTGAGGGCGGCCGCGGTTTTGCCCGGAAGCGCCTGAAGCCCATGGAGTTGATTGTACAGGGCTTTCTGGTCCGCGCACCAGATCAGCCTGCCATAGCCATACTCCCTGCCGCTTGCGTCGCTGATGGTGTTTGCCCCCGGGTTTATGGAGGTGATTGCCGCGCCGGTACGGATTTCCCCGCCGCGCTGCCTGATGAAGGCCTCCAGCTTTGACACCAAAGCGCCCGTGCCGCCCCTGGGGTAGCTGTAGTCCAGGTAAAGGCTGAAATAGCTCAGCGCGAAAAAGGCCGGCGTCTGCCTGAAAAAATGCTGGGCGATCACGTCAACCAGCGCCTGGTTCTTGATAAACGCGCCCAGGAAGGCCTCCACCGGCGTGTTGAGCTTCTTGATTTTCCCGATGGTGGTTATATATTTGAACATCCAGGGCAGCAGCGTGTTTGTCAGGTATTTCCGGTCCTTCTTCAGGTCCAGGAACAGGGGGTTGTCAATCCCGTACAGCACGCGCATATACTCCATGGCGGTCTTCACAACGTCCATCAGCGCGTCGATGGCGACGCCGTCATCCGGGAACTGGCTCAGGAGCATGTCCCGGTAACCCCTGAGGCTGCCCGGGGAGTCCAGGCGGGCCACCGTGTTCCTGATTCCGATGGACACCGGGCTTTTAACAAAATCCACATCCAAGTCAAGGGCCCTGAGCATCGGGAACAGGACGCCGGAGTTTTCCATCGCCCGGATACCGGCGTCAAAAGTGAACCCCTTGTAAGGGAAGGAGCCCACCAGCCCGCCCAGGCGGTCCTCCTTTTCGCACAGCAGCACGCTTTTCCCGGCCTTGCCCAGAAAGGCGGCCGCGGTCAGCCCCGCCATCCCGCCGCCTGCCACAATCACGTCATACTTCATCCCATAACCTCAGCCGTTGAATTTGAAACCAATCCAAGCCATTCCCCGAAGCATCATACCCCGGCCCGGGCTTTTTACGCCAGCCTGTTTTTCACGCCCGCCTTCAGGGGACGCCGCCTCCGGGGCTTCTTTCACGCCCGGAGAATGGCCGGCGGGGATATCTGCCTGAAACGCAGATAAGGGCTGAGAATGGATGAACCGTCAAGCCCGGGGCCGTTCTTCATAGCGGGGCAGGCGGCCAGTTTGTTTCTGGTGAACGCTTCCACCAGGCGCCTGGCACGGCTGTTGCCGCCGGTCAGCGTGGAAGGCGCCACGGCGTCATCCAGGTCCAGCGCCATCAGCGCGGCAGCCGTGCCTTCGACATCAAACGCCCCATTACGGCAGGCCCAGCCCCAGGGAAGGGTGATGGGCGGCCGTTTCTTCAAGCGGCAGGGTTTAGGTGTCCAGCAGCTTGAGCAGTTTGGGCCGGAGTGCCATCGCGGCGTATCCCTCCTTGCCGGAAGCGGCTTCCACCGGCACGACCACGTTCGTCTCCACCCGGATGGCTTTTAAGGCGGCCCCTTTGGCCAGCGCCCCTCCATGCCCGCCGGACCTTCAGGTATCCCCTCTCCGTCACGGTGGCAGCGGCGGAATCCGGAGAGCTCCGGCGCGCCTTTTTTCGGTGAAATGTGCCGCGCCAGCAGCCGGATGTTCAGCTGCTTGGGCGCTGCCCCGGTTCCTTTGAGGCCTTCCAGCATGAAGCGGCAGTGCCGCGCGTTCCCTTCCGGGAAACCCTGCATGTCGCCGGAATGCACCAGCAGGGGTTTCCCCATCAGGTTGGCCTGCCGCACGGCATACTCCAGGGCATGGGTGCATTCCGCCCGTTGCGCGCTTTGCATCCAGCAGAGCACATAGGGGTTCCCGGCAATGATGCCCTTGCTGTTGAGCGGCTTGATCCGTTCCGCCAGCATCATCCCTGCCTGAGCCGTTGAGGGCCGAGCATATCCGTCCGCCTTGATGGTATGCCTTTCATGAATATTGCAGAAATGAAGGCATTGTTTTTTCTCAGCCATGCCCTTGAATGTCAGCGAAAGGTCCCTCAATGCGGCTTCAAGCCGGTTTATCATGCCAGATGCCGGATTTCCCAGCCATCGCCAATATCCGCGGCCCGGCGGGCAGGCAAAGCGGTTCCGGCCGGATCGCCAAAACCGCTTTGCTTTTGCCCTGAGGCGCTGCCATTCCGGACGGCGCCTCTTTGGTCTTGTGTTTTGAAGGCTATTCCCCGGAGCCCTCAGCCATCTGGAGCATCTGCTGGTTGATCTGCTGGTAGCTGGCTTCCCCATCGTAGGTAAGAAGCCCCTCAGAGAAGCGCTCGTTGCCGGAACCCTGGTAGTAGTTGCTAATCATGTTCAGCGCGATCACGCAGCTTTCCCCCGGGCCCTTCACGGCCTGGTCAAAGGGCAGGGAATTGTCATAGTTGACAGCTTTCAACGTGGCGGCGTCCGGGAACATGCCCCAGGCGCGGTAGCGCATCACGGTGGGCTCGGACTTCTTCTCAATGGACACCGTGACGGAGCCGTTGACCACCCGCACATGGGCGTAGCCGATCAGCCAGCCGTCCTCCGTCACCAGGCCGAAGCGCTGGTCGCTGTCATAGGTGAGGTCCAGGTAGAGGAGCCTGAGCGGGGAACTGCCCCCGCCGGGGTATTCGCCCGCCATCGGCCCATAGGCGCTGGTGGCCACCTCGTACCGGTAGCCCCGGGGCGTAAAATTGCGGGAGCTGGCCTGCGCTTTGCACACCGTGCAATGGGTGATTTCCAGGCCCGGCTTGTTCAGGGTTGCATCCCGCTCAATCTCCCAGATGCCGTTTGATTTGTGGGGGAGCTTGGCGATGGCCCTGTTTTCCACCCGTGTGCAGGCGGAGCAGGTGCGCGACTCGTTCCCTTCCACTGTACAGGTGGGATCTTTCGTTTTTGCCCAGCTGCTGAACGTGTGCCCATTGGGCTGGTTCTTTCCCAGCGCGGTAAGGGCTTCTTTTTGCACATCAGCACAACGGGAACAAACGCGGCTCTTTTCCCCCGCTATCGTGCAGGTGGGTGCCTTGTTTTCTTTCCATAATCCATAGTTGTGGCCCAATTTCTCTGAGGGCTTGGTTTCAATTTCCGCGCAACGGCTACAGACACGCTTGAGTGTTCCGCCCACAGTGCAGGTCGCGGCAACATCCTCGTTCCAGGCACCAAAGGCATGGCCCAACGCATCAAGAGGTTTGGATTCCTTCTCCGCGCATACAGTGCAAACATGAGTAGCCGTACCACCAGCTACACAAGTAGCGGGCGTTGTGGGATTCCAGTCCGCCCAGGTATGACCCTTTTTGGGAACGGCGCGTGTTTGGTTCTGCGTGGCACAATTGACGCATTTGTTCTCTTCCAGCCCATCTGTCGTACAGGTGGCCGCTGTTTTAAGTACAAATCCGGTCATCACATGGTCTTTTTTCGCAACAGCCCGTGTTTGCGTAATGCCGCAACGCATGCATTTGCTGGTCTCCACACCCTCTGCTGTGCAGGTTGCCGCAGTTGTCAGCGTATAAGCACTCCAATCATGTCCCAGAGCCGGCGGTTTATTGTAATCATTTTCCATTGCGCCGCAGCCAGATGTAGTACACACTCTTCTGCTTTCTCCAGAATCTGTGCATGTTGCTTTTTTAGTTACTTCCCATTCTCCCCAAGTATGGCTGTGATCCGCTGCCAAGCCGGGGGCCATCCCCACCAGCATACAGCACACCAGCACAAGGCCAAGGGTTCTCCGGAATCTCGACATGGTATGTTCTCCTTTCCATTATCGCGCCAATATTGACCTGATTCATATTCCGACTGATTATTTGCCATTATAGGCAGGCTGGGCGCGCCTGTCAACCGGCTGGCAGCGCATTCATGAGGCGCCGCGTTCCGCCGCATCCCCATCAGAAGTGGAAGGGGTAAACAGCGTTTCAGTGCCATGGGATACGGCCGGGGAAAGCGCCCCATTCGCCGGCATTATCTCCAGCGAAAGGGGCGCATCCCATTGGCTGCGGTTCCGGCCGCCATCAGCCGGTCTGCTTATTCAGCAAAGCCTCCGGCACCTCCGGAAGTGATTTGAACACATAATTCACCGGGGGATTATCGAAGTAGCCCTCCGGGTCGAACAGGGCGGAGGCCATGCCCGCGTTATGCCCCGCCTGGACGTCGATGGGGCGGTCCCCCACCATCACGCAGCTTGCGGGGTCCAGGCTGTGCTGCGCCGCCAGCCAGTTGAGGGCGTCCGGGGCGGGCTTGTGGGGGAAATCCGCCTCACAGGTGATGAAGTCCCGGAACAGGGAGGCCATGCCGTCCCGCTCCAGGGCGTCCACCGCCTGGCGGTTGCGGTGGGTGTAGAGGTAGTTGAAGCCGCCGGCTTCCACCACTTTTTCCAGCGCCTCCCGGCAGCCCGGGTAGGGCACAAGCGCCGTAGTGCCCATGTCCGCCGCATGGACGGCATAGCGGGCCAGCAGCTCCTGGGCCCGCTCCTCCCCGGCCAGGGTGACACAGGCGTGGCGCAGGGTGGTTTTGGCCAGGCGGGCCACCTCCCCCCTGTCCGGGAGGGGGAGGCCCATCTCCTGAAGGCCCAGGGCCACCGCCGAAACGATGCACTGGTAGGTGTCATACAGCGTGCCGTCAAAGTCCCAGATGAAATGAGAATATGCCATCCAGCCCCTTACTTTCCGGCAATGTCGCTGGTGCAGTGCGGGCAGCGGGTGGCGTCATCGGCCACGGCCTCCAGGCAGTAGCTGCAGTGGCGCACCACGGGGGCGGGGGCGGCCTCTTCCTTCTTCTTGAGCTTGCCGATGAGCTTCACGAACAGGAAGATGCCCAGGGCAATCAGCAGGAAGTCGATGACGGCCTGGATAAACACGCCGTAGTTGAGGGTGGCGACACCGGCCTCAGCCGCCGCGGCCACGCTGGTAAAGGGCACATCGCTCTTCCCAAGCTGGACAAAGAGGCCCGACACGTTGATGCCGCCTGTCAGCAGCGTCAGCAGGGGCATGAGCAGGTCGTTCACCAGGGAACTGACAATCTTTCCAAAAGCGCCGCCGATGACCACCGCCACCGCCAGGTCGATCACATTGCCCTTGATGGCGAAGGCCTTGAATTCCTCCCAGAATTTTTTCATGGTGTTTCCCCTCTTTCTGTGTACTGAAAATATACAAAAATCATACCACGCAACGGGTAGTTATACAAGCATCCATGTCATATTTTATCGTTCCGCGCCCTGAAAGCCTATCCCAACCGCCGCCCGGGGCACGGAAAGAGTGAACTTTACCTTGACAAGGGCACGGAATCCGTGCGAATATGTATGCCAATACATAGGGAAATTTTGTTATGGCTTCCCATGTAAACGCCCGTGGGCAGAAAAAAAGGAGGACCTCCATGCGGAAACTGTTCGTATTGTTCCTGGCTCTCTCCCTGGTCCTCGGCATGATGGCGCCCGCCGTCGCCGAAGCTCCCAAGTACAAGATCGCCATCCTCACCGGCACCACCTCACAGGGTGAGGAAGAGTACCGGGCCGCTGAAAGGCTGGTCAACGAGAACCCCGGCATGGTGCTCACCGACACCTATCCGGACAACTTCTCCTCCGAGACCGAGACCACCATCGGCAAACTCCTCCAGTTCGCGGAAGATCCTGAGGTTAAGGCCATCATCATGGTCCAGGCCGTTCAGGGCGCCACCGCCGCCTTCACCAAAATCAGGGAAACCCACCCTGACATCCTCCTGATCGCGGGTGTGGCCGCGGAAGACCCGGCTGACATCGCGGGCGCCGCGGACCTGGTCATGGGCGTTGACGAGATCAACGGCGGCTACCAGATCGTGGAGACTGCCAGCGAGTGGGGCGCGGATGTGCTTATCCACTACTCCTTTGCCCGCCACCTGGGCTATGAGACCATCGTCGCCAGGCTTAACATCATGAAGGAAGAGGCGGAGCTGGCCGGCATCGAGCTGGTAATGCGCGACGCGCCCGACCCCACCGGTGACGCCGGCATGACCGGCGCCCAGACCTTCATCCTTTCTGACGTCCCCAAGGTGATGGAAGAGTACGCGGGCAAGAAGGTTGCCTTCTTCACCACCAACTGCGGCATGCAGGAAGCCCTCCAGGCGGCCGTGCTGCCCCAGCCCAACGCCTACTATCCCCTGCCCTGCTGCCCCAGCCCCTTCCACGGCTTCCCGGCCTCCCTGGGCCTGGGCGTAGCCCCGGAAGACTACGGCAACATCGAGTCCTACCTTGAGAAGATGGCCGCCAAGCTGGATGAATACGGCGCGGTTGACCGTGTCTCCACCTGGGCTGTGCCCGTCAATATGTCCATGATCCTGGGCGGCTTTGAGTACGCCAGGGACTACATTGAAAACGGCGGCGAGAAGCTCAACAAAGACAAGCTGGTGGAAGCCCTGTCCAAGGTGGCTGGCGCTGACGCCGCTGTGTCCAGCTATGTGGACGCCGAGGGCAACGAAGTCTCCAACTACTACATGATCCTGTTTGACAACGTGAACTTCAGGGATTACCTGAAATAAGTTTCTGGCCAATTGATCATGGCGGGGCCTGCCTGCTTAAGCGGAGGCAGGCCCCGCTGCGCATAAACAAGGCGGCCGCACGGGCCGCCGGCCGTCGGAAGGAGTTGGCGCGATTTGTCTCTGGAATACATCCTTGAAATGAACGGCATCACCAAACAGTATGGTGAGAGCGCCGTGCTTAAGGACGTGACGCTCAAGGTCCGCCCGGGAGAGATCCACGCCCTGCTGGGCGAAAATGGCGCTGGCAAGTCCACGCTGATGAACATCCTGTTTGGGATGCCGGTAATCCACTTGACCGGCGGTTTCAAAGGGGATGTTTTGGTGGCGGGGGAGCCGGCCAATATCGCTTCCCCCCAGGTGGCCATGGAAAAGGGCATCGGCATGGTGCATCAGGAGTTTATGCTCATCCCGGGCTTCACCGTCACCGAGAACATCAAACTGAACCGGGAGATCAGCCAGCCCAACCTGGTCAGCCGCATTCTGGGCCACGAGCTGGAGTCGCTGGACCATGCCGCCATGGCGGCGGACGCCCGAAATGCCCTTGACAATGTGGGCGTCAAAATCCCTGAGGACACGCTGGTGTCGGCTTTGCCGGTGGGCTATATGCAGTTTGTGGAAATTGCCCGGGAAATCGATAAGACGGGCGTGAAGCTGCTGGTGTTTGACGAGCCCACGGCGGTGCTCACGGAGAGCGAGGCGGATCAGCTCATCAGTGTCATGCGCTCAATCGCCGGCAGCGGCATCGCCATTATCTTCATCACCCACCGGCTGGGCGAGGTAATGAAGGCGGCGGACACCGTCACGGTCTTAAGGGACGGCAGGCTGGTGGACCGCAAAGCCATCAGCGATACCACGCTCATGGAATTGGCCGGCATGATGATCGGCCGGGGCGGCGAGGGCATTATCGCGCCCCCGCCCAGGAGGGAGCCCCTTTCCGGGCGCGCGGCGCTTCATGTGCGGGATCTGCGGGTGGAGATGCCGGGCGAAATGGTCCGGGGCATCGACCTGGATGTGCTGGAAGGCGAGATCCTGGGCATCGGCGGCCTGGCCGGCCAGGGCAAGGTGGGGCTGCCCAACGGCGTGATGGGGCTCTACCCCACGGCGGGTGAAGCCGAGCTGTTTGGGGAAAAGCTGCCGCTGAACAACCCCGAGGCCTCCCTGCGCCACGGCATGAGCATGGTCTCCGAGGACCGGCGCGGCGTGGGCCTCCTGCTTGACGAGTCCATTGAGGACAATATCTGCTTCAACGCCATGCAGATCAAGGGCCAGTTCCTGGCCGGCCCCGGTGTTTTCAAGCTGAAGTCGACGCGGCAGATCCGGGAGTACGCCCGGAAGATGATCAAGGAACTGGATATCCGCTGCACCTCCCCCGCCCAGCCGGTGGGGACGCTCTCAGGCGGCAACCAGCAGAAGGTGTGCATCGCCCGCGCACTGGCGCTGGAGCCCAGTTTCCTCTTTGTATCCGAGCCCACCCGGGGAATCGACATCGGCGCCAAGGCGCTGGTGCTGGACACCCTGGTGCGGCTTAACCGGGAGCAGGGGCTGACCATCGTCATGGTGTCCAGCGAGCTGTCCGAGCTGCGCTCCATCTGCGACCGGGTGGTCATCGTCGCGGAGGGCAAGGTGGCCGATATCCTCAATCCCGACAGCCCGGACGAGCACTTCGGCCTGGCCATGAGCGGCCTTAAGGCGCGGGAGGTGGCGCAAGCATGAAGAAAAGAACGACCAGCCAGCTGGCGGTCTCAGCCTTATTGATCCTTATCGCCCTGGCGCTGGCCGCGGCCGGCGCCTGGGGCCTGGCGGCCCGGGGCGGCCAGGAGGCCAGCGATAACCTGCTGCGCATGCGCAACTACGCCGTCCTGCGCACGGCCTCCGGCGCCATCATCGAGGAGACCGTGCTCCAGGCCAAGCGGGACGCGCGCGATGTGGGAAGGGATAAGGGCCTCAGCCGCAACGATATCACCGTGCTGATGGATGAGCAGGGCGCGATCGCCCAGGCCGCCGCTGAGGAACGCTACCAGACGTTTGACAACCTGGATACCCAGGCTCTTTCCCTGGCGGTGGAAAACCTGGAAAGCGCCATGAGCCGCTATACGGCGCTGGAAACCCGGGAAAAAGCCGCCTACGCGGATGAATGGCTTGCCCAGCAGGAGGCCCTTGAGGCCGCCCAGGCCGCGTCAGGCGAAGAGGCCCTCAGCGCGGAGACCCAGGCGGTCTCCGAGGATGCCATGATGGCCGCCACCCAGACCCGGGTGGACTACAGCGGCTTTGTGCCGTCTGCTGAACTCTCCCTGCTGGAGGAGGGCCTGACCCCCAGCTATGACGCCATGTATGACGTGCTGGCGGCAGCCCTGCCCGACCTGCGGCCTGAAATGCGGGAAGACCTTAGGCCCTCCCTGCTTGAGGTGGTCCAGGGCGGCAACAGCCCCTTTGTGCAGGAATATGACAACTACGCCTCCCGCGGCGCCCAGGGGGTGCTGGAGGGAGCGGAGGCGCGCAATATGATCATCGCCCGCCAGGCCGGCAACCTCATCGTCCTGGCGGTGGGATTTGTGATTTTCGCGCTGACCGTCTATTACTACAAGGCGCTCAAGCGCTCCCTGGGGATGCCCAGGCTGGTGATCTCCCTGTTTTTCATCCTGCTGTGCGTCATGGCGGCGCTTTATAACATCAATGTCCCCGGCATGATCTCCACCGTCCTCTGGCGCACCGGCATGTACGGCGTGCTGGCGCTGGCGATGCTGCCGGGCATCCAGGCGGGCATCAGCCTGAACATGGGCATGACCGTGGGCATCATCGCGGGCCTGATCTCTACCCTTATCGCCCTGGAAATGAACATGGTGGGCTGGGGATCCTTCTTCTTCTCCGTCATCGTGGGGATCCTTTTGGCCATCCCCATTGGCCTGGTATACGGCAAGCTCCTAAACCGATTGAAGGGCAGCGAGATGACCGTTTCCACCTATGTGGGTTTCAGCTTCGTCTCCCTCTTCAGCATCGCCTGGATGCTTTTGCCGTTTAATAACCCCAAGCTGACCTGGGCGCTGGGCAGCGGCCTAAGGGTTATGCACAACATGGGCGATTCCTTTGGCCAGATCCTGGACCGGTTTTTGGCCTTTGACATCCTGGGCGTGCATGTGCCCACCGGGCTTCTTCTGTTCTTCCTGCTGTGCTGCCTTCTCATGTGGGTGTTCACTCGCAGCCGGCCCGGCAACGCCATGGTCGCCGCCGGCGCCAACCCCCGCTTTGCCGGGGCCGCGGGCGTCAATGTGGACAAGATGCGCATCATCGGCACCACCATCTCAACCGTCATCGCCGCCGTGGGCATCATCGTGTACTCCCAGTCCTTTGGCTTTATGCAGCTCTACAACGGCCCCCGGCAGATGGGCTTTGTGGCGGCCAGCGCCATCCTCATCGGCGGCGCGACGGTGTCCCGGGCCAAAGTGTCCCATGTCATTATCGGCACTTTCCTCTTCCAGGGCGTGCTGGCGCTGGGCATCCAGGTGGCCAACGCGGCCATCCAGGAGGGCGGGCTGTCGGAGGTCATGCGCATCCTGATTTCAAACGGCATCATCCTCTATGCCCTGACCCAATCGGGAGGTGAATCACGTGGCTGATCAACTGGGCAAAAAGCGGCAGGTGAAGGACGCGGTCCGCGAAAACCTGCGCGAGTATATCGTCACCTATGTCTTCCTGGCCTTAAGCGTCCTGTTTGTCATCCTCTCAGGCCGCACCCTCCAGGACATCTTCTCCCAGCTGATGGGCCGGCTCACCCGCAACCTTTTCATCGTGCTGTCGCTGATCATCCCCATCATCGCGGGCATGGGCATCAACTTCGCCATCACCATCGGCGCCATGGCGGCCCAGGTGGGCCTGATGCTGGCCATCAACTGGGACCTGCAGGGCTTTACGGGCCTCCTGGCCGCCGCCGGCATCACCCTGCCCCTGGCAGCGTTCTTCGGCTTCCTGATCGGCTCCCTGCTCAACAAAATGAAGGGGCAGGAGACCATCGGCTCCCTGATACTGGGCTATTTTGCCAACGGCGCTTACCAGTTGCTGTTCCTCTTCATCTTCGGCAAGGTGATCCCCCTCTCCAGCAAGGTGACCATCGTGGGCGCCAGCGGCGTGGCCAACACCTTGAACCTCATGGGCGGCGGCCTGTATATGGCGCTGGACAAAATCTGGCAGGTGCCCTTTGATGTCTGCCTGTATGTGGTCAGCGGCGTGATCCTGGCCGCTTCCATTACGCTCTTCCTCCTGAAAAAGATGAGCCGGAAGCGCTTCATCATCCTGGCCTCGGTCTCCGTCATCTTTTCGGCCCTGGTAGCCTTTGTACCGGCCGTCGGGACCATGGTCGGCACCACCACGGTGCCCATCTTCGTGTTCCTGCTGGTGGGGCTGTTGTGCCTGTTCAACGTGGTCATCATGCGCACCCGTTTGGGGCAGAAGTTCCGCGCGGTGGGCCAGAGCCGCACGGTAGCCAACGCAGCCGGCATCAACGTGAACCGGGTGCGCGTCATCGCCATCATGATCTCCACCGTCCTTGCCGGCTGGGGGCAGATCATCTTCATCCAGAACCTGGGGACGCTGCAGACCTATTCCGCCCATGAAATGGTCGGCCTCTACGCCGGCGCCTCCATCCTGGTGGGCGGCGCCTCCCTAAACCGCGCCACCAACACCCAGGCCATCGTGGGCACGCTGCTGTTCCACCTGCTGTTTGTGGTAAGCCAGGACGCGGGCAAGACCCTGTTTGGCAATGCCAACGTGGGCGAGTTCTTCCGGGTCTTCGTGGCCTACGGCGTTATCGCGGTCGCCCTGGTGATGCACACCTGGCGCGCCAACATGGCCCGGGCCAAAAAGAGCACCTTACAGGCATAGTCCCGCGATTATCAGCCGCCCCCGCGGGCATCCTCCGCGGGGGCGGCTTTTTGCCGCCGTTTTTGTGGGTAAAATTGGGCATATCCCGACGTTCTTACCCGCCCTATTCCTGAAAGGAGACTAAATGGATCAGCATAAAGGGCATGAGAAGCACCAGGCGCCGCCTCCCCGGGAGCACCAGCACCACGGGCATCAGCACGAGGAGCATCCGCGCCAGGAACACCAACAAGAGGAGCGCCTGCACCACGATACGGCGCATGGGGGCCACGGCGGGCATGGCCTGGGGCACTCCGGGCACCATGAGGCGATGATCGCGGACTACAAAAGGCGCTTCCGGGCGGCGCTGGTACTGAGCATCCCCATTGTCATCCTCTCCGACATGATCCAGATGCTGTTTGGCTATACGCTGGTGTTCCCCGGCTCGAAAATCATCCTGTTTGTCCTGTCGGCCATCGTGTTTTTCTATGGCGGATGGCCCTTTATGAAAGGCGCCGCGGAGGAGTTCAAGTTGAAGCAGCCAGGCATGATGATGCTCATCACGCTGGCCATCGTGGCAAGCTTTGTCTACAGCACGCTTACCACCTTCTTTATCGCCGGGTCCGAGTTTTATTTTGAGCTGTCCACGCTGATCCTTGTCATGCTCCTGGGCCACTGGATCGAGATGCGCTCGCAATTGGGCGCTTCCCGTGCGCTGGAGGAACTGGTGAAGCTGATGCCGGAAGTGGCGCACCGGATCGGCGAACATGGCAACGTCACCGATGTCAGCATGAAAGAGCTGGTCGTGGGCGACCGGATTCTCGTCAAGCCCGGGGAGAAAATCCCCACCGACGGCAAGGTGCTGGAAGGCGCTTCCGCCGTCAACGAAGCCATGCTCACGGGCGAATCAGTGCCGGTGGAGAAAAAGCCCGGTATGCAGCTGATCGGCGGCTCGGTGAACGGCAACGGCGCCCTGACGGTGGAAGTGGAACACCTGGGGGAGGACACCTACCTGGCCCAGGTGATAAGAACCGTGCAGCAAGCCCAGGCGCAAAAGTCAAAGACCCAGGGCCTGGCTGAAAAGGCGGCCGGCTGGCTGTTCTATATCGCGGTTTCCGCGGGCGCTGTCACGTTCATCTATTGGATGGTAAACGCAGAGGTCTCCTTTGCCCTGGAGCGGATGGTGACGGTGCTGGTCATCGCCTGCCCCCACGCCCTGGGCCTGGCAGTGCCGCTGGTCAACGCCGTATCCACCTCCATCGCGGCTAAAAACGGCCTCCTGATCCGCAACCGCAACCAGTTTGAGGAGGGCAGGAACATCAGCCGGGTGGTCTTTGACAAGACGGGCACCCTCACCCGCGGCGAGTTTGGCGTTACCGACCTCATCCCCCGGGAAGGTGTGGATGAAAATGAACTGCTCACCATCGCCGCCTCCCTGGAAGCCCAGTCAGACCATCCCATCGCCATGGGCATCACCCGGGCGGCCCAGCAGCGAGGCCTGGCGCTTGAGAAACCCACTGATTTCGAAAACCTCACGGGATCCGGGATCAAAGCGGTTCTTCGGGGGAAAGCCTATTACATCGTAAGCCCGGGTGAAACCAAGCGGCGCGGGATCAGCTATGACACGGCACGGTTTTCCAAAATCGCCTCCCAGGGCAAAACTGTGGTGTTCGTGCTGGAGGAGGACCAGCTGCTGGGCGCCATCGCGGTGGCGGATATCATCCGGGAGTCCTCCGGGGAGATCATCCGGGAACTGGAAGCCCTGGGCATTGAATCCATCATGATGACCGGGGACAATGATGAGGTCGCGGGCTATGTGGGGAAGGAGCTGAAGCTCGCCCGGGTGTTCAGCCAGGTGCTGCCGGATGAGAAGTCAGCACGGATCAAACAGCTCCAGGAGAACGGCGCCCGCAAGGTCGCCATGGTGGGTGACGGCATCAACGACGCGCCTGCCCTGGCGCAGGCGGACCTGGGCATTGCCATCGGCGCCGGCACAGACGTGGCCATGGAAACGGCCGACGTGATCCTGGCGGACTCAGACCCCAGGGATGTGCTGAGCATTATCAGGCTATCCCGGGCCACCTATCGGAAAACCGTCCAGAACCTGCTGTGGGCCGCCGGCTATAACATCGTGGCCATTCCCCTGGCCGCCGGCGTCCTGGCCCATGCGGGCTTTGTGATCACGCCCGCCATAGGGGCGGCTGTCATGTCGCTGAGCACCATCATCGTGGCCATCAACGCGCGGCTGTTAAAATTCGGGTAACACCAATAAACAGCCCGGGAATTCACAGTTTGAATCCCCGGGCATAAAGACGAAATTATACCTTAATAGTTTTCCGCGGCGCGCTCAAAATAGTTCTGGGGATGCTTGCAGGCGGGGCAGAGCTTGGGGGGCGTGGTGCCCTCAAAGATAAACCCGCAGTTGCGGCAGCGCCAGCGGATGGCGTCTTCCTGCACCCACTCCCGTTTGTCATCCAGGCGCTTGGACAGGGTGTTGTAGCGGGCCTCGTGCTCACGCTCCACCTTGGCGACGTTGGCGAACTGCAGGGAAAGCTCATCAAAGCCCTCTGCCTTGGCGGTCTCGGAAAACCCCTTGTACATCTCCGTCCACTCATAATACTCGCCCGCCGCGGCGTCCGCCAGGTTCATGCGGGTGTCACCGGGAGTCTTGCCGTCATGGTGCAGGCCCAGGGCCTTGAACCACAGCTTGGCGTGCTCTTTTTCGTTGAGCGCCGTTTCTTCGAAAATGCCCGCGATCTGCTCATAGCCTTCCTTTTTGGCGGCGGAAGCGTAATAGTCATACTTGGTCCGGGCCTTGGATTCACCGGCGAACGCTTCCCAGAGGTTTTTTTCGGTCTGTGTGCCTTTGATGTCCATGGGATATCCTCCTTATTGTCAGTATTATTGATTCTGCGCGTTATAAATCAAAGCAGCTGGATCAGCGCGGCCAGTGAGCCGCCCACGATCAAAACCGCCAAAAACACGCTCAGCGCGCGATCAAAAAAAGTATTTCTATTCTTATTCCTGGCTTGCATGGTGCTTGTTGTATCTCCTTTGGCGTGGTGCGTTGCTGTCCTTGACAGGCAAACATAATGTAGCACAGGCCCGAAAAAGTGTCAATCAAAGGGAAGGGGCGGACCAGTGTTTCCGTACTGAAATGGCGGCATGCATCGTATGGCCGGTGCAGCCAGGTTATGGGAAATATCGCGCGCGGTTAATAGGATACTTTGGCGAGGTATCACAGGGCATCTGCGAGGATGGGCAGATCTATCGGTGAAAATGGACAGGAGCGTTAGCAAGCGTGGACATCGATGGACGGAAGGCCCCGGTTTGGGGAAGGCTTTTATACATGCCGGCAGAATATGGCAACGGCGGCAGTCGACCTTAGCGATTTGAGGATTTTCGGGGAGTGCTGCCAGCCGGTGCCGCTTTTATTGGCTGATGGGACGCTCTCAATGTAATAAACCAAAACGGGAAACCTTAGGGATAAAAACGGAATCCCTGTGAGGTTTCCCGGCTTCAAGGGCAGGCCATTACGCTTGTGCATTAAATCCTGCCGCCGAAGGCAACGCATGGGATTCATGAACAGTGCCGCGGATGGAGGCGGCTTTTCATTGGGATTACGTGCAGGTCGCCCAATACTGCCGCATCTGGTGGCCGATTAAGCCGACTTTCCAATCTCGATATTCACGCCGTTCACGGGACGGCGCGCCATATTCAGCCATGCCGAAAAAGGACCGGCCAACGGCCTGTAACAACACGAATACAATCGGTTTGTTCCAAAACAGGGGGTTATCTCCACGGTTTTTTGCAGAATGGGGCAGCATTGAAACCATCACGCCGCGAGAATTGCCGGGATTTGCCTTTTCCGATGATTCATCGCGGAATACTTCAAGTGCAGGAAAGCGCGCTTTCGTTTCGAACGCTTTCGCGCACGCACCCCGATGTCCGCCGGCCAGCTCTTGAAAAGGCTGCCTGCATCTCAAGGAAATGCAGGCAGCCGCGGGGAAGAACTTGAAGAGGATTTACCTGTTTTCGTATTCCGCCATAATCTCGTAGACGCGCTGAAGCACTGCCGGGTTCACGAGGCCGGGGCCTTCGCCGACATAGGTATCAAACACGCCCTTGGTTGCTTCGATAAATGGCGCCATATCGGGCATTGTTACTTCCATCCCTTCGGCCTTAAGCTCGTCAAGCAGCATCGCTTCCTGCTCATCGCACATCTGACGTTCGTAAGCGGCGGCCTCAACCGCGGCTTCCGCGACAACCGCCTTCAGGTCTTCCGGCAGTGTCTCATAGAAGTCCAGGCTCATCAAAAGCGCGGTCGGGGAGTACAGATGATGGGTGATGGTCAGGTATTTCTGCACCTCGAAGAATTTGCTAGAATGAATGACTGTAAATGGATTCTCTTCAGCGTCGATTGTTCCTTGCTGCAAGGCGGTGAACAGTTCACCAAAAGCCATTGGCGTGGGGTCTGCATCCATTTCCGAGAAGGCGGCCATATGCATGGGGTTTTCCATCGTCCGGATTTTCATACCCTTTAAATCTTCCGGCGTATTGATGGGGCGGACATTATTGGTAATATTGCGCATGCCGTTTTCCATGAACGCCAAGCCTTTGAGGCCGGCCGGCTCCAGGCTGTTGAGAATGTCCACGCCGATTTCGCTGTCGCAGACTGCGCGGGCAGCCCCAACGCTGCTAAAGAGGAATGGCAGGTCAAAAATCAGGAAAGAGTCGGTGAATCCCGATAGGGGGGCGGAGGTGATTGCGCCAACATGCACTGTGTTCAGCTGCATGCCCTCAACAATATCCCTTTCACTTCCCAGGGTGCCGCTGTGAAAGGTCTCCAGCTTGATGCGCCCCCCGCTCTTCTCAGCGAGCAACTCGGAAAATTTGACGAGACCCAGGTAATGCGGGTGGGATTCCACATTTGAAGTAGCACCGCGGATGACGAATTCAGCTTCCGCAAAGCCCTGGGGAACAAACAGGGCGAGCGCCAAAACCAGTACCAGAAACAAACCAAATACCTTTCTCATGTGAACCAGATACCTCCTTATTATATAGCATGAAACCACATGCCTTGGACTAAGGGAAACCAGGGTTTACCTGACCAGGCCCATTAGCTGGGGAACAAGCATGGAAATCGGCTCGATGTACGTGATGAGCAATAAAGCGATGATATTGGCAGCGAGAAACTTGATGATCTGTTTTGAATTCTCCTCTATGCTTATTTTCGCAATGCCGCATGACACAAACAGGTTGACACCAAGCGGTGGTGTGGACATCCCGATGGCCAGGTTAACGACCATGATAATACCGAAATGAATCGGATGAACGCCCAGCTTTGTGACCATCGGCAGAAGAATTGGGGTCAGAATAATGATGGACGCGGTTGTTTCCATGATACAACCGACAAACAGCAGGAGCAGGTTGATCAGCAGCAGGATCAGGTACTTGTTGCTGGTGAGTGCCATTATAGCCGTGGCAATCGAATCTGGAATCCGCTCGGAAGTCAGGATCCAGCCAAAGCCCGAAGCCGCTGCGATAATCATCATGACCATCGCTGTGCTTTTTGAGGCGTTCAGAAGCATTTGGGTCAGGTCCCTGATTTTCATCTCGCGGTACCCAAAAACCCCGACAACAAAACCATAGATAACTGATACGCTGGCCGCCTCCGTAGGCGTGAAGATCCCCCCGTAAATGCCGCCAAGGATGATGACCGGCATCAGCAGGGCCCAGAATGCCTCCAAAAAACGTTTTCCAAGCGTGCGGAAGGAAAACGGCTGTCTGTTCTGCATCCCGTACCCATACTTTTTAGCCGCGAAATAGCATACGACCATCAAAGACAGGCCAACCAGAATACCCGGCAGGAAGCCTGCGGCGAACAATGTGGAAATGGAAACGGAGCCCGCGACACCGAAGTTGACCATTGGTATGGATGGGGGAATGATGACCCCGATGGCGCCTGCCACGCTCAATAGCGCGGCGGAGAAGGCCTTGCCATAGCCCGCCTTGACCATTTCCGGTATCATGATGCCGCCAATCGCGGCTACGGTGGCAGGCCCGGAACCAGAGATTGCCGCAAAAAACATGCAGGTGAGAATGGCTACCATGCCCAGCCCCCCTGGCATCCAGCCCAGAAGCGCTTCAGAGAACCTGATAAGCCTCCTGGAGATACCGCCCCCTTCCATGAGGTTTCCGGAAATCATGAACAGGGGGATGGCCAGGAGCGGAAAGGAATCCGTTGAAGTAAACATGCGCTGGGCAACAACAATCAATGGTGTTGCGCTTCCGAAATTCAGTGAAACCAGGCTGGAGGACGCCAGCACAATCCAAATTGGCGCGCCGATAACTGCGGTGATGATGAAAGTGACTGTCAGCAATGTACCCATTACTCAGTTACCTTCTTTCGAAAACTGCCGAGAACTTCGACCAGCTGGACGATGTAACGGATAATGAAGAAGACCATGCCCACAGGAACCGCCGCGTAGGCATAGGCCATGGGGATCCGCATCGCGGGAGAGTACTGGATTCTTCTTAATTGTGTTGAAACAAGATCAACGCCCAGCTTCAGGATGATTGCGCAAATCACAATCCCCAGAAGAATTGCCACAACCTGAACAATCTGTTGCGCCTTTTTCGGCAGCATAAGCTTAACGGCTTCAATACCCAGATGAGCGCCCGTCTTTATGCCATACGCACCGCCAAGGAAGGACACCCAAACCAGAAGGTATCGGCTAAGTTCTTCAGACCAGGGCAAAGAGGCCTTCAGGACAAAACGGAACACAACCTGGATAAACACAACCACCGACATGACCAGCAACATGACGACACACACATAGCCTTCGAAATTTCTGAGTATCTTTTTCAATAAATCCATTATAACCACCTGCTGCTTTCGATGTTGATATTCAGCGCAGCGATGCAATCAGTTTCAGCGCCTGCTTCCAGGAATCCTCAAACATGCTCCTGAAGAGCACCACGGGCCCATACTCCTCATACTCATGGGGCGCAATCGCATTGATGAAGTAGGCCTTCCGGAAGTCCTCAAGTTTCTCGACGAGTTCATCCACAACACCGTGGAGCGTGGGCTGCAGGAAGCGTGAGACAACAGGCAGATTCTGTTCAATCAGTTGGTCCGCCGCGCCCTTCCAGTTGATGGTGATGGACGCGTTCGCACCAACCATCTCCGTAAAGTGATGCAGGCCGCGTGCGCCGCCGCCGATGAAGTTGATCGGGTACTGGCGGTCTGCCACAATTTCGTGAACTTTCTTGGCCACAGCCATGCCAGCCTGCCAGAGGACGCTGCGGTCGATATCGATGTTGTTTTCCTTCACGGTATTCTGCAGGTACTGGTCAAAAATGCCGGTGATGAGACTGAAACAGATCACGGGCGGGTTCTTCATGTTCCTGGTGCCTTCAAGGTAGGCTTCGCAGGTGTCGATGACCTGGCGGATTGCCATGCATTCGGTTGCGTTGATGGGGACGCCTTCCGCTGCCAGAATGGTAATTGCTTTCAAGCCCTCCTCGGTAGCCGGGATTTTCGCCATCATGTTGGGGCTTGCTTCCCGGTTGAAATGGGCGTAGCGTATGATGCTGTCGGTATCTTCCTGGAAGGGGTCGCCCTGGATGCTGACATATCCAAGCTTTCCATGGCTGCTTTCATACAAGGGCATAAAGCGCTTGGCGATGCGGCCGATAAGGTCCCTTTGAAGTTTGACCAGGGCTTCGTTGTCATCCTTCTCGGTTTTCATGATGTCCTTCAGGGTGGCCAGCGCGTGTTCCCTGTCGCTGGAGTTGTTAAGGATTTTCCAGCTGTAGCTTGGATTCTGGGTGCAGCCGACCGCACCGGCGTCCAATGCGAGAAGGGCTTCCTCATCCGTTACATTGTTGATCCAGAACCGGGTCGCAGTATGCCTGGCCGCCTCTTTGAAATACTCGCCTTTCATGGGTTCCTCCTTAAATATTTATTGAATCCGCGATTGCGGTATCAGATGCTTGGCTGGTTCTCCTGCTCTTGCCGGCTTTCCGGAATATGTTGAAGGATACGTGATTTCGAGTATTCCTCAACCCTCTCCAGGTGTTTCCCCATGGCTTGTTCCGCGTCGTTCGGGTTTCTGGTCCGCAATGACCTCACAATTTCCAGATGGGCGGTACGCGCGTCCTCACAAATATCTTCATAACCCATTAAATCTTCCATCAATTCGCGTAAAAGTGTATGTATCATGGAATAAATCCGAATTATCATTGCATTTCCTGTATGCTGAATTAACCGGCTGTGGAAAAGATAATCTATTTCAATATTCTCTTCTAAACCATTTTGCGGCGAGAGATTACCGGCCAATTTGCCAAGCTCGGTGAGGTTGTCATCGCTGAGACTGCCGCAGACTAACCGGATACTTCCGCATTCCAGTACCCTGCGGGCAGCCAGGAAGTACCACAGGTTGTCGCCGGCCAGGGAAAAGCCCAGCATCCTGAACAGGCTTTCGACATAATTGTCCACAACATAGGTGCCCACCCCGTGCCGGACCTCAAGAATCCCAATTGTTTCCAGAATGCGGATGCCTTCACGGACAGAGGACCTGCCGATGCCGAGCCGCTCAACCAGTTCTTTCTCGCTGGGCAGGGCATCGCCGATTTTCAGCTCACCCTCACGGATTGCTTTCTGGATGGAGCGGACAGCATAATGGGAGGCGGTTTCCTTCTGCCTCTTTTTGAATGCCGGGTCATTTTTTTCCTTCATTAACCTCACCGTTTCAATTAGGATTCGCTTATCATTGCGGAACCCGATTCGATTCAAATATGGTTATGGCATGCTGATATCCCAAGTGAGCAGATATCAGACCTCTCTAAGCCCCATCCTATCATGCTCCCGAAGAGGGTGTCAAGCGAAAAATTTATCAAATCAAAAAAAGAGAAGGCCGGGCGATTCGGCTTGCTTCCGCGCCGGCTGGGTATTATGTCTGCAAATGTACGGAAAGGGAGACTGAATGTCCTTGAAGAAACTGCCTGCGCTCCTCCTGGCTGCCGCGCTGCTGGTTGGCACGGCCCCGGCCCTTGGCCAGGAAACGGCTCCTGGCATTGCCAAATATGTCTTTTTTTTCATCGGGGACGGCATGTCAAACCCGCAGACCACCGCGGCCCAATACTACAACGGCACCATGGAAAACCGGGAAAGTGAGGTGCCGGTATCAAAGGGTCTGAGCTTTACCGGCTTCCCCGTTGTGGGGCTGCAGGTCACCCATGACGCCAGCTCGTTCGCGCCCGACTCCGCCGCCACCGCCACCGCCATGGCCACGGGGCAGAAAACCACATCCGGCACCGTTAATCTCCTCCCGGACGAAGAAACGCCCCTTAAGATCATCACCGAGTATGCCCGGGAGGCCGGGATGAAGATTGGGGTGGTCACCAGCGTCTCCCTGGACCACGCCACACCGGCTGCCCAGTACGCCCGGTCCAGCCACCGCAGCAACCAGTATGACATTGCCGTGCAGGGCCTGACCAATGGTTTGCTTGACTTCCTGGGCGGCGGCGGCTTCAGGCAGACTGACGGCAGGCGGGGCGACAAAAGGAATCTGTTTGAAATCGCCCGGGAAAACGGCTGGAACCTGGTCAACGACAATGAAGGCATCCGCGCCATCGGCGCCTCATCCGGCCGCACGCTGGCCATCGTGCCGGACCTGGCCGGCGGTGACGCGATGCAGTACGAGGTGGACCGCCTGGCCATCATAGAAGACGGCGGGGACTCCCTGAGCCTGAAGGAAATGACCAGCGCCGCCATCCGTGCCCTTGAGGGCGGCGAGAACGGATTCTTCCTGATGGCGGAAGGCGGCAAGATCGACTGGGCCGCCCATGCCAACGACGTCTTCACCATGATCCACGAGGTTAACGCCCTAGACGAGGCCGTCGGCGCGGCTCTGGATTTTTCCCAAAAACACCCCGGCGAGACCCTGATCGTGGTCACCGGCGACCACGAGACCGGGGGCCTGAGCCTGGGCTACGCCGCCACCGGCTATGACATCGATTTGGAGCTGCTCAGGCGCCAGACCATGTCCTTTGAAGCGTTTGACAGGGTGGTGGCGGATCTGCGCGCGAAAGAAGCCGGCTTTGATGAGGTGTTGAAGGCCATCACACGGAACTTTGGCCTGACGCTGGACGAGGAGCGGTCCCTGAGGCTAACGGACGGGGAACTACAGAAGCTGGAGGATGCCTATGCCATGAACCTCCTCCCCAGCGATGAACGGGACTACGGCGAGGAGGAGAAAATCAACTACGGGGATTACCAGCCCCTGTCCGTCACCGCCGTCCACATCCTCGCCCGGAAGGCGGGCCTCAACTTCTCCTCCTACGCCCACACGGGGCTGACACTGCCCGTCTACGCCTGGGGCGCTGGCGCGGAATATTTCTCTGGGCTCTATGACAACACGCGGATTTTCCACCACTTCATGGACGCCATGGGACTGACCCCGGACGATTAGGCCCTTTGGACTGCTTGGCCCCGCCGGGAACGGCGGGGCCTTTCCGCTTGGTGACAAAGGGGAATCAGCGGGGTATGATAGGGGTATTATGGGGAAAAGAGGTGCGGATATGGCGAACGGTGAGGGCGGGCACAAAAAGGAAGGGCTGTCGATGCTGATATTTGGCGGCACTGGGGATCTGGCCCACAGGAAGCTCCTGCCCGCGCTATACCACCTGATGGCGGAGGGGCGCCTGCCTGAGGATACCCGGGTGATCGCCATTGGCCGCAAGCCCAAGGATGACCAAAGCTACCGGACGGAGGCGGAGGCGTCCATCGCCACCCACTCCCGCACCCAGGTGGACAAGGGGCAGCTGGCCCGGTTTATGGAGCGCCTGCACTACCACCAAATGGAGTTCATCAGGGAGCCGGAAAGCTACCAGGGTTTAAAAGCGTATCTGAATGAGGCGGAGAGGAAAGCCGCAAACCCCGTGGTGCGCCTGTTCTTCCTGGCAGTGGCGCCGGAGCATTTTGGCCCGGTGGTAAAGCATTTGCATGACAACGGCCTGGCCGAGAAAGGCAACCCCCGCCACCGGGTGATGATCGAGAAGCCCTTTGGCTCTGACCTGAACACCGCCAGGGAATTAAACCACAGCATCTCCCAGGCGCTGGAGGAAAGCCAGGTCTACCGCATCGACCATTACCTGGGCAAGGAGATGATCCGCAACATCCTGGCCATCCGCTTTGGCAACTCGCTATTTGAGCCGCTGTGGAACCACCATTATGTGGACAATATCCAGATCACCTCCACCGAAACCCTGGGCGTGGAAGGCCGGGGCGCCTATTACGAGCAGGCCGGGATCCTCAAGGATATGCTGCAAAACCACCTGATGCAGATGCTGGCGCTCATCACCATGGAGCCGCCGGTGGACCTTCAGCCCGAATCCGTCCGGGACGAGAAGGTGAAGGCGCTCAAGTCCTTAAGGCTCTTTAACGGCCAGAGCGCATGCGACCAGATCATTTTGGGGCAGTACGCCAAAGGCGGCGGGATGCCCGGTTACCGTGAGGAGCCGGAGATCGATCCGGCCTCCGTGGTGCCCACCTACATTGCCCTGGAAGCCCATGTGGACAACTTCCGCTGGGGCGGGGTCCCCATCTACATCCGGGCAGGCAAGCGCCTGGACCGCCCGCGCACCCAGATCGTGGTGGAGTTCAAGCGCCTGCCCGGGGTCCGGAATTACGAGAGTTTCAGGGGCCTGCCGCCCAACCTCCTGGTGATTGAGGTGCAGCCGGCGGAGGGCATGTATTTCCAGATCAACGCCAAGCGGCCCGGCAACGAGTTCAAAATGGAGCGGGTGGAGCTGAACTACTCCCAGCGCAACCAGTACCAGGGCAACGTGCCCGAGGCCTATGAGCAGCTGATCCTGGAGGCTTTTAACGCCAACTCCTCGCTGTTCACCCGCTGGGATGAGCTGGAGTATTCCTGGCGCTTCACCCAGTCCATCGAGGGCACCTGCCCTCAGCAGGAGGAATCCTTCCCCAACTATCCCGCCGGCTCCCGGGGGCCCGGAGTGGCCGATGAGATGCTGGCCAGCGCCGGGCGCGCCTGGTGGGAGATCGAGCTGCCCTGCCCGGGCGGCGTCTGCTGACAGAAGCTTCAAATTACGGACAGGAGAGTGCTATGAGAATCATCGACATATCCATGCCCATCCGTCGCGACATGCCGGTGTATAAAAACCGGATAGAGAAGCGCCCCGAGCGCACGGTGGAGCGAAGGCTGCCCGAGGACAGCGTCAACGAGTCCCGCATCCGGATGAACCTGCACACCGGCACCCATATTGACGCGCCCTTTCATATGATGGAGGACGGCTGGACCTCGGAAAAGCTGCCGCTGGAAAAGTTCATCACCCCCTGCCGGGTGCTGGATCTGACCAGCCTTCAGGACGGCATCACCCGCGAGGACCTCGTTGGCTATGATATTAAGCCCGGGGAATTCCTGCTGTTTAAGACCCGCAATTCCTATGACGAGGTCTTCCGGGACGATTTTATCTACATTAAGGCCGACGCCGCAGGCTACCTTCGGGATATGGGCATCAAAGGTGTGGGGATTGACGCCCTGGGCGTGGAGCGCGACCAGCCGGGCCATGAGACCCACCTGGCGCTTTTGGGAAACGGCATCATGGTGCTGGAAGGCCTGGCGCTAAAGGACGTGGCGGAGGGCCGCTATGTGCTGATCGCCCTCCCGCTTCTGATACCCGGCGCCGACGGCGCGCCTGCCCGGGCGGTGCTGGTGGAGGGAACCCTGCCCAGTGCCTGAAGCCGGGACGAAGGCCCGCTTATATCAGCTGGATAACGCCGGCTTTGCCATCGTGTCCGGGAACAGGCTTCTCCTGGTGGACGCCCTCCACCCAGGCTCCCGGTTTTACGGCGGGCTAAGCCAGGAGGCGCTTGCCTTGATCCGCCGCCTGGCCTCAGGCGCCAGCAAGCCAGTCCCGCTTTTTATCACCCACCTGCACGCCGACCACGCCGGGGAAGCGGCCATCCGGGAGACGGCAACAGAGATTCCCCTGGTGGTATATACAGCGGATCCGGCCATACTGGGCTGGGACCTGGGAGCGGCGGAAGTGACGCTTTTACCCCTGGATGAGGATGCCGTGATCGGTGATGTCCTGGCCCGCGCCATCGCGCTTCCCCACCTAAGGCCTGAGCGCTACAATATCCTGCACACGGCGCTGAGCCTTCAGGTGGGCGGCGCGTCGGTTTTCGTGAGCGGTGACGGCCTGCTGGATGAGCGCGTCTATGAGCGAAACGCTCCATACATCAAGGGCGCCGGCGCGGCCGTGTGCCTGTACTCCTACGCCTTCACCCGGCATAACCTGGCTTTTGCCAAAGCACACATCGCGCCCCATATCCTCATCGCCAACCACTTCCCCCATCCTGATCTGGATAAATTTGATACGCTGACCCGTTTTAAGGCCTATATAGAAAAAGAAAATGAAGGGATGACCATCATTCCCTTCAGTATGGCGGGGGATGGGGTGGAGATCTGAATCCCCCTCCCCTCAGGATTTTGTCTTTTTTGTCGCCAGGAAGCCAATTGCCATGGCAATGGCGAAAGCATACCACAGTACGGAATATCCGCCTGTCATGTCGATGCCAAACCCAAGCACCATAGGCTGGATGACGCTGGCTGTCTGCTGGAAGAGGTTGTGGCTGGCAATGGCCGTGGCCGAATGCTCCGGCCTGGCGTAAGCTATGGCCATGGACGCGAAGTGCGAGGCGGGCAGGTAGGACACAAAACCATATACGATGCCAATCAGCATAAACGCCCCAGCGCTCCAGCGGAAAACAAGCGCCAGGGACAAAACCGCCATGGCCGCCAGGACCGCCAGGAGGAAGCTCCGGCTGCTCAGCCTGAGCTTTTTGGCGATCATCCCCGAGAGGATGGAGCCCACGATCCCCGCCAGGGAATAGCTCATGGCGATTATTGTGGCCTGGGTCTCGGTATAGTTCAGGTTCTCCGTAAACTTGTTCACCCAGGTGGGGAAGCCCGTGGTGGTGAACATGAACATAAAGCCGGCGGCGGCCAGGAATAGCTGGCTGCGGTTTTTTAGGAATTCCAGGAAGCCCGTGATAAAGGATGGCTTGTCCGCACTGCCGGCAGGCGCGCGCTGGGGGTTCCTGACAAACAGCAGGATCAGGGCCAGCACGATCAGCGCCAGCAGCCCCACCGCCAGGAAGGTGGTCCGCCAGCCAAAAGCGTCCCGCAGCAGGGGACCAAGCAGGCTGGCCAGGGTGATGCCCATGGGCGGGGAAGCCAGCAGGATGCCCAGCGCCACGCTCCGTTCGCCCGGCTCAAAGGCGCCGGAGATGACTTTGGAACTGCAGGAAAAGACGAAACCGCCGGCGACGCCGCTGATAAGGCGAAACGCCAAGCCCGCGCCAAAGCCCGGGATGGTGCTCATCAATGCCGCAGACAGCCCGCCAACAGCGGTGCTGATGATCAGCAGGAGCTTTGGCCCCACCAAATCGGCCAGGATGCCGCCGGGCACCTGGGTGATGATATAGCCCAGGAAGAAGGCTGACATGTACATGCCCGCCTGGGCGGTGTTCAGGCTAAACTCGCCGGATACCGCGTTCATCAGGGAACTGTAAATATACCTCCCCAGGAAGGTATAGGTAAAAGCGGCTGTTACCGCCAGAAGCGCCAGCCATTTATCGTTTTTTCCGCGGCTGTTTTCGATGGTTATTCCCGTCATGGCATCTCCTCCCTTGGCATGGGTTTTTGGCTTTTGATGTAGCTGAACAGGCCTGCCGCCACCAGGTTTCCATGCTGATTCCAGGCTTTCACCTCGCAGGCGAGAATTGTTTTACCATGCCTCAGCTCATGCCCCTCCACCCTCACCGTGTCGCCCGGGAAACAGGGTGCCAGGAAGTTCAGCTTTCCTTCAAGTGTCGGGCAGACCGTGGGCTCATACGCGCAGGCGCAACCCGCGGCGGTGTCCGCCATCGTCAGGAGAACACCGCCGTGAAGGGAGCCCATTGGATTCAGGTGCCTGTCTTCCACTTTCAGGGTGAACACGGCGCGGCCAGGCTCAATCAGTTCAATCCGGCTGCCAATCAGCGCGTCAAAGCCGCGTATGCCTGCCTTCAGAATCTCCCCGGCCTGGGTCACAGGCTTTTCAGCCATGTTTTTCCGGCGGGAAGGGGAATTTGTAACGGTTTTCGGCGTCTTCGCCCTGCCGGGCATAGGCCAGGAAATCCTTGATGGCGCCGGCGTCCCGCAGGCCTTCCAGGGCGCCGCGGGCCAGGGACTCCATCTCGTTTTCCCCCGGGTACACCACAATGGGCGCGATGAAGCCGCACATCCGGCGGATTTTCTCCACGATCTCATCGTTATAGGCAATTCCGCCGGTGATGAGGATGGCATCCACCTTGCCCTCAAGCACCGCGGCCTGCGCGCCAATAGCCTTTGCGGTCTGGTAGATCATCGCGTCCAGGCACAGGCGGCTTTTCTCGTCGGTTTCGGCGTTTTTGGCGATGGTGCGCACATCGCTTTCCCCCAGGTAGGCGTAAAGCCCTCCCTGGCCGTTGAGCATTTTGTGCACCTGCTGATAGGTATACTCGCCGGAGAAGCACAGCCTTGCCAAGTCCCCCACCGGCAGGGCGCCGGTGCGGTTGGTGGAGAAGGGGCCATCCCCCTCCAGGCCGTTGTCCCCGTCCACCATACGCCCATTTTTATGGGGAGCCACGGAAATCCCCCCGCCCAGGTGGGCGACAATCAGGTTGAGGTCCTCATAGCGCAGGTTGTTTTCCCGGGCGTAGCGCTTGGCGGTGGCTTTGTGGCTGAGGGCATGGAAGGAGCTGCGGCGGTTGATGAGGGGATGGCCTGACAGCCTGGCCACCGGCTCAAACTCATCCGTGATGGGCGGGTCCACAATCAGGGGAATAGCCCGGCACTCCTCCGCCAGCGCGTAGGCGATTTTGCTGCCCAGGTCGCAGGGGTGGCTGCCATACAGGCCGCTGGCCTGCTGCTCCAGCATCTCCGGAACCACTTTGTACACGCCTCCCACCAGGGGCTTGGTGTGGCCGCCGCGGCTGACAATGGCGTCAAGGCTTTTTAGCTGGATACCGTGCTCTTCCATGAAACGGTTAATGTATCCAATCCGGTACTGGTCCTGGTCCATAAAGGAGGTGAAGGCGTTGGTTTCCGCTGCGGGGTGTTCGATGTTCGCCTTGGCGATCGCTTTTTCATCCTCACAGTAGGCCAGCTTGGTGGAGGTGGAGCCGATGTTCAAGACCAAAATCCTGTGCATGGATGTCACTCTCCTTCTGCGCCGTAAACAGCCA
>JAQVQY010000155.1 GCA_028701335.1 Eubacteriales bacterium
GATTTTGCCAGGCAACTCGCTGCCTGGCAACCCCGGAGCAACCGGCTCCCGATGCGACCCCTTGGCTTCCTCTCCCCGGTGGAGTTCCTGAATGCCCACACTGTCCAAGATGTTTGACTAACCTACATTCCGGTGGATATCGGGCTTTTTGCCCTGTCAAAAGCCGGCGATTGACAGGCAAGAAATGATCCAATGTCCAAAAAACGGCCAGATATTCTGCTCTGGCAGGCTTGCTTCCGGAATAAAAAAGGTGTATGATAAAAACGGTTTTTGAAAAATCGTTCGTGTTTTTGGAGGTTGAAGGGTGAAAGCCTTGGAAGAAGCCATACAGCAGTGGGGTGAGGGCATCGGCACCAGCATCGTGAAGGTGGACCGCTTCCTGAATCACCGCATTGACACGGGCTTGCTGACCCGGATGGGGCGGGAAATCGCGGATTATTTCAGGGCAGACGCGCCCACCGTCATCCTCACCGTGGAAGCCTCCGGCATTGCCCTGGCCATCACCACCGCCCAGGCCCTTGACAATATCCCCGTGGTCTTCGCCAAGAAGCACGCCGCCTCCACCTTAAGGGGCGAGATGTACGCCGAAACCATCCGCTCCTTCACCAAGGATATCACCTATGACATGCGCTGCGCGTCCTATTGCGTCACCGCATCTGACCGGGTGCTCATCGTGGACGATTTCCTGGCCGACGGCGAGGCGACACGCGGGATGCTGTCCCTGGTCAGCCAGGCCGGCGCCCGGTGCGTGGGCGTTGCCATCGCCATTGAAAAGGCCTTCCAGAAGGGAGGCCGGACCCTTCGGGATAAAGGCATCAAGGTCTTGTCTTTAGCAGCCGTCCGGGAAATCCGGGATGGAAAAATCCTCTTCCAGGAAGGCTGACAAGAAAAAAATTTCAGGAGGTCACCATGTTCAACAGCGCCAAGAGAATCCGTATCTCCCTGTCCCTGATCCTGGCCCTGCTCCTCACCCTGTCCCTTGCCCTTCCCGCCCTGGCAGGCGAGGCGGAAACCTATGGCCCTGTCGCCAGCGAAGACCTGAAGGTGGGGTTGATCCTTATCGGCTCCAAGGACGACGGCTTTTCCGGCGCCCACTACCGCGGCATGGAAGAGATGAAGCAGCACTTCGGACTGAAAGACGAACAGGTGCTCTACAAATTTGAAGTGAACGATAAAGACCCCGCCGCCACCGAGTCCGCCCTGCGGGAGCTGGTTGACGTGGGCTGCCAGATCGTCTTTGGCAACTCCTGGGGCTATATGAACACCATGGAGGAGCTGGCCGATGAATACCCCGAGGTGGTCTTCTCCCACTGCTCCGGCTATAAGAACAATGGCCGCAACTTCAACAACTACTTCGGCCGCATCTACCAGGGCCGCTATCTGAGCGGCATCGCGGCAGGCCTGAAAACCCAGAGCAACAAAATCGGCTATGTGGCAGCCTGGGACGAAAACGCTGAGGTGAACGGCGGCATCAATGCCTTCGCCCTGGGCGTGCAGAGCGTGAACCCTGAAGCGGTGGTGTATGTAAAATACATCAGCTCCTGGTATGACCCCACCCTGGAAAAGCAGGCAGCGGTAGCGCTGCTGACGCTGGACTGCGATGTCATCGCCCAGCACGTTGACACCACCATGCCGCAGATCGCCGCGGAAGAAGCAGGCAAGTTCGGCGTGGGCTACAACGCGGACATGACCGTCGCCGCCCCCAACGCCCACCTCACCGCCCCCATCTGGAACTGGTCTGTCATCTATATCGACCAGGTGCAAAAAATTCTTGACGGCAAGTGGACGGCTGAAAACTATTATTGGGGCATGCCGGAAGGGCTGATCGACATCTCCCCCCTGTCGGGTAACGTGGCCGAAGGCACCGCTGAGAAGATTGAGGAAGCCCGTGCCCTGATCCTCTCAGGCAGCTGGGACGTATTCACAGGCCCCCTGTACAACAACCAGGGCGAACAGGTGCTGGCCGAGGGTGAAACCCTGTCCGACGCTGACATCACCAGCGGCTTGATGACCAACCTTCATATCCAGGGCGTTGAAGTCAAATAAACCGCGATTTGTTATGGGGAGGGAACGATACAAAGTTCCCTCCCCTATTTTTCCCCGCTTATGATAGAATAACCACAACCTGTAAAAAAGGAGCCGGCGTTGAAACCAGCGATTGAACTTCATGGCCTGACCAAAGCCTTCGGCCGCGTTGTGGCCTGTGACGGGCTTGACCTGACGGTGTACCGGGGGGAGATCCTGGCGCTCTTGGGGGAGAATGGCTCGGGCAAGACCACGCTGATGAACATGCTCTCCGGCATCTACCAGCCGGACGCGGGGCAGATCAGGATCGATGGCGAAGAGGCCGCCATCCGCACGCCGCGGGACGCGATTGACCTGGGCATCGGGATGATCCACCAGCACTTCAAGCTGGTGGATGTGCTGTCCGCCCGGGAAAATATCCTGCTGGGGCAAAAGGGTGACCTGCCCATCAGCCCGGAGGCTGCCATGGAAAGCCTCGGGATGAAGCTGGCGCTGGAACAGCCGGTCTATTCTCTTTCCGTCAGCGAAAAGCAGACGGTGGAGATCCTGAAAGTCCTCTGCCGGGGGGCGGACAAGCTGATCCTGGATGAGCCCACCGCGGTGCTGACTCCCCAGGAAAACCAGGCCCTTTTTGAGGTGCTGGCCGCCATGCGTCAGGAGGGTAAGGCCGTCATCATCATCACCCACAAGCTGGACGAGGTGATGGCCATATCCGACCGGGTGGCCGTGCTGCGCAAGGGCAAAAACGCCGGGACGGTGGAGACCAGGGACACCGACCGCTTCCGGCTCACCGAGATGATGGTGGGCCGCCCCATGGACCTGGACATCCCCCGCACCCCCTCCTTCCCCACAGCGCCGGTAATGAAGGTGAAGGATTTA
>JAQVQY010000156.1 GCA_028701335.1 Eubacteriales bacterium
AAAGGTAATCTTGTTTTTGGTTGGGTCCACCATTGCGGCCTGGCTTTTGCCAAAGTTCATGACCTTGCCGCCGCCCCCTGTTTGCTGGCGCATGATGTAGAACCAAAACAGCATAACCAGGCCCATGGGCAGCAGGTATGGCAGCATTTCAAGGTACCAGGGTGTTTCCACCGGGGGCAGATAATCGAGGGCGAAGCCCAGGTTGTTGATGCTCACCTGGTCTACGGGAATATCGTTTGCCGTGGCATACATGGTGCGCACGGTATCAATAAAATCAGCGCCGATGGTGGTTTCAAAATCATATCGCGCGGGATAGTCGCTCACCGCCACAAGGCTCACCCTGTTGCGCCCGATGAGTTGATTGCCACGGATGGACACGCGGTCCACTTCGCTTTTCTCAATCATATTTAGCAGTTCGGGATAGGTGATGCGGTTGGTGGGCACCCGGATGCTGTCAGAAATTACAAAAGCCAGCAGCAGAAATGCCGCAATCATGATGACATAGCCCATCGCGCCGCGAGATTTGCGCAAAATCAAAAATCCTCCTTTAATGGATTCATAGGTAAGTATACCACGCCTGGCAAAAATTAGGCAATGCGGAAATGGGTTGCTTATTCCAATACAATGCGGCGGTTTCCGCCCACTTTGCCGCCCGACAATCTTCCGTCAGACTGATGCTGGTTTATCCTTACTGTTCCTCGTCAGCGGTTTCCTCCTGATAGAAGCGCGGGTGCAGCACACCCACATACGGCAGGTTACGGTATCTTTCCTGGTAATCCAGGCCATAGCCCACCACAAATTCGTTTGGAATTTGAAAACAGGCGTAATCCACAGCCAGCTCAACCCTGCGGCGCTGCGGCTTGTCCAGGAGTGTCACCAGCTTTACTGAACTGGCGCCGCGCTCACCCAACACCTTTTTGATATAGGAAAGGGTCAGGCCGCTGTCCACGATGTCCTCCACCACCAGCACATCCTTACCCAGAACATCATGGTCCAGATCTTTCAAAATCCGAACCACACCAGAAGTTTTGGTGCTGCTGCCATAGCTGGAGATGGCCATAAAGTCAGTGGTCAATGGCAGATGCACCTGTCGGAGAAGATCGGTAAAGAACATGACGGCGCCTTTTAGAATGCAGATAAACACAGGACTTTTCCCGGCGTAATCCCGGGAGATTCTCTGCCCCATGGTGACAACTGCTTCCTTGATCTCCTCCTGGCTGATCAGAACCTTCTCCATGTCCTGATGCATGCCGATTGCTTTCATGCTATACCGTTCCTCCATTGTATTTGTTAAGTCCCCCGGCAATTTGCCTCTATAAACATACCGGATCCTGTTATTTGTTCTTGCATTAATGGCCGCAGTTTGAGCCATCCCCAGCCCAACTGCCCACAGCACCGTATTCCCGTGCGCCAGCACCGGCCACCAACGGCGGAAAGGCCTGTCAATCTTACGGTCACTCAGGTACTTTGCCATACTCTGGGAACCCTTCATGCCAAGGGGAACAATTCTGTCTCCCGGCCGTACAAAGCGAAGCACTGCCCATTCAAGCTTGTCTTTGTCAAAGGCTTGCGACCGCTTCCCGTCACCCAGTCCCCGAAGCTTATCTACTGTATCAACCCGTCCCGGAAGCGGATCAGGCGTTCCATCCCAGGATGCAGGAAGGATGTGCAGGCGTTCCTTCGTGGCGTGGGCGCAGGCGCCACCTGGCAGGGTCATTGTACTTGTCCTGCCAGTGTTTGGCAATGCACACAGCGCGTCTGTTTGAGATCTGTCCAGTGTTATGCCGTAAACAGAGCAAAGGCGCCGCACCAGCCGGCGTTTGAATGCCACAGGTTCACATAAGAAATGTTCCCGAAGCAGAAAGATCAAGGGAGGATCCAGGCTCGCATGGTGAGATAGCCAACGGTCTTCAAAAACCGCCCATGCTTGCTCCTCATCCCCCAACAGTTTCGCCGTTTCCGCCATGCGCTGAAGGGAACCTGGCGCCAGGGCTTCCAGTTTAGGGGTAACGCACCGCCTTATGGCATTTCGCAGGAATCGGGTATCCTGATTCGATGAGTCCTCAAGCCATAGTTGTCCGCGCTCCTCCAGATACGCCATGAGGCTTTCTTTTGGCGTTTGAAGAAACGGCCGCCACACATGCCCCGAAAGCTCCCGCATCGCCGCAAGGCCTGTGGCTCCTGTGCCATGCATCAGCCGCATCAGCATCGTTTCAGCCTGATCATCGGCATGGTGCGCCAGGGCCAGCACTTGGGCGCCGGTAAGCGCCATGGCCTGATCAAAAGCTTCATAGCGCACCTTTCTGGCCTGGGCTTCAGGGCTCCCGCCGGCAGGTACATGAACATCAAAAACTTTAAACGGCACATTTAACTTTGCCATGAGGGATGCCAGCCACTCAGCCTCCGCGTCTGATTCATCCCGCAGATGGTGGTTAACATGAACACAGCTTAAGCAAAATCGCTCCTGTCGCTTAAGCTCAAGCAGGATGAACAGAAGGGCTAGGGAATCAGCCCCTCCGGAAAGCCCCAGCAAAATGCATTCAGGCGCACCGATGCTCCTGAATGATGCCATGACCGTGTCAGACAATAAGCCGTGCGTGCTCATACCGCCATTGTAGAGGGTTTATAGCTCATTTTCAACAGATTCCCGCATATACATAAGGTCCAAAAAAATAGTCATATAATCTTGACTATCTTTGACCTTTTGTGGTATAATAGAATTGTCAGAAGAAACTGATTCATGACGATTTTTTAGGAGGATGATAAAATGTATACCATGATACCCTACCGCAGATACCTGTCAAACCCGAGGAGAGTGTTTGACTCTATGCTGTCTAACTCGTTTTTCCGGCCATTCCTGAATGACGG
>JAQVQY010000059.1 GCA_028701335.1 Eubacteriales bacterium
GTCTATAACCATTGGCGCTGTGAAGGGCTTCCGCCAGGAGAAAGCCCAGGTGGAAAACGCCCTGGGTTCCCTGGGGCCGGTGTTCACCACCCGGGTGGAGACGGGCAACAACCTGCTCACCGTGGCGCACCGCCACTTGCCTCCCGGGGACGAGCGTGTTGAGGCCGTGGCGCGGGATGTGCGCGAGCTCTCAGCTCAAGAGTCCCTGCCCTTCAGGGCTGAAGCCAACACCCGCTTGGAGGAAAACGCCAAGGTGCTGCTTGCCCATCTTGAAAACACTCCCAGCGTCCAGGCCGACAGCAGGGACTTGAGTTATGTAACCGGCCTTCTCCCCCAGGCGCTGGACCAGAGCGCCCAGTGGACAGACGCAGGCAGCTATAACCAAGCCGCTTTGGCGTTTAATGACCGGCTCAACGGCACCTTTGCAGGCTTCCTGGCCCGGCTGCTGGGCGAGACGGAAGCCCAGCTGTTCACCCCATGAAAGGAGGCCGCATGAAAAAAAAGTTTTGGATATTCCTGCTGGCGGCCTTCCTGCTTGCGGGCACGGCCTGGGCCCAGTCAGCGCCGTCCCTGGTGGTCTCAGACACCGCCAATGTGTTGGACGCTTCCCTCATCGAGGGCATCACGGACATCAACCGCCAGGCCGAGCGGGAACTGAATATCAGCTACCGGGTCATCACCAAGCACTTCCTGGGCGGCGCGCAGGCCACTTCCTATGCCAGGGAAACCCGGGAAAGCTATCCCAACGCCGACCAGGTTATCCTGTTGGTGATGGTCATCGGCGAGGAACGCTATGCCGCTTCTCTTGGCTCCGCCGCCCAGGCGCTGATCAGCCAGGACGCGGTGGACAACCTCCTGGCCAGCGCTTTTCGCCTGCCTTTCCTCAACCGGGACTACAGCGGTGCCCTGGCCGCGTTTACATCCCAGCTGGCAGGCCAGATGCAAAACTCTTCCGGCAAAGCCATCGATACCAGCGGGCTCTATGCGGGCACGGCCTTAACCCCAACCGCTGCTGTGGACCCCCTTGACGGCTTTTTCCGTGAGCCGGCCCAAAGCATGGACCATGCCCGGCGCTACCAGGAGGAGACCGAGGAGGCACAGCGGGGCGACCGGGGCTTGAGTATCTGGCAAATCGCGTTGATCGGTTTCGTCCTCTACAGGATTTTCGGAAGGAATCGCCGCACGGGCCTGAAGCGCGGCTGCGGTCCGCTGGGATGGATCTTCGGCACCTGGGGCGTCAGCAAGTTCTTCGGCTGGCGGAAATAGCCGTGCGCCTTGTTATCATCAGCCTGGACGCCGTGTTTTCGCGGGACGCGGCGTTTCTCTTATCCCTCCCCGCTCTGGGCGCGCTGGCGGACCAGGGCGTTTTTTGTGACCGGGTAAAGACCGTCTATCCCACCCTCACCTATCCCATTCACGCCAGCCTCATCACCGGCTGCTACCCGGAGCGCCACGGCATCTCCCATAATCAGCCCTATGCAGGGGCTTTGCCGGAGGACCGGCGCCCCTGGTTTTGGGAGGCAGAAGACATCCGGTGTGAAACCCTTTTTACCCAGGCAGCCCGGGCCGGGCGGGAGGTGGCGTCCATCCTGTGGCCCACCACCGGGCACAGCCACCATATCCGCTATAATCTTCCCGAGGTAAAGGCCCTGCCGGGCGAAAATCAGGCGCTCAAAGCCCTGCGCTTTGGAAGCGCCTGGTGGTTGATAAAAACTGAACTGCGCTATGGCAGTATTCGCCGGGGCATCGCCCAGCCCTATCTTGACGATTTTGCCGCTCAGGCGGCGTTGTCGCTGATAGTTCGCCAGGCAAGGATACCGGATGTGCTGGCCCTGCACCTGACGGATTGCGACAGCGCCCGTCACCACCACGGCACCTTCAGCCCTGAAGCCCAGGACTCCCTTAGGCGGCTGGATGAGCGGGTGGGCCGGATCGTAGAAGCGCTGAAGGCCCGCAGGGCGCTGGATGACACGGTGATTGCCGTGGTCAGCGACCATGGCCAGGCGGACATCACGGGCTGTGTGGCGCTTAATGCCTGGTTTGAGGAGCAAAATGTTCCCGCCCGGGCGCAGACCCTGGGGCTGGGTGCGTTTGTGCGCGTTCACCGGGGCGATTATCCGGTGGTATTAAAAGCCCTTCAGGATAACATGCCGGAACTTCGGCTTCAACATGTCTATACCCGGGAGGAACTTCGCGCCATGCACGCGCCTGAGGATGTGCTCCTGGCGGTTGAGCCCGAAGAGGGTTTCGCCATTGCTGAGGAGGACTGTGAGCCCGGCCACAAAGCCACCCATGGCTTTGGCCCAGATCATGAGGGGGCCGATTGCCTGATGTGGCTTTCCGGCCCTATGTTTCCAAAGGGCGCGCGGATTGAGTCCTGCCGGCTGGTCGACATCGCTCCGACGCTTGCAAATGCCGTCCACCTGCACCTTCCTGAGGCCCAGGGCCAGGTATTGGAGCAACTATTTATCTGAAGATTATCCCTGAAAGGAGCGCGCTTCCTTGTCCAGACAAGCTTTGGTAACCTATTTTTACCAGTCTGCCTTCACGGTATCCCTGAAGAAGACCCTGATGGTCTTCAGCTACCGGCAGACGGGCTTATCGCAACTCGCGCCTGAACAGCAACTGAGCGAGAAAGATTTTCAGGGATTTAACAACATCCTGGTTTTTGTGTCCAACAATTCCCTCACTCACCATGATCGAAAGGCTATTTACAGCTGGAAATCCTCCTTTCCCATCACCTACATCCTCTCCGGGGACGCCAAAAAGGATGCGCCGGACCTGCCCAACATCAGGGTGTGCCGGGAGGGGGAGCGCTTTTCTGTCGCTCAGGCCAAGGTCAGCGTGTTTGGCTCAACCGACGCGGGCGTATCCTTTATGGCGGAGGCTGAGGACATGTGCGTCTTCCACGCCGGGGACCTGAATCTCTGGCACTGGCGGGAGGAGAACACCCTAAGGGAGATCACCCGGGCGGAGGAGACTTTTTATGGCAAGGTTGCCGCCATCCCAAAAGATAAGGTGGATATCTGCTTTTTTCCATTGGATCCAAACCAGGGCGGGCTGTATGATGCCGGGGCCAACCACCTGATCATGGCCATCCGCCCCAGGGTCTTCTTCCCCATGCACTTTGGCGACCGCGTGGAAATCGCCAACGAATACGCCAGGCGCTCGCTCTCCCGGCGCACGGTGATTTTCGCGCTCACCCAGCCGCGTGAGTCGGCCCTGGTGGATCTCTCAGGCGCTTCCCCCACCGTGCGTTCCACTTCTCCCGGCCGGCACGGGCGGCCAGGTCTCCGGCGCGGCAGCGTGGACCTTTCCGCCTACACCCAGGAGGACCCTTTCTCCCAGACTGATCTGCCCGTCAGCCTGGACAATGAGGAGAAAACGTAACAAAATTGTACAATAGCCTTGATTTTTGATATAATTGAAATGGTATCTGCCCGTCTTGCGTGCCGATGCTTGCGCATTGGGCAGAAAGTGAAGAGGCCGGGCCTCCGGCCGTATTGGGGGAAATATGAACCTTAACGACTTAAACGAAAAACAGCGCGAGGCGGTTTTAACGCATAACGGTCCGCTGCTGATTGTGGCTGGCGCCGGCAGCGGCAAGACCCGCGCGATGACCTACCGCATCGCCAGCCTCATGGATTCCGGCGTCCCGGCTTACAACATCCTGGCCCTTACTTTTACCAACAAGGCCGCCAGGGAGATGCGCCGGCGCGTGGACGAACTGACCAATGGTAAGGCTGAGGAAGCCTGGATTGGCACCTTTCACTCGGTGTGTGTGCGCATCCTCAGGCGTGACATTGAGAAGCTGGGCTATAAGCGCTCTTTTGTTATTTACGATGATGACGACCAGCAGCGCGTGCTCAAGGACCTGTTCAAGCGCTTTGATATTGACGAAAAGGATTTGGCCATTCGCGAAGTGAAGCGCGCGATTGGGGACGCAAAAAACAAGCTGCTGGACGCGGACGGCTGGTTTGCCCAGAGCGGGAAAGACCGCCGGGCGCAGACCATCCATGATCTCTTCGTAGCCTATGACGACAGGCTGCGCCAGGCCAATGCCCTGGACTTTGATGATTTGCTCAACAAGACGCTGGAGCTGCTGCTGGAGCATCCGCCGGTGCTGGAGCATTACCGCAAACGCTTCCTTTATGTGCATGTGGATGAATACCAGGATACCAACATGGCCCAATACCAGCTGGTGAAGCTGATAACCCGGGAAAGCCGCAACCTCTGCGTGGTGGGTGATGATGACCAGTCCATTTACGGCTGGCGCGGGGCGGATATCCGCAACATCCTGGAATTCCAGAATGATTTTCCCGAGGCCAGGGTGGTGAAACTGGAGCAGAACTACCGCTCCACCCAAACCATCCTGTCAGCCGCCAACAGTGTCATCAAGAATAACGGCCAGCGCATGCCCAAGGAACTGTGGACCAAGGGCAACAAGGGCGACAAGATCCGCTTCGCGGCCGCCGGCGACGAGCGGGAGGAAGCGGCGTGGATTTGTGAACATATCAGGCGGCTGCGCGCGCGCAAAGTGCCCTATGGGGAAATTGCCGTGCTTTACCGCGTGCATGCCCAAAGCCGCGTGCTGGAAGAGATGATCATGCGCGCCGGCATCCCCTACCGGGTTTATGGCGGCACCCGCTTCTATGACCGCAAGGAAATCAAGGATGCCCTGGCCTACCTGCGCCTGATGGTCAACCCGGATGACGATGTGGCACTAAAGCGCATCATCAATACGCCCAAGCGCGCCATTGGCGACGCCACGGTGGCGATGCTGGAGGCGCAGGCGGAAAACCTTGGAAGCCCCCTGTACCAGGCCCTTCTGGAACTGCCGGACACCCTGGGCTCCCGCCCGCGCAAGTGCGTTGAGAGCTTCCGGGACATGATGGACAGCTTGAATGAAAAGCGCAAGGAAATGCCCCTGGGCGAGTTCGCCAAACTGATGCTGGACGAAACGGGGCTGATCAGGGAATACGCTGAATCCGCCGATGAGGACATGCTCTCAAAGCGGGATAATCTGCTGGAGTTCCTGGGCGCTGTGAACGAGTTCGCCGCCAAGTCAGATGACCCCAGCCTTGAGGCCTACCTTGAGAACGTGGCCCTGGTAACCGATCTTGACATGCAGGAGGACGCGCCGCAGTATGTGACACTGATGACCCTGCATTCCGCCAAGGGCCTGGAGTACCGGGCGGTGTTTATCGCGGGGCTGGAGGATGGCCTGATCCCCAGCGCCAGGGCCAAGCAGGAGGGCGAAGCGAGGCTGGAGGAGGAGAGGCGGCTGTTGTATGTGGGCATCACGCGCGCACGGGAGTTCCTCTACCTTACCCGCGCGCGGCACCGTGCCATCTACAACCAGGCTGCCCGCAACCTGCCCAGCCCCTTCCTGGCCGAAATCCCCAAGGAACTGATTTCCGACGAATGGGGCACCGCCATGCGCAAACACTTTGGCAATGAGAAAAAGGCCCCTGAGCCGCCCAAGCCCACAAAACCCACCCCCAAGATGGGATTTGGCACCCCGGGCATGGGACAGGACCCCTCCAAAATTCCCGGTGTACGCAAGGGCTTTATCGCTTCCCTTGCCCCGCCGCCTGAACCCACCGAGATCTTCCATAAGGGAGACCGGGTGCTGCATAAGAAGTTCGGTTCCGGGACCGTGGTTGAAACCACGGGCGCTGGGGCTGAAGCCCGCGTGAGCATCCAGTTCACCGCCTATGGCGAAAAGGAGTTCTCTGTGGCCATCGCCCCCATTGTTAAGGTGGAGTAGGCCATGGATTCCCTGGACGCCATGCGCAGCCTGGTTGACCAACTGAATGAAGCCAGCCGGCACTACTATGTGCTGGACAAGCCCATCATCTCTGACAAGGAGTGGGATAGGCTATATGATGAATTAAGGGCGCTGGAGGAGGAAGTTGGCACCCGCCTGCCTGATTCGCCCACCCGGCGCGTAGGAGCCGAGCCTTTGCCCGCCTTCCGCCAGCACCGGCATAAAAGCCGCCTGTGGAGCATGGACAAGGTCCAGTCCAAGGAGGCCTTGGCCCAATGGTTTGAACGGATCCGGGCAACCCATGCCAAAACGCCTGGCCTACCCCCGCTTTCCTTTGTTGTGGAATATAAATATGACGGCCTCACCCTGGTCCTTACCTACGACCAGGGTCTTCTGGTCACTGCCGCCACCCGGGGCAACGGCAGGGTGGGCGAGGAGGTACTCCCCCAGGCCATGGCCATCTCCGCCGTGCCCCTGTCCATTCCCTTCAAAGGTTTTATGGAAATCCACGGTGAGTGCTTTATGCCTCTGTCGGTGCTGGCGAAATACAACGAAACATCGGCAGAACCACTGAAAAACGCCCGAAACGCCGCCGCCGGCGGCCTTAGAAGCCTGGATCCTGAGGTGACGCGGCAACGGCGGCTTCAGGCCCGCTTTTATGATGTGCCTACGCTTGAAAACCCGCCTTACAGCGACCAGTCCGGCATGCACCGCTTCATCGCTAAGAATGGCTTCCCCACTTCCCCCATGCTCTATTCCGGATCAGACGAATCCGCCATTGAAAACGCCGTCCGCCTCATCGAGGAAGGGCGCGAGAACCTGGACTTTCTTATTGACGGCGCAGTGATTAAAGTTAGCAACCTTGAAACCCGCCGGGCGCTTGGTTACACGGATAAGTTTCCCCGCTGGGCGGTGGCGTTCAAGTTCGCAGCGGAGGAGGCTACGGCCACCCTGCTGTCTGTTACCTGGGATCCGGGCCGCAGTGGCAAGCTGACTCCCCTGGGGCATTTAAACCCAGTGGAACTCGCCGGGGTCACTGTGCAGAAGGCGACTCTTAACAATTACGGCGATATTCAGAGAAAACAACTCACCCTGGGCGCCACCGTCTGGGTACGCCGTTCAAATGATGTCATTCCGGAGATCCTGGGCCATGTGGAAGGCAGCGTAACCGGCACAGCCATTGACAAGCCCACCCATTGCCCGGCCTGCGGCACCCAACTGGAAGAGATCGGGGCGCATCTCTTTTGCCTCAACCGGGACGGCTGCAAGCCCCAGATCGTGGCCCGCCTCACCCATTACGCCTCAAAAGGTGCCCTGGATATCGACCAGCTGTCCGGGAAGACGGTGGAGGCGCTGTATGAGCGCCTTGGCGTCAATGAACCCCAGGACCTTTACGCTCTCACCCTTGACCAACTGCTGACCCTCCCCGGCTTCAAGGAGAAGAGAGCCCAGAAGCTCCTGGCCGGCATTGACGCCAGCCGCACCCCTTCATTGGACGCGTTCCTGGTGGGCATTGGCATCCCCAACATCGGCCAGGTGACCGCCCGGGATTTGGCCAATAGCTTTGGCAGTTTATCGGCCCTGCGCCGGGCAGGCCTGGAGGAACTCACCGCCATTCCCTCAGTCGGGGAGATTGTGGGCACGTCTGTGTTGGATTTTTTCGCTGATGCGCAAAACAGCGCCATGGTGGACGCCCTGCTCGCCGCAGGCGTCACGCCGCGGGAGGCAAATCCCAGAGAGGCGGAGGGCGCGCTCAGCGGGCAGACGCTGGTGCTCACAGGCAGCTTGCCGCACCTCAGCCGCCAGCAGGCGGAGGAGATTATCCAGCGCCACGGCGGAGTTGTGTCAAGTTCCGTCAGCCGCAAGACCAGCTTTATCCTGCTGGGTGAAAAACCGGGCAGCAAACTGCAAAAAGCGCAGGCCCTGGGCGTCCCCACGTTGGATGAAACGGCGTTTCTCACCCTTGTGGGTGAGGATTGCCCGGGCTAATATCATAAAACAAACCAAAGCCTGTTTCGTCCAAGTGAAAGCCCGGGAATTATCCGGACTTTTTTTATGTGGGAAATGGCTGTTATTTGAGCCGTTTTCCAGGCTTTCGTTCTTCGTCTTTCAGTTTCAGATAACTATCAAGCCTGCTTGCTCTTAAAGTGCCTGACGCCACCGCTTCACGAACCGCGCAGCCGGGCTCCTTCATGTGTGCGCAATTCCTAAACCGGCATCCGCCAGCCAATACGGTGATATCTGCAAACCCCGAGGCCGCGTCACTGTTGTCCAGCTGCAGCTCCCTTATGCCGGGGCTGTCGATAAAGAAGCCGCCGTTGTCCAGCGGGATCAGTGTCCGGCTGGTGGTGGTATGGCGTCCCTTGTCCTTATGGGCGCTGATTTCGGAGGTTTCCAGGCGGCTGTCGCCTACTATAGCATTGATGAGACTGGACTTCCCCACGCCGGAGGATCCCATCAGCACAGCGCTTTTCCCCCCTGCCACAAGGTTTCGCACCGAATCAAGACCCTGCCCGGTTATGGCTGAACAAAGAAGATACTGCCTGTTTGGATTTAACGCTTGAATTGAAGAAAGGACACTGTTCAAGTCTCCGGCAATATCAGCCTTGGTGATCAGCAGCACGGCCTCAACCCCGGCGCCGTCAGCCATGGCTAGATAGCGGTCCACCCGTTTGATGTTGAACTCCTCATTGGGAGAGGTACAGATAAACACATAATCCATGTTCGCGGCAAGCGCCTGGGCAAAGCCCCTTCCGCCAGCTTCTATCCGGCTTAACAGGCTGCGCCGCTCATGAAGCGCTGTTATGCGTTCGCCCTCCAGGGTCACCCGGTCTCCAGCGACCAGCTGCAGGTGCTTTTGCTTTAGCTGCAGCCTTAGTTTTCCCGATAAAGCCGCGTTTATAAAGGCCCCGTTATGCGGCAGATAGACGCTGAATACGTCATGATGCTGCGCGCTGATCCATGCTTCGCATGCTGTCATGCAATTCCTTTCTTGGCGTACAAAAAACGCCCGGAAGAATGATTTTCTCCCGGACGATAAAAAAACGAACGTTTACCTGGCCGCAATGCCGGGAGCCATGCGGACAAATGCCATATCAACAACCGCTCTCTTCATCATGCCGCACAACTCCCTTCCCGTTAAGATAGGTGCACTATAGCATAGGATTTTGGGCCGGTCAACTGTTTTCTGCAAGGCTTCTTTCCTTCTCCATTACCGCTTTGACCGCCTCATACACCGCATGTTCAAATCCCAGGGCTTTAAGCGCGTGCATGCCCTCAATGGTGGTGCCGCCGGGGGAAGTGACCTGATCGATGATGGCTGCCGGATGCCCGCCTGTTTCCAGCACCAGCTTGGAAACGCCCACCACCATATGGCAGGCGGCCTCCAGCGCCACGGCTTTGGGCAGTCCCGCTTTTAAGCCAGCAGACGCCAGCGCGTCCAGATAGAGGAAAGTAAACGCGGGCGCAGCGCCGGTGATGGCCGAAAAAGCGCTCATGCGTGCTTCTGCCATCCACATGGCGTGCCCCACCGCTTCAAATATCCCGGTGGCAAGGCCCTGTTGCTCCGTGGTGACCCGTTCATTTTTACACAGAGCTGTCACCGAACCGCCCACCCGGGCTGCCACGTTGGGCATAGCGCGGATAATGGGGGAACCATTCCCCAAGGCCTTCTCAAGCCAGGCTATCGGCCTGCCCGCGGCCAGGCTGAGGGTGCATTGGGAAACCTTGCGGCGCGGCATAATCCGCTCAAGCACCGCCGGCAGCGCCTGGGGTTTGATTGCCAACACCAGCATGTCCGCTTGCGCCGCCACCGCCAGGTCATCCGGAAGGTTAATCACGCCAAGGCGATCCGCCATATCCCGGCGTTTATCTTCGTTGTGGTCGCAGCCCAGGATGGCTCTGTCCTTAAATTCCCCGCTGTGCCGCATCCCGGCGATAATGGCCTGGGCCATGTTCCCCAGGCCGATAAATCCAATCACCATCATCCTTACCTCGTCTGCCCTGTACCTTCAATGATGTACTTGTAGCTGGTCAGGGATTTGACCCCCACAGGCCCCCGGGCGTGCAGCTTTTGGGTGGAAATTCCAATCTCCGCGCCAAATCCAAATTCGCCGCCATCGGTAAAGCGCGTGGAAGCGTTGTGGTACACTGCCGCCGCGTCCACACGGCTCAAAAAACCAGACGCCGCCGCTTTATTCTCCGTAATAATGGCTTCGCTGTGCCCGGTGCCGTAGCGGGCGATATGGCCAAGGGCTTCCTCCATATCCTTAACAACTTTGGAAGCGATGGTGAGGTCAAGGTATTCACGCCCCCAGTCCTCTTCCGTTGCGGTGGCGATTCCCGGGAGAATCTCCCGGCTGCGGCTGTCTCCCTTGATGGTAACCCCCTCGTCCATCAGCTTTTTGCCGACCACGGGCAGGGCCTTGGCAGCGATGTCCTGATGGATCAGCATGCACTCACAGGCGTTGCAGACTGAGCAGCGGGAGGTTTTGGCGTTGTGGATGATATCGGCCGCCATCAAGACATCCGCGTCTTTGTCCACGTAGATGTGGCAGACGCCTTCCCCCGTCTCAATAACCGGCACGGTGGCGTATTCCACGGCCCTTCGGATCAATCCCGGACCGCCCCGTGGAATCAGCACATCCACAAAGCCGTCCAGGCGCATCAGGGCATCAGCACTCTCCCGGCTGGTGCCCTCCACCAGCTGCACCGCGTCCTCAGGCAAGCCAAGCTCTTTCAGTGCCTGCCTCAGCGCCGCAGCCACGGCCAGATTGCTGCGGATGGCTTCTTTCCCGCCTCGCAGGATGCACGCATTTCCCGCCCTCAGGCATAAGCCAGCGGCGTCCGCGGTCACATTGGGCCGGGCTTCAAAAATCACCGCGACGACTCCCAGGGGGACTGATACCCGGCGGATCTTCAGCCCGTTTGGCCGCACGGTCTTCCACTGGATCTCGCCCAACGGGTCCGGAAGCGCGGCGGCTTCCTCAAGCCCCCTTGCCATATCGGCTACCCGGGCGGGGTTGAGCGCCAGCCGGTCCAGCATCGCCGGGGGCAGTCCCTCATCCATGGCCTGGTCCAGATCTTCCCGGTTGGCGGCCAGCACCAAGTCTGTTTCCGCCATCAGCTGACTGGCCATAGCTAATAGCGCGTTCGCGCGCTGTGCGTCGGTGGTTTGCGCAAGTGCGATTGCCGCCTGCCGCGCCCGCTCGCCTGTTTCTCTCAGCATTCTTTTACCGCCCTAAACCAACTGCCCAACTGTTCCCCCGCCAGCAGCCGGTGAATGTTCTCGGGGGTGTTTCCGTTGATGATATGGGTGTCAATGCCTTCCTGGCAGGCCAGCTGCGCAGCTTTGAGCTTGGTTTCCATTCCCCCGGTGCCCATGGCGCTTCCGGCGCCCTGGGCCAGGGCGCGTATCTCCGGGGTGATGACCTCAACCATCTCTATGAGCCTCGCGTCAGGGTGCAGCGCCGGATTTTTGTCATACAGACCGTCGATGTCCGTCAGAATAATCAGCTTCGCCGCTCCCACCAGCACCGCCACATGGGCGGATAGGGCATCATTGTCGCCGTAAACGATCTCTTCCACCGCCACCGCGTCATTCTCATTGATGATGGGGATAACCCCCCAATCAAACAGGCGCTCAAAGGCTGCAAGGAGGTTTCGGTGGCGGGCCGGGTCCTCCATGTCTCCCCGTGTAATCAGCAGCTGGCCCACCTTCTGCCCGTATTCACCGAAGAATTTGTCATACATGTACATCAGCTCGCACTGCCCCACTGTTGCGGCGGCCTGCT